>JACRPB010000321.1 GCA_016214175.1 Rhodocyclales bacterium
AGCACGGCGTCATCGCCGACGTCGAGGACATCTGGCTGCTGCGCCGCGACGAGATCAAGTCGGCGTTGTGGGACGTCGTCACCGCCTGGGCCACCGGCGTCACGCCGCGCGGCACCCAGGTCTGGCCGAAGGAAATCGGCTGGCGCAAGGGCGTGATGCAGAAGTTCAAGGAGTGGAGCGCGCCGCCGGCCATCGGCACGGCGCCGGAAGTGATCCAGGAGCCCTTCACCATCGTGCTCTGGGGCGTCACCAACAAATCGCTGGCCGACTGGTCGGCGGTGCAGGAGGTCAAGGATCCGTCCACCATCACCGAGCTCAAGGGCTTCGCCGGCAGTCCCGGCATCGTCGAAGGACGCGCCCGCGTCTGCAAGACGGTGGCCGAGGTCGGCCAGTTGCAGGAAGGCGAGATCCTGGTGGCGCCGACGACTTCGCCGTCCTGGGCGCCGGCCTTCGCCAAGATCAAGGCCTGCGTCACCGACGTCGGCGGCGTCATGAGCCATGCCGCCATCGTCTGCCGCGAATACGGCATGCCGGCGGTGGTCGGCACCGGGCATGCGACCAAGGTGATCCAGTCCGGCATGCTGCTGCGCGTGGACGGTTCCTCCGGCGTCATTTCCATCGTGCGCTGAGGGAGACGAGGGTGGGTGCGTCGGATATCGCCGGGCAGGGCAAGCCCCTGGTCTGCTGGCTGGAGGCTTGCCGCAAGGACTCGGTGGCCCTGGTCGGCGGCAAGTGCTCCTCGCTCGGCGAACTGATCGGCGCCGGCGTGCGCGTGCCGCCCGGCTTCGCGCTGACCACCGAAGGCTATCGCGCCTTCATGGCCGATTCGGGCCTGGAGCGCGAACTGGCCTTGATGGTGAAAACGCTAGACTGCCAGGATTTGGAGGCGCTGGAAAAAGCCAGCGCCTCCATCCGCGCCGCCATCGAAGCGCATCCCTTTTCGGCGGAACTCGAAGATCTGGTCGCCGAGCATTACCGCCAACTCTCGGTGCGCTGCTGCCTGCCGGCGGTGCCGGTCGCCGTGCGCTCCAGCGCCACGGCCGAAGACCTGCCCGGCGCCAGCTTCGCCGGCCAGCAGGACACCTATCTCTGGATCCGCGGCGCGGACGAAGTGATCGAGCATATGCGGCGCTGGCCAACTCCTATACCGCCGGCGTCATGTTCACCATCCATCCGGCCAACGGCGACCGCTCGGTGATCGTCATCGATTCGAATTTCGGCTTCGGCGAATCGGTGGTCTCGGGCGAAGTGACGCCCGACCATTTCGTGGTGAACAAGGTGACGCTCGACATCATCGACCGCACCATTTCGCGCAAGGAACTCTGCTACACCGTGGACCTGCAGAACCAGGTCTCGCATGCGGTCGAGATTCCCTTCGAGCGCCAGAACATCCAGTCGCTGATCGACGACGAAATCACCGAACTCGCCTGGATGGGCAAACAGATCGAAAAGCACTACGGCCGGCCGATGGACATCGAGTGGGCGGTGGACAAGAACCTGCCCGCGGGCGGCAACATTTTCATCCTCCAGGCGCGGCCCGAAACGGTGTGGAGCCAGAAGGCCGCCGCCCCGGTCGCCGCGGCCGGCGCCTCGGCCATGGATTACATCCTCGCCGGCATGCTCGCCGGCCGGAAAGTCAGCTAGTTTTTTCAAAGCACTCAACGGAGAAATCATGAATGCACGTACCCCGGTAGCCGCCATCGACGACCTGCGCAGCTATATCGCCGCCCTGGAGGCGCACGGCCAGTTGCACCAAGTCAAGGCCGAGGTCGACTGGAAGTTCGAGCTCTGCCACGTGTCCAAGGTCAACGAGGAACAGAAGGGACCGGCGCTGCTTTACGACAACGTCAAGGGCTACGACATCCCGGTGTTCACCAGCGCCTTCACCACTTCGCAGCGCCTGGCCATCGCGCTGGAGCAGGACCCGTCGCTGTCGATGAGCCAGTTGTCGAAGACCTGGATGGAACTGACCACCAAGCAGATGATCAAGCCGGAGTTCGTGGACAACCCGCCAGTCATGGAAAACGTCGTCACCGGCGACAAGGTCGACATCGAGATGTTCCCCTCGCCCTGGTTCTATCCCGACGACGGCGGCCGCTTTTTCTGCACCGCCGGCTTCCTCGTCACCCAGGACCCCGACACCGGCTGGACCAACCTCGGCACCTACCGCGCCCAGGTGCTGGGCAAGGACATCCTCGGCTCGCAGATCATCAAGGGCAAGCATGGCGACATGCACATGAAGAAGTACCAGGAGCGCGGCGAACTGATGCCGGCCGCCTACGTCGTCGGCACCGACCCGGTGCTGTTCCTCGCCGGCTCGACCCTGGTCAGCGCCCAGACCGACGAATACGAAGTCGCCGGCTCGCTGCGCGGCCGCCCGGTGCCGGTGTTCAAGTCCGAGCTCACCGGCCTCACGCTGCCGGCCACGGCCGAGATCATCGCCGAAGGCTGGATCGATCCCAACGAACTGATGGACGAAGGCCCGTTCGGCGAATACACGGGCTACTACTCGGGCAACAAGGGCAAGGACTACCCGAAGCCGGTGCTGCGCATCAAGCGCATCCTCCACCGCAACAAGCCCATCATGTGGTCGACCACGGTCGGCAAGCCGATCAACGACATCCACATGATCCAGTCGCTCAACCGCACGGCGACGCTGTGGCACGACCTGGAGACGATGAAGGTGCCGGGCATCCAGAGCGTGTACATCCCGCCCGAGGCCTGCGGCCGCTTCTGGGTCGTGGTCTCGGTGAAGCAGATGTATCCGGGGCACTCGAACCACGTCGGCAACGCCGTGATCGCCTCGACCACCGGCCACTACGGCGTCAAGGGCGTCATCGTCGTCGACCACGACATCGAGGCCGACGACTGGGACCGCGTCTGGTGGGCGCTGGCGACGCGCTTCGATCCGAAGCGCTCGGCGCAGATCATCGACCGCGGCCGCTCGACGCCGCTCGATCCCGGCCTGCCGATCGAGGCGCGCGACATCGTCAGCCGCATCATTCTCGACGCCTGTACGCCCTACGAGTGGGCCAACAAGCCGAACGAGATCTTCATGGATCGCACGGTGCTGCAAAAGGTCTCGGACCGCTGGAACGAATACGGCTTCGGCGGCGCCAGCCCGGTCGCCGGCATGATCAATCGCTTGACGCGCCCTGAGGTGAAGAAGGCAAAGTAGGGCCATGACCAAAAAAGGCATCGTCATCGTCTGCAACCTGGACACCCGCGGCGAGGAGATCGTGTTCGTCAAGGACCTGATCGCCGGCCGCGGGCATGAGGCCATCCTGCTCGACTTCAGCATGGAGGAGCCGCCGCCTTTTCCCGGCGACATCACCACCGAGGAAGTGGCGCGGCGCGGCGGCATGCCGATCGGTCTGGTGCGAGAGAAATACCGCTCCGACCGCGACGCCGCCACCAACAACCAGATCGCGGGGGCGGCGGCCATCGTCGACGAGTTGCTCCAGGCCGGGCGCGTGCACGGCATCATCGGCATCGGCGGCGGCACCTCGACCCTGGTCGCGACCTCGATCATGAAGCGCCTGCCCTTCGGCATGCCGAAGCTGATGGCTTCGCCGATGGCGGCGCATCCGGCCTACATCGACAAGTACGTCGGCACCCACGACATCACCATGCACCACACGGTGCTCGACATCGTGAAAATGAATCCGCTGCTGAAGGCGCAGATCATCAACGCCGTCGGCGCCATTTGCGGCATGGTGGAAATGACCCAGGGCACCCAGTTCGAGTTCGACCGCCCCTGCGTCGCCGTGTCCTCGTTCGGCTTCGGCGAGATGGCCGTGCAGACCGCCCTCGGCATGCTCGAAGAGGCCGGCTTCACGCCCATCGTCTGCCACGCCCAGGGCAAGGGCGACAAGGCGATGGAGGAAATGATCCGCGCCGGCGCCTTTCACGGCGTGCTCGACATCTGCATCGGCGGCGTCATGGAGAACTTGTTCAAGGGCAACCGCGATCCAGGCCCCGAGCGCCTGCTGGCGGCCGTGGAGCGGGGCGTGCCGACGGTGCTGGCGCCCTGCGGCCTCGACATCCTCTCCTACGGCGGCCGCGCCGACATGCTGGAGAAGAC
>JACRPB010000322.1 GCA_016214175.1 Rhodocyclales bacterium
AAAAATGATTGCAAGGTGAGATGGCCGAGCCGCCCGCGGCGGCCTCGCCAAAGCAATACGCGGCGGCCGTCGCCTTAGCGTTCAAGATCGAACTCGTTCCCGCAGTAACCAAGAGGCGGAATGCCGCTCAGGGCAGCGGGACAGTGGTCCCAGCCAAGAGTCGGCGCTGGTGGTACGGCGGTTGTTCGGCCGAGGACTAAACCGCTGCGCGGTAGGGGTATGCGGTCCGCCTGAGATGAAGTGAAGGGTGTTGGTGCGCGCCGGCGGCAAGAGTGCCACTGTCGAAGCTGAGGCAATCCGCCTCGACTTTGACAGGAGGCCATCATGGAAGCGAAGCACCCCACCGTGTCGCCGCTGCGGCAACGCATGATCGAAGACATGCGGATGCGCAAGTTTGGCGAGAAGACGCAGTCCCAGTACCTTCGCGCCGTACGGCAGTTTGCCAAGTACCTCGGGCGCTCACCCGATACTGCCAGCATCGAGGACCTGCGCAATTACCAGTTGCATCTCGTTGACCACGGTACGTCGCCGGCATCGCTGAATTCCGCGATCTGCGGCCTGAAGTTCTTCTTCGGCGTCACGCTGGACCGGCCCGAGGCGATGGCCAAGATGAAACCCGTGCATCTGCCGCGCAAGCTGCCCGAGATCCTGAGTCCCGAGGAGGTGAAGCGGCTGATTGCCGCCGCCGGCAACCTGAAGCACCAAACCGCACTGGCATTGGCCTACGCGACCGGACTGCGCGTCAATGAGGTGGTCAACCTGAAGGTCGGTGACATCGACAGCCAGCGCATGACCCTTCGGGTCGAACAGGGCAAAGGCCAGAAGGATCGCTACGCATTGCTCTCACCTGTCTTGCTCGAACGCCTGCGCGTCTGGTGGCGGGTGGCGCGTGCCCAGGGCAGGATGTTTAACGGCGGCTGGCTGTTTCCCGGTCAGAACCCGGTCCGGCACCTCAGTACGCGGCAACTCAACCGTGCCATCCACGCCGCTGCCGACGAAGCCGGGATCGACAAGCACATCTCGATGCACTCGTTGCGCCACGCCTTCGCTACCCATCTGCTGGAGCAGAAGGTCGATATACGCCTGATTCAGGTTCTGCTCGGTCACAAGAAACTGGAAACCACCGCCCTGTACGCCCAGGTGGCCACGGACATCCTGCGTGAAGTGGTCAGCCCGCTGGAGAAGTTGAACTCCGCGTAGGGTCGCCATGGGGCGGCCTGCCCTGGAGGTCGCCGACATCTTCCGCACCCACGGTCCGGCGTGGCGCATGCAGTTGGCCGGACACCTGAGCCTTTCGCAGCTCAAGGTCATGTCGGCCATCGAACAGTGCCGCACCGCGGCGCTGGGAGGACATGCGTTGCGCTGCGACGCCTGCGACCACCAGGAGATCAGCTACAACTCCTGCCGCAACCGGCACTGCCCGAAGTGCCAGGCCAGGGCAGCGCAACGCTGGCTGCAGGCCCGACAGGCTGACCTGCTGCCGGTCGAGTATTACCACGTCGTCTTCACGCTTCCCGAACCGATCAGTGCCCTGGCCTATGGCAACAAGGCCACCCTCTACCGCCTGCTGTTCGACATGGCGGCGGAAACGCTGATGACCATTGCCGCCGATCCGAAACATCTTGGCGCACAGATCGGCGCCACGCTGGTGCTGCACACCTGGGGGTCGGCACTGACCCACCATCCCCACGTCCACGGCATCGTGCCCGGCGGCGGCCTCTCCCCGGACGGCAAACGCTGGGTCGCGTGCCGGCGGGGTTTCTTTCTGCCGGTGCGCGTCCTATCGCGGTTGTTCCGGCGGCGCTTCGTCGAGGAACTGGAGAAGCTGCATCACGCCGGCCAGTTGCAGTTCTTCGGCGAGCATGTTGGTCTGGCCGATGCCGGCACGTTCGGTCGGTGGTTGGTGCCGCTGCGGTCTTGCGAGTGGGTGACGTATGCGAAGCGTCCGTTTGCCGGCCCCGAGGCGGTCCTGGCCTACCTTTCCCGCTACACCCACCGGGTGGCCATCTCGAATCGGCGACTGGTAGCGATGGACGAGAACGGGGTGCGCTTCCGCTGGAAGGACTACCGGGCCGAGGGACGTACTCGCCAGAAGACGATGACGCTGGCCCCCGAGGAGTTCATGCGCCGCTTTCTCCTGCATGTGCTGCCTTGCGGTTTCCACCGGATTCGGCACTACGGGCTGCTGGCCAATGCCGGGCGTCGGGAATGGTTGGCCAAGGCGCGTGCTTTGCTCAACGCGCCCCGGCTTGAGTCAGTCGTTGATGAAGCCGCCGTCACGCCAACGCCGACTTTCGTGTGTCGGTGTTGTGGCGCGGCCATGCGCGTGGTCGAGATCATCCTGCGCGGCCCCCTGATTCGGGCACCGCCATGACCACTACCTTCCCTCCGAGCTACCGCACATGCACGTCTCCGCCATCGGCTTCTGTATCGCGAATGCCGAGGAGATCCCGTTGTTCCATGACTTCACCGCGACCAATTTCACCGCCTACTGGGCATTCGCGATTGGCGACCCACCTTGAATTCGGCAACCTCCAACACCATCCCAATCGCGTGTCGCCTCTCACGGTGGAACTTCCTGCGCGGGTGATGCGTTTCAATTCGCCATAGCGCATCGCCCATCCAACCCGCCCAGCAGCATTCCGCGGTTTCGTCCCTGGAGGTTTGTTCAACGTCTGTCCGCAGGCGCTCGTGCAGCCTGAACCCTCATCACGTGCAGGGCAGACGTCGAACAAACCTAAACCAAACGAGCCATATGGCCTTCGGCGCCATGACTGGCGGCAATACGTGGGAACCGACGTTCACTTACCCCTTGACGCAATCCGCGCAGAACGGCGCCGGATCGGCTGCCAGGCGCGCCGGAGGAATTTCCGTTCCGCAGCGACAGCACTCACCTCAGCTGCCGTCGGCGATGCGATCAAGCGCCGCCTCGGTCTTGCGAATCTCCGTGCTCAGACGCGCGGCCAGACCAGCCGCCATCGCCTGCTGCTGCATGGCATCCGTGCGCGACAACCGGCCTCGCGTGGTCTGGTCGAGTTCAACGGTTGCAGCGGCGGCGGGTGTGCAGATCAACTCCTCGCGCAGGGTGGCGAGCTGACTTTCCAGAAGCGCCGCGGTCTCGCCAGCACCAACTTTCAGGGGTGTCTTCATCCATCAGCGCAGCAACAAAGTGGGAACGGTCGCC
>JACRPB010000323.1 GCA_016214175.1 Rhodocyclales bacterium
CTCCCGCCGACAGCCGTTGCGGCGCCGGGCGCGGTGGTGAAAGCAGCGCCCAGTTTATCGCGCAATTCCAGCAACAGGCGTTCGGCGGTCTTTTTGCCGATGCCGGGAATCTTCACCAGACGGCCGGCCTCTTGCAGCGCCACCGCGCGCGCCAGTTCGTCTACCGAGAGCCCTGACAATACGGCGAGCGCTGTGCGTGCGCCGACGCCGCTGATTTTCAGCAACTGGCGGAACGCGGCGCGCTCGTCTTCGCCGAGGAAACCATAGAGACAGTGCGCGTCCTCGCGCACCAGCAGATGCGTGTGCAGCGCGACTTTCTCGCCGACCGCCGGCAGGTGGTAGAACGTGCTCATCGGCACGTCGAGCTCGTAGCCGACGCCGTGGACGTCCACGACGATCTGCGGCGGATTCTTTTCCAGCAGGATGCCGGTGATGCGTCCGATCATGGCGGGGCTCCGTTCCGGGTCAGCAGTTCCTCGACGCGGCGCGCAATGTTGCCGATGACGACGTTCTGCGGGAAAGCCGCGTATTTGGCGGCGAAGGCGCCGGCGTTGGCGGCGAAGGAAGAATCGTAAACGATGCGCTGCAACTTCTGCGGCAGATCGGCGGCCGGTTTCTCGGGATCGGCGAGCAGGCCGGCGCCCATCTCCTCGACGCGGCGGGCCATCAGGTACTGCTCAAGATGGCCGGGCAGCAGCAGCAGCGGCTTGCCGGCGAGCAGGAAGCGCGTCGTCGTCGACAGGCTGGCATAGGTGACCGCGGCGTCGGCGGCGGCCGCCGTGCGTTCGAGATCGAGCGGCGCCGTGCTGAAAACCAGATGCGGCGACGCGAAGCGCGCCACCGTCGCCGCCGGCGCATGCGGGAAGAAGACCACGGTCGGCTGGCCGAGCGCCGCCAGGGCCGCCAGCGCCGCCTCGTGGTGCGGGCATTCGGTGCGCAGGTAGGCGAACAGGCGCTTGCCCGGCAGCGCCGGCCAGGCCGGGGCGGCGCCGATGCCGGCATCCGGCAGATTGCCCCAGTAGCGCGCCGGACCGCGCTCGCCGTAGTGGTCGAGTTCGGGAAAGCCGAGCAGCGTGTCTTCGGCGACGTCGAACAATTGCCACACCGCCGTCAGCGGCGCCTGGTCGAAGCGCGCCAGCACGGTGTTGATCGCGGCCAGCGCTTCCTGCTCGATGGCGAGGAGTTGCGGTGCGGGCAAGGGTATCCACGGCCGCATGTTCGGCAGCGGATATTGCCGCGGCGGGACGCAGAAACCGCTGGAGAACAGCACCGCCGGCAGGCCCAGCGTGCGCGCGGCGAGCAGGGCCGTCGGCGCATGGTCGGCCATGACGAGCCGCGCGCCCGTGAGACGGAAGAGTTCGCGCCAGGCGACGACGAGGCCGAGCAGGTCCGCCGCGTTGGCGTAACCGAAGCGCAACAGGATGTCGGCATAGGCCAGCGGCGGGTTGTCGCGCCTGGCTTCCGGCAGCGTCGGCGCTTGCAGCCACGAGAAGCCTTCCTGGTCGAGCAGGCGCGCCGCCGAGCCGACCTGGGCGACGATCCAGTGCACCGCGTGGCCGCGCTCCCGCAAGGCCCGCGCCATCGGCAGATAGGCGCCGATATGGCCGAGGTTGGCGCCGAACTCCCAGGCGTAGGCAATTTTCGCCATTACGTCTTTGCCATTACACGAGCCTGCCACCGCGCACGCGAAACCCGGCCGTCGCCAGCGCGCCGAGGCCTTGCCCGCCGTGGGCGTGGCAAATGGCGCAGGCCAGCGCATCGGCGGCGTCGGGCGAGGGCGTGCCCGGCAATTGCAGCAGGCGCATCACCATCTGCTGCACCTGTTCCTTGGCCGCCTTGCCGTGGCCGACGACGGCCTGCTTGACCTGCAAGGCGGTGTATTCGGCCACCGGCAGGCCGGCGCCGACCAGGGCGGAAATCGCCGCGCCGCGGGCCTGGCCGAGCAGCAGCGTCGACTGCGGATTGACGTTGACGAAGACCTTCTCGATCGCCGCCTGTTGCGGCCGGTGCGCGCCGACGACTTCGGCGATGCCGTCGAGGATGGTCTTGATGCGCGCCGGCAGCGAGTGCGCCGCGTTGGTCTTGATGCAGCCGCTGGCGACGTAGGCGAGCTTGCTGCCGCGCGTGTCGACGACCCCAAAGCCGGTGATGCGCAGGCCGGGGTCGATGCCGAGTATGCGGACGGTATCGCTCATCGGCGGGAAAGATACACGCCCCAGACCGCCAGCGCCATGCCCACCAGGGCCGGACCGCTCAGGGTTTCGCCGAACACCAGCCAGGCGATGGCGGCCGTCGACACCGGCGTCAGATAGAACAGGCTGGCGACATTGACCGCCGAGCCGGCGCGGATCAGCAGGTTCAAGAGGCTGATCGCGCCCAGCGACAGCACCAGCACCAGCCACGACAGGGCGAAGACGAACTCCGGCACCCAGGCGATGCGGAAATCCTCGAACAGCAGCACCGCAACACCGGTCAGCACGGCGCTCGGCACGAATTGCAGTATCGAACCCGTGCGCAGATCGAAGGCCGGGCAGAAGCGCTTCTGGTAGAGCGTGCCGAGCGTGATGCCGGCCAGCGCCAGCAGCGCCGGCCATAGCGCCGCGGCGCCGAATTCGCTGCCGAGCTTGTCCGACACCACCAGCCAGAGCCCGGCGAAACCGAGCGCCAGCCCCAGCCACTGGCGCGGCGCGACTCTTTCGCCGAGCAGCGCGCCGGCGGCGACTGCCGTCAGCAGCGGCTGGACGCCGACGACGAGGCTGGTGACGCCCGCCGGCAGGCCCTTGGCGATGGCGACGAAGACGCCGCCGAGATACACGGCATGCACCAGCACGCCGGAGACGCCGATGTGAAAGCGCTGGCGCGCGTCGCGCGGCCAGGGCGCGCGGCTCGCGAGCGCCAGCAGCGTCATCAGCGCGATCACCAGCAGATAGCGGACGAACAGGAAGGACAGCGGCTCGGCGTGCGGCAGGCCGAGCTTGGCACCGATGAACCCGGTGCTCCAGAGCAGGACGAACAGCAGCGGGGCGTAGGCGTTCATCCGGCGCGGCAACGGCGCCCGGCCGCGCCGCGGCGGCGTGAGGTCGGCGCCGCGCTCATTCCCCGATGACGGCGGTGGTATAGTCCTCCTGCACGTCATCGAGTCCTTCCAGTGCGTCGAGCAGCCGCTGCATCTTTGTCGCGTCCTCGCCGGCGAATTCGGTTTCGTTCTGGGGCTTCATGGTCACTTCGGCGAATTCGGGCTTGAAGCCGGCCTTCTCCAGCGCGTCCTTGACGGCGAGGAAGTCGCCGGGGCCGGAGATGACTTCGATGCTGCCGTCCTCGTTGGTCGCGACGTCCTCGGCACCGGCTTCGATGGCGGCGTCCATGAGCTTGGCTTCGTCGGTGCCCGGCGCGAACAGCATCTGGCCGCAATGCTTGAACATGAAGGCCACTGAACCGTCGGTGCCCATGTTGCCGCCGTACTTGTTGAAGGCGTGGCGCACTTCGGCGACGGTGCGGACCTTGTTGTCGGTCAGGCAGTCCACCATGATTGCGGCGCCGTTGATGCCGTAGCCTTCATAGCGGATTTCCTCGTAGCTGACGCCTTCGAGCTCGCCGGTGCCCTTCTTGATTGCGTTCTCGATCTTGTCCTTGGGCATGTTGACGGCCTTGCCCTTGTCGCTCGCCAGCCGCAGCCGCGGATTGAAATTGGCATCGCCGCCGCCCATCTTGGCGGCGACGGTGATTTCCTTGGCGATCTTGGAAAAGGCGGCGCCGCGCTTCTCGTCCTGGCGCCCTTTGCGGTGCTGAATGTTCGCCCATTTGGAATGGCCGGCCATGATGGTTTCCTTTGTCGTTGCTGCGTAGAATGGCCGGATTTTATCATCCGGGGGTTCCTTGCCATGTCCCGTCCGTTGCCTGTCGCCAAGTCCGGCGCTACGGAACTCAGCCTGTTGCCGGCGCTCGCCAACCGCCACGGCTTGATTACGGGCGCCACCGGCAGCGGCAAGACGGTCACGCTGCAACGGCTGGCCGAGCAGTTTTCCGCCATCGGCGTACCGGTGTTCCTGGCCGACGTCAAAGGCGACCTGTCCGGCCTCGGCGCGGCAGGCGTCGCCTCGGACAAGCTGAAGCAGCGCTTGGACCAGTTGGGTGTCGCGGACTGGTCGGCGCAGGCCTGCCCGGTCGTGTTCTGGGACGTCTTCGGCGCCGCCGGCCATCCGGTGCGCGCCACCGTCTCCGACCTCGGACCGCTGCTGCTGGCGCGCCTGATGGGCCTCAACGACACCCAGGAAGGCGTGCTGCAACTGGTCGTCAAGATCGCCGACGACCAGGGCCTGCTGCTGCTCGACCTCAAGGACTTGCGCGCCATGGTCCAGCATGTCGGCGAAAACGCGAAGACCTACACCACCGAATACGGCAACGTCTCGGCCGCCTCCGTCGGCGCCATCCAGCGCGGCCTGCTGGCCATCGAGAACCAGGGCGGCGACCGCTTTTTCGGCGAGCCGATGCTCGACGTCGCCGACTTGATGCAAGTCGGGAGCGGCGCAATGAGCGGCCGCGGCGTCGTCAACATCCTGGCGGCGGAGAAGCTGATGAACGCGCCGCGGCTCTATGCCAGCTTCCTGCTGTGGCTCCTGGCCGAGCTCTTCGAGCGCCTGCCCGAGGCCGGCGACCTCGACAAGCCCAAGCTGGTGTTCTTCTTCGACGAGGCCCATCTGCTGTTCGACGAGGCGCCGCCGGCCCTGCTGGAGAAAGTCGAGCAGGTGGTGCGCCTGATCCGCTCGAAAGGCGTCGGCATCTACTTCGTCACCCAGAATCCGCTCGACGTGCCCGACAGCATCCTCGGCCAGCTCGGCAACCGCGTCCAGCACGCCTTGCGCGCCTTCACGCCGCGCGACCAGAAGGCGGTGAAGAGTGCGGCCGACACACTGCGCGCCAATCCGAAATTTTCCGCCGAGCAGGCGATCACCGAGCTCGGCGTCGGCGAAGCGCTGCTGTCCTTTCTCGACGAAAAGGGACGGCCGACCGTGGTCGAGCGGGCGCTGGTGTTGCCGCCGACCTCGCGCATCGGTCCGCTGAGCGCGGAAGAGCGCCGGGCGGCGATCGCGGCGTCGGTGCTTTACGGCCACTACGAGCAGGCGGTCGATCGGGCGTCGGCCTATGAGGCGCTCAAAGGCAGCAGCGCCGCGCAGCCGTCCCCGGTGGCGGGCGCCGACGAGAAGGCCGGCGGCGGCCTGCTCGGCGGCCTCGGCGCGATGCTGGGCGGTGTGCTCGGCGGTAGGCGCGGCCGGCAGACGCCCGTGGAGGCGGCGCTGACGGGCGCCGCGCGCGCCATCGGCTCGCAGCTCGGCCGCGAAATCGTGCGCGGCATTCTCGGTTCCATCGTCGGCGGACGGCGGCGCTGAGCGGCAGCGTCGGCCCCCTGGTGACGATCGTTCGCGGCGGGTCGTTGCCAGGGCAAGCGCACTCGGCGTGACAGTTGTTGGGCGCCGAAATGGTCGGCGGCGGGGCCATTCTGGTCGGGCGACGCTAGGCCATTCGACATATAATTATCCTTTCTCGATAGCCTTCGCCGATGAGCCCGCGAGAGTCCCTGCCAGGCAAGTGTCAGTTTCTCCTTGCAGTCGCGCTCTGCACGGCGGAGGCGTTTGCCCAAACCCAGGTCGCGGTCAGCGAGCGCGACTACTTCGAAGAGTTGCCCGTCGTGCTGTCGGTTTCGCGTCTGGCGCAGCCGCTGGACGAGGCGCCGGGCGCGGTGACGGTTATCGACCGCGAGATGATCCGGCTGTCCGGCGTGCGCGATCTGATGGATCTGTTCCGCCTGGTGCCGGGCTTTCAGGTGGCGAAGCCGCCCAGTGGTGCCGGCATCGTCACCTACCACGGCTTGGGCGAAAGCTATCCGCGCGGCATGCAGGTGTTGCTGGACGGCCGCAGCATGTATTCGCCGTTCTTCTATGGCGGCGTCAACTGGAACCTGATTCCGGTCGCCCTCGACGATATCGAGCGCATTGAGGTCGTGCGCGGCTCCAATTCGGCGTCCTACGGCGCCAACGCCTTTCTCGGCATCGCCAACATCGTGACGCGCCACGCGAGCGAAGGACACGGTGTGACGGCGGAAGTGCGCGAGGGCAACCAGGGCGTGCATGACAGGTTCCTCCGGCTTGGTGGCGGCAGCGCAACCAATGTCCGCGTCAGCGCCCTCAGCCAGCAAGACGACGGCATCGTGACGCAGCCCGACCATATCGGTAAGCGCCTGTTCGATGCGCGCGCCGACATACGCCTGGGCTTGCGCGACGAACTGCAACTGCAGGCCGGTACGCTGGACGTCGGCCTTCAGGTCGGCACGGTCGGCAAGGCCGGCGATCCGTCGCGGTTGCAGCAGTTGCGGCATCAGTTCGTGAGCCTGGGTTGGCGTCGTGCGCTCGACGAGTTCGGGGAGTTGGCCGTGCGCTACTACCGGGCGGAAGAGAGCGGAGCGGACGCCTTCACTTGGCTCGCCGGCGGCATGACGTTTCCGATCGACTACGGTTTCCGCTCGCAGCGCGACGATCTGGAAGTTCAGCATACGTTCAGGCCGTGGCCGGACGCGCGCCTGGTCTGGGGCGGCGAGCTGCGCAGCGATATCGTCAGCGGCAAGCAGTTCTACGGCACCACCGAACCGGTCAGGCTGGGCTTGGGACGGATCTTCGGCAATCTCGAATGGCGCCTGCACCCTGCTTGGGTGGCCAACGTCGGCGGCACCATCGAACGCGACAGCAACACGGGCACCAGTGCCGCGCCGCGCCTGGCCCTCAACTGGCATGTCGCGCCCGGCCAGACGCTGCGTGCCGGCATTTCCGGAGCGTTCCGGTCGCCGTCGCTGTTCGAAAGCCGCGGCTATGGTCCGGTCGTCGCGACCAACGGCCTGCTCCTGGGCTATTACTACTTCCAGCGCGACAAGCTGGTGCCGGAACGGCTGATCAGCCGCGAAATCGGTTGGCTCGGCGAGTTCCGGCCGATCAACCTCACTGCCGACCTGCGCGTCTTTGCCGAGCAGGTGAACGGCCACATGGCGACCGTGCAGACCACGCTGACGGCGCCTTATTGCCCGACCCTGGATCCGCTGTGCGCCGCGGCCAGTTCGACCGCTCCCAGTTCCTACAACATGCAGGACGTCAGCATCCGCGGCCTCGAATACCAGGTGCGCTGGCAGCCGGCGGCGCGGACGCGCGTGATCCTGAACCAGGCCTTCGTCAGAATGTCTCAGCAATTGCGCTTGCCGGACAATCCATTGGCCGTGGTGACGCAAATTGGACAGTCGACTTCCGAAATCATCAATATGCAAATCCAGGCCGCGGCTTCCGCGCCGACGCGAAACCTGTCGCTGATGCTGATGCAGACGCTGCCGGGAGGCCTCGAACTGTCGGCGACCTATTCCTCCGTGGGCGCTCTGAAATGGACGCAAAACGACCGCATATCCGGCTACAAGCGGCTCGACTGGCGTTTGGCCTACCCGTTCCGCGTCGGCCCGACGCGCGGCGAACTGGCCTTCGCCGTTCAGGGCGACGGCGCCAAGCGCACCGAGTATCGCTCCTTCAACGTCATGTCGACGCGTGGTTACGCCACGCTACGCCTGGACTACTGAGCGATGCCGTTTCCACGCCAACTCTTCGTCCTCGCTTGCCTATGTCTAATGACATATACATGGTGCGGGCGTGCCGCGGCGGCGGGGGAGACGGTGTGGCTGGCCTTGTCCGACGGCGGCGGCCCCTATGCCGAGGCGGCGGAAGCGGCGCGGCGGGAAATTCAGCGCGGCGGCGCCAGCGCCGAAATCGCTACCTGGCAGCAGTTTCTCGCGCCGGGGCGGGCGCCGCCGCCGCTGGTGATCGCCATCGGCAGCGGCGCCTACGCCGGACTCGCCGAAAGCGATCTGCGGGCGCCGCTGCTGGCGACCTTGCTGCCGCGTGCCGCGTTCGAGCGCCATGCCGAGCGGGCGGGGCGCCAAGGCCGCACCGCGACGGCGGTATACCTCGATCAGCCGCCCGCCCGCCTGCTCGACCTGCTGCGCCTGACGCTCCCGGAGCGGCGACGCATCGGCGTCCTCTACGGACCGGAGTCCCGGCAGTGGGCACCGGCCCTGCGCCAAGCGAGCGCCGAGCGCGGCGTGACGCTGGCCGTTGCCGAAATGGCGGCAGGCGCCGGCTTGTTCCCCTTGCTGCAGGACTTGATCGACGGCTCGGATATGCTGCTGGCCATGCCCGACCCGCACGTCTTCAACAGCCTGACGGTACAGAACATCCTGACCGCCACCTACCGGCGGCGCATTCCCCTGATCGGTTTTTCTCCCGCCTACGTCAAGGCCGGCGCCTTGCTCGCCGTCTATTCGACGCCGAGCCAGGTCGGCGCCCAGGCTGGCGAGATCGCGCGCGCCTGGCTGGCGGGGCGGCCGCTGCCGGCGCCGCAAAGTCCGCGCGAGTTTTCGATCGGCGTCAATGGCGACGTCGCCCGCTCGCTGGGCATCGCGTTCGCCCCTGACGCTACGGAAAAATGGATCGAGCAGTTGCGCCTGAAGGAGCGTGCGCCATGAGGCTGTCGTTGGGATTGCGGGGACGCATGCTGCTGGCGACGATACTGCCGGCGATCGTGGTGGCCTTGACGCTCGCGGCGATTCTGCTCGACCGCCAATACCGCAGCCTCGACGAAGCGATGCAGGCGAGGGTGCGCGCCGATGCCCTGCAGTTGGCCAGCACCGCCGAATTCGGCGTGTTCGCGGGCAACCGCGAGGTCTTGCAGGCCCTGGTGCGCGCCACCCTGAGCGGCGACGGCGACGTTCTCGCCGTGTCGATTTACGATCCGGCCGGTGTGCCGCTGGCGGCCAGCGGTAAGTCGACGCTGGCGCAGGCTCCCGCCATTTCCGTCGGCGAGCAAGTGTTCCAGCAGGGCGATGCGACCGTCGCCGTGGTGCCGATCCTGCGCTCGCGTCTGCCGGTGGACGATTTCTACTCCGACGCCGGCGGCTTGGATAGCGCCGGCCAGGTCGACGGTTACGTCGTCTTCGAGATGTCGCGCCGTCGCCTCGACGAGGAGCGCAACCGCCAGTTGCTGATCGGCGTCGCCATCGCCGTGGTCGGCTGCTTTTTCGCCGCCTGGCTGGCGCTGAGCCTCGCCCGCGGGGTGATCCGGCCGATCCTGCACATCGGCGACGTCGTCGACCGTATCGGCCAGGGCGACACCACGGCGCGCGTCGCGCGGGATGCCGCGGCGGTGATGCCGGGGCTGGAGGAAGGCATCAACCACATGGCGCAGCGTGTCGGCTTCACCCAGGACTTCCTCAAGCAGCAGATCGACACCGCGACCGCCGAACTGCGCCAGCGCAAGGACGAAGCCGAACGCGCCAATTCCGCCAAGTCGCGCTTCGTCGCCGCCGCCAGCCACGATTTGCGTCAGCCACTGCACGCGCTCGGCCTGTTCGTGTCGCAACTGGGACAGTTGCCGCTGCAGCCCGAGGTCAAGCCGCTGGTGCGCCATATCGACTCGTCGGTGCAATCCTTGCAGGATCTGCTCGAATCCCTGCTCGACAGCTCGCGCATCGACGCCGGCCTGGTGACGGCAAAGCCGGCCGATTTTCCGCTGGCGGATCTGTTTGCGCGCCTGGCGCTCGAATACAACGGGCCGGCGGAAGAGAAAGGCCTGGAACTGCGGGTGCGTTACCGCGACCTCTGGCTGCGGACCGACCCGCGCTTGCTGGAGCGCATCCTGATGAATTTCATCGGCAACGCCCTGCGCTACACGGCGCGCGGCGGCGTGCTGCTCGCTTGCCGCAAGCACGGCGACAAGGCGACGATCCAGGTCTGGGATACCGGCGTCGGCATTCCGCCCGGGCAACTCCAGGCCATCTTCAGCGAGTACGTCCAACTCAGCAACCCGGAGCGCAATCATGCCAAGGGGCTCGGTCTCGGGCTCTCCATCTGCGACCGCCTCGCGCGTTTGCTGGGACTGGCGCAGGGCGTTCGTTCCGTCCCCGGCCGCGGCTCGGTGTTCTGGATCGAAGTGCCGCTCGGCATTGCCGGCGAAACGGAGGCGGCGCCGATCTCCGAGGTGACGACGAGCAGCCAGATCGAAGGTACCGTGGTCGTCATCGACGGCGACGAAAGAGCGGCGACCGGTATGGCCGGCTTGATCGCCGGCTGGGGGTGCCGGGTGATCGGCGCCGCGTCGTCTCTCGAAGCCATCGCGCGCTGCGAAGAGGCCGGCCTGGTACCGGACCTGGTAATCACCGATACGCTGTTGCCGAGCGGCGAGGATGGCGTCGCCGCCGGGCTGGTGCTGCGCCGCCGCTACGGCGTCGTCCCCGTCCTCGTCCTCAGCGGCGACGTCGATGATCACCTGCTCGCCAACGCCGCGCGCCGCCACTTCGCCCTGCTCGTCAAGCCGGTGCGGCCCGGCAAGCTGCGCGCCATCGTTCAGCAGATGATGGCGCCCGACCCGCCGCCGCCGAGCGAAAGCTAAAGTCGGGAAAGCCAGAAGGGCAGGGTCAGCATCGCCGCCAGCGTCGTTGCCGAAATCAGCCAGGCGACGCGGGCGCCGTCGCCGCCCATGCGCTGGGTCAGGATGTAGGCCGAACTCGCCGCCGGCAGCGCGGCGAAGGTGACGGCGACGTCGAAATAGACGCGAGCGAGCTTGAATGCCGCGGCGATGCCGAGGGCGGCGGCAGGCATCGCCAGCAGTTTCACCGCCATGAACCAG
>JACRPB010000318.1 GCA_016214175.1 Rhodocyclales bacterium
ACAGGTCGATATAGCCCTTGATCCGATATGACCATGTAAGTATCGTCACCTTGGTCTTGTTTTCATGTGTTGCCATGATCAATCCTCCCGCTATTGATTCGCCATGATCCCAACCTAGCCCCGGTCGCTGGCCGACGCAAGCGGCAGGACATCGGTGCCGGCCGTTCCGCCTGCCCGCCGGTCAATGATCTTCGAGACGGGGAACCGATTCCTCGGCGGGTTGCCCGGTTTCGGGATCGATCCAGTCGGCGATGCCGATTTCGCTTTCGGCTTCTTGCAGCGAGTCTCCGGCATCGATGTCGGCATCGGCGAGTTCCATGTCTTCGACCGCCTCCGATACGGTGGCGAAGGGTCCGAACTCTTCGTGGATATCCTGCCGCTGCCAGTAGTAGCCGTCCGCTCGCTCGATGACGCGCGTGTTGTCTTGGTCGGGTGGAAGTTCGGATTTCTTGGTGGCCATGATTGCACTCCTCTGTCTTCCTGCCGCAGATCGTCGGCCCTGCCCCGTCGCATCTGCCGACGGCCGCACCGATGTCCGGGTGCCGCAGGAAAAGCATACACCCGACGGCGCCGACGATGATGCTAGAGTGTCACCGATCCTTGGCTTGCCCCTGCGAGTATGAATTCAACTGATCTTGAAGTTCTCGACGCCGCGCAGACTTGGCTGCAGGCCGGCGAGCGCGTGGCGCTGGTCACCGTGGTGGCGACCTGGGGCTCGGCCCCGCGCCCGGTCGGCTCGCTGCTGGCCGTGACCGAAAACGGCCGCTTCGTCGGCTCGGTGTCCGGCGGCTGCATCGAACAGCATCTGGTCGCGCGCCTCGACCGCGAGTTTCCCGACCAGCCCTACGTCACCGTCTATGGCGTCACCGCCGACGAGGCGCAACGCTTCGGCCTGCCCTGCGGCGGCAATCTGCGCCTGGTGGTGGAACCGGTGCGCGAGGCCGCGAGCATCGCCGCGGTGGTGGACGAAATCCGCCAGCGCCGCCGCGTCGTGCGCACCCTCGATCTGGAGACCGGCGCGGCGACCGTGACGCCCGCTGCCGGCGATGCGAAGTTCGCCTTCGACGAGCGCCTGCTGGTCAATGTGCATGGCCCGCACTGGCGCCTGATACTCATCGGCGCCGGCCATCTGGCGCGCTATCTCGCCCAGTTCGGGCAGATGCTCGGCTTCAGCGTCTTCGTCAGCGATCCGCGCCCCGAGTACCGCGAGCAATGGAGCCTCGAAGGCGTGCCGCTGCTCGACGGCATGCCCGACGACGCGGTTCTCGCGCTCGGCATCGACGCCTTCACCGCCGTCGTCACCACCGCCCACGATCCCAAGGTCGACGACATGGCACTGCTCGAAGCGCTGAAGTCGGACGCCTTCTACGTCGGCGCCCTCGGCTCCTCGCGCACCAGCGCCTCGCGCCGCACGCGCCTGGCCATGTTCGACCTGACTCCCGCGCAGATCGACCGCCTGCACGCGCCGCCCGGCATTCCGATCGGCAGCCACACGCCGCCGGAGATCGCGCTGTCGATCATGGCCGAGGTCATTGCGGCGCGCAACGGCAAGCCCACGAGCGCAGCGGCGTCGGCGACGAATGCGGCGCCGGCCTAGCCGTCGCCGCTAACTCTTCGCCACCGCTGCCACGCTAAGCGTCCGCAAGGCGTCGTCCGCCGCCGCCGCTGCGTTGATCCGTCCCGCGCGCAATTCCTCTCCCAGCCGATCCAGTTCCGCGCTGTCGGCACTCAGCAAGCGCAGGCGCAATTCGGCGGCGACGACGTCGGCCAGATGCCGGCGCGCCTGCACGGTGGTGTTCCGATAGCGCGTACCGCGGCCGGCGTAGCGCGCATGCGCGGACAGAGCGTCGGCCAGCGCGGCAACGCCTTCCGCGTTGTCGGCGACGGTGCCGATCACCGGCACCGTCCACGCGCTTTCCGCGCGCAATGCCAGCATCGTCGTCAGCACGCGCGCCGTCCCCTTGGCGCCGGGCAGGTCGCTCTTGCTGACGATGAGCACGTCGGCCATTTCGAGCATGCCCGCCTTCATCGCCTGCACGTCGTCGCCGAGCCCCGGCGGACAGACCGCCACCTTGGTGTCGGCGAGATCGCAGATCGCCACCTCGGCCTGCCCGGCGCCGACGGTTTCGACGATGACGACGTCGCTGCCCGCGGCGTCGATCAGATCGACGACGCCGCCCGCCGTGCGCGAGAGTCCGCCGGCATGGCCGCGCGCCGCGAGCGAGCGGATGAACACCTTGTCCGCAACGTCGTGGTCGACCATGCGGATGCGGTCGCCGAGCAAGGCGCCGCCGCTCTTCGGGCTCGACGGGTCGACGGCGACGACGCCGACGCTCTGCCCGCGCGCATCCAACTCGCGCAGCAGCGCATGGATCAGCGTCGACTTGCCGGCGCCGCCCGGCCCGGTGATGCCGACGACGTGGGCGCCGCCGACGTGGGGGCGGATCGCTCGCAGCAGCGCCTGTCCGGTTGCGGTCGCGTTCTCGACTTCCGAGATGGCGCGCGCCAGATCGCGCCGGCGCCCCGCCAGGATGCCGGCGAGGCGATCCTCGAATTTGGCTTCAGAGTTCATTTGTCGTTCCGTTTCGAATGGCGACCATTTTCCCCGCATTTTTGTGTCGCTTCCCATTGACACTCAAAATTCGAATGTATACAGTATCCCGTATCCCCTCACCCGCATGTTCGCCCCGGAGGTGCTCTTGGTCCCGGTACTGCAGCCCGTCGCCCGCCCCCTTGCCCTCGGCGAACAGGTGTATCACACGCTGCGCGCGCATCTCAGCAACGGCAAGATCGTCGCCGGGCAGCCGCTGCAGGAAGTTCAGATTTCCCAGCAACTCGGCGTTTCCCGCACCCCCGTGCGCGAGGCGCTGACGCGCCTGGCGAGCGAAGGCCTGCTGGTCGCCGACGGCCGCAGCTTCATCGTGCCGCCGCTGGCAGCGAGCGACATCGACGACATCTACGAAGTGCGGCTGCTGATCGAGCCGGCGGCCATTCGCGACATCGCCCAGTTCACGCGCAATGCCGCCGCACGCGCGCCGATCGAGGAGGCGCTCGCCGACGCCGTTGCGGCGGCCGCTGCCGGCGACGTCGATGGCTTCCGCGAATCCAACATCCGCTTTCGTTCCGCCTGGCTGGCGCTGGTGCCGAACCGGCGCCTGGTCAAGGTCGTCGAGCAGTACGCCGACCACATGCAGCACATCCGCGTCCTCACCTTGGGCGACGCGCGCGTGCGCGCCATCGTGCTCGCCGGGCTCAAGCGCATCACCGCCCGACTGCGCGCCGGCGACGGCGACGGCGCCGCCGCGGCCATGCTCGACCATCTCCTCGAAGCCAAGCGCTGCTTCATCGCCGCGATCGGCGACCCGTTTCCCGAAGCCAAGACTGCCGATGCTGCGAGCGCCGGCAGCGCCAAGAAAACCAAACTGAAGGTAAGCACGCGATGATCTACAAAGCCGAAATCCCCTATGGCGCCTACTGGAGCACGCCTTTCGCGCGCTGGCAGGGCAGCTTCGCCAATCTCCACAGCATCGAGTTCGCCGCCCACGTCGCGCGGCTGGAACTCGCGAAACGCAAAATCGATCCCAAGCTGTTCGACTACGGCGCCCTCGGCTTCTCGGTGCCGCAGCAGCACTCGTTCTACGGCCTGCCCTGGCTCACCGGCCTCATCGGCGCCGGCCAGGCCGGCGGCCCGACCCTGATGCAGGCCTGCGCCACCGGCGTGCGCACCCTGCTCGCCGCAGCGCAGGAAATCGAGGTCGGCATGGCCAGCGTCGCGCTCGCCATCAACTGCGACCGCACTTCGAACGGCCCCCACCTCTACTACCCGAATCCGCGCGCGCCGGGCGGCACCGGCACGGCCGAGAACTGGGTCATGGACAACTTCGGCTGCGACCCGCTCGGTCCGCACGCCATGCTGACGACCGCCGAGAACGTCGCCAGGAAACACGGCATCGGCACCGCCGCCCAGCACGAACTCGTGCTGCGCCGCGAGGAGCAGTACCGCCAGGCGCTGGCCGACGACTCGGCCTTCCTCAAGCGCTTCATGACCCTGCCTTTCGACGTGCCGGCGCCCAACTTCAAGAAGACCGCGAACACCATGACCGGCGACGAAGGCGTCTCGCAATCGACGGTCGACGGCCTGGCGAAGCTCAAACCCGTCATGGACGGCGGCAGCATCACCTTCGGCGGCCAGACCCATCCGGCCGACGGCAACGCCGCGCTCGTCGTCACCACGCGCGAGAAGGCGCGCGAGCTGGCGACCGATCCGAAAATCGCGGTGCGCCTGCGCGGCTTCGGCCTCGCCCGCGTCGCCCTCGCCTACATGCCCGAATCCATGGTGCCGGCCGCGCAGCGCGCGCTCGACCAGGCGGGCCTGAAATTCGGCGACATGGCCGCGATCAAGACCCACAACCCGTTCGCGGTGAACGATCTGTACTTCGCCGCGCAGACGGGGGCCGACATTGCCAAGATGAACAACTTCGGCTGCTCGCTGGTCTGGGGCCATCCCCAGGCGCCGATGGGCACGCGCGCCATCATCGAACTGATCGAGGAACTGGTGCTGCGCGGCGGCGGCTACGGGCTATTTACCGGCTGTGCCGCCGGCGACACCGGCATGGCGGTCGTCATCGAAGTCGGCGACGCCTAGACCACACAAGATTCGCGGACGCGAACCGCGCCGCAAAAAAATACCAGGGGCGCCATGCCCCGGATGGAGGAGGAGACGAATGGGCGTATCCCGGTGGATAGAGCGCACTGCCGCGCTTGCTCCGGCCAAGACGGCGATCCGCTTTGCCGGACGCGACGTCTCGTACGGCGCGCTCGCGGCGCAGGTGGACCAACTGGCGGCGGCGCTCGCCGCCAGCGGCGTGCGGCACGGCGGCTGCGTCGCCTATCTCGGCTTGAACAGCCCCGAGAACGTCGCCTTGCTCTTCGCCTGCGCGCGGCTCGGCGCCTTGTTCATGCCGCTCAACTGGCGCCTGGCCGGCCCCGAGCACCAGCAGATGCTGCAGGACTGCCCGCCCGCGGTGCTTTTCGTCGAGGGCGCCTACGTCGCGCAGACGGACCTCTTCCGTGCCAGGCTCGGCGCCATGGAGTTGGTCGCCTTCGGCGCCGCGCCGCCGGGATGGATCGCCTTCCCTGAATACATTGCGCGCGGCGCCGGCCAACCGGTGCCGCAGGAGACAGCCGACCCCGCGACGCCGCTGCTCATCTGCTACACCTCGGGCTCGACCGGCAAGCCCAAGGGCGTGCTGTTGACGCAGGACGCGCTGGACTGCAACGCCGACAACAGCGTCGACATGCACGGCATGACGGCGGCCGACGTCATCCTCACCACGCTGCCGCTGTTCCATGTCGGCGGCCTCAACAACCAGACGACGCCGGCGCTGCGCGAGGGCTGCACGGTAGTGCTGCATCCGAAGTTCGACGCCGAGGCCACTTTCGACGCCATCGAGCGCGAGGGCGTCACGCTCACCGTGCTGGTGCCGGCACAGCTCGACATGATGATGGCGAGCCCGCGCTGGCAGAGCGCCGACTTTTCCCGCCTGCGCATGATCGCCACCGGTTCGACCATCATCACCAAGCGGCTCGCCGACACGGTGCACGCGCGCGGCGTGCCGCTGGTGCCGATCTACGGCGCCACCGAGACCTGCCCGATCGCCGCCTATCTCAAGCCCGACGAGGCCCGGCCCCAGGCCGGCTCCACCGGCCGCGCCGCCGCGCACTGCGAGCTGCGCGTCGTCGACAGCGCCGGCATGGACGTCGCCCCAGGCGTGACCGGCGACATCCTGGTGCGCGGCCGCAACGTCATGTGCGGCTACTGGCAAGCGCCTGAGGCGACCACCGCAGTGATGCACGACGGCTGGTTCAACAGCGGCGACATGGGCCACCTCGACGCCGCGGGCTATCTCTACGTCGACGGCCGGCGCAAGGAAATGATCATCTCCGGCGGCGAGAACATCTATCCGGCCGAGATCGAGAACGTGCTCATCGAATCGCCCGACATCGCTGAAGTCGCCATCGTCGGCCGCGCCGACGCGCGCTGGGGCGAGTTGGTCGTCGCCGTCGTCGCACCGATGCCGGGGCGCACGCCTTCCGCGGCGCAGGTGCTGCAACTGCTCGACGGCCGCATCGCCCGCTACAAGCATCCCAAGGACGTCGTGTTCGTCGCCAGCCTGCCGAAGTCGGCCCTCGGCAAGGTGCGCAAGGACGACGTGCGCCAGATGATCGCGCGCCAAGCCGCGCAACCAACCCACAACACATGACCACAGGAGCCTCCCCAATGGCGCTCAAGATCGGAATCGACGTCGGCGGCACTTTCACCGACTTCGTCGTCACGCGCGCCGGCGCCGAGCCGGCGATCTTCAAGTCGCTGTCCACGCCGGCCGATCCGTCGATCGCCGTGGTGAACGGCCTCACCGACATCGCCGCCAGCATGAACCCGCCGCAGACGCTGCAAGAGTTCGCCGCCGGCATCGACACCATCGTGCACGGCACGACCGTGACGACCAACGCCACGCTCACCAGCACCGGCGCCAAGTGC
>JACRPB010000319.1 GCA_016214175.1 Rhodocyclales bacterium
GAAGACGAAGCCGTAATCGATGCCGGTGAGTTCCTTCGGCAGCAGGATGACGCGCGGCAGGGCGCGCGGCGCCTGGACGATGGCGGCGCCGCCGACGCGGCCGAAGTCGTCGGTGCCGGCCAGCTCGATGGCGAAGTTGAGACTCTTGTTGAAGACGCGCGGAAACGGGTGCGCCGGGTCGAGCCCGATCGGCGTCAGCACCGGCATCACTTCGCGCTTGAAGTAGGCGCTGATCCAGGCCGACTGCTCCTTGGTCCATTCGCCGCGGCGCAGGAAGACGATGCCCTGCGCGTGCAGCTTGGGCAGGATGGTTTCGTTGAGCAGCGCGTATTGCTCGGCGATCAGGGCGTGGGCTTCGAGCGCGATGCGGCGGTAGGCCTCCTCCGGCGCCAGGCCGTCGGCCTCGCAGGCATGGCTGCCGAGCTTGATCTGCTCGCGCAGGCCGGCGACGCGAATTTCGAAGAACTCGTCCATGTTGGACGAGACGATGCAGAGGAAGCGCAGACGCTCCAGCAGCGGCACGCGTGCGTCGGCGGCCTGGGCGAGGACGCGGCGGTTGAAGGCCAGGAGCGAAAGTTCGCGGTTGATGAAATGTTCGGGCGGAAGGTTGCGCGGCGGCGGCATGAGTTCGGGCGTCGGTGTGGTGTTCATGGTCGTCCGCGGATTCCTGGCGAGAAGAAGGGCGGACATGTTTATGGCGCGAGTATTGCAAGCATATGACAGTCCGCCATTCCGTGCCAGCCCGCAATGGCCGCAGCGGCGGGCCGGGACGCCGGACAATGAATTAGAATCGGCCGCCTATGTCCTACGATCGCATTGCTGCCGTCGACCTCGGTTCCAACAGTTTTCGTCTCCAGGTGGGGCGCGTCGTCGGCAACCAGATCTATCCGCTGGACGGCCTCAAGGAGTCGGTACGCCTGGCCTCGGGCCTCACCCGCGACAAGATGCTCGACGCGCCCTCGCAGTTGCGCGGCCTCGAAGCCCTGGCGCGCTTCGGCGAGCTGCTGCGCGGCTTCGCGCCCGGTGCGGTGCGCGCCGTCGCCACCAACACGCTGCGCGTCGCCAAGAACGCGCCGCAGTTCCTGGCCCAGGCCGATGCGGCGCTCGGTTTCTCGATCGAAGTCATCGCCGGGCGCGAGGAAGCGCGGCTGATCTACCTCGGCGTCGCCCACACCCTGCCCAATCCGCAGACGCAGCAACTCGTCGTCGACATCGGCGGCGGCTCCACCGAATTCATCGAGCTGGCGGCGCGCAAGGAATTGCAGGCCATCGCCCACGCCTACCAGAACGCCGGCTGGGAAGAAGCGGTGGGTTCGTCGGGCACGGCCAAGGCCATCGTCGACCTGCTGGAGCTGAACGGCCTCAATCCGGGCGGCGCCGGCGGCATCACGCGCAGCGGCCTCGACCAGTTGCGCAGCGCGCTGATCGAGGCCGGCGACGTCGAGAAGCTGAAGCTGGAAGGGCTGCGTCCCGACCGCGTACCGGTGCTGCCGGGCGGCATCGCCATCATGGCCGCGGTGTTCCGCGAATTCGGCCTCGAACGCATGACGTTTTCCGAAGGCGCGCTGCGCCTGGGCGTCCTCTACGACCTGCTCGGCCGCTACCACCACGAAGACTTGCGCGAGGCGACGGTGGGCGCCTTCATGCAGCGCTACGAAGCCGACCACCGCCAGGCGGCGCGCGTCGGCCGCACCGCCCTGCGCTTTCTCGCCGAACTGAATCCCGCGGCGGGCAGCGTCGATCACAGCGACGCGCAATTTCTGTCCTGGGCGGCGCGCCTGCACGAGATCGGCATTTCGGTGGCCCATTCGAGCTATCACAAGCACAGCGCCTACATTCTGGAAAACGCCGACATGCCGGGCTTTTCCAAGCGCGACCAGCAGCGGCTGGCGCGCATCGTGCTCGCCCATCGCGGCAAGCTCGAACGCGTGCAGGCGACGACGCGCGAGGCGATCGACTGGATGCTGATCTTCGCCCTGCGCATCGCGGCGCTGCTGCATCGCTCGCGCGACGACGCGGCCGAGGCGTCGATTCGCGCCGGCGTCACCGCCAAGGGTTTCGAGCTGACGGTGGATGCCGAATGGCTCAAGTCCTCGCCGTTGACCGCCGCGGCACTGGCCGACGAAGCGAAGCAGTGGGCCGGTCTCGGCTCGGACCTGAGCCTGCGCAAGCGCCGCTGATTCATGCCGTTATAATCGGCCGCTCCACCCCGGACCCGACGAGTACGCATGAGGGCAGCCCGCATCGCAGTCGCACAGGATTCCGACGGCCAGCGCCGCATCGCCCTGAGCGGAAGCTGGACCCTGGCGGCCATCGCGCCCGCGGCGGCGGCTCTCGGCCGCGAGCTGGCCGGCTACGGCGGCCGGCCGCAAACCACCTGGAGCTGCCTCGACATCGACGCCCTCGACAGCGCCGGTGCCATGCTGCTGTGGCGGGCGTGGGGACGCGCGCTGCCCGAACTGCTGCTGGCGCGGCCCGAGCATCTGCACGTGTTCCAGCGCCTCGGCGCGAGCGACCGCGATCGGCCCGCGGGACAGGTGCCGCATTCGCCCTTCGAATGGATCATCCGCGTCGGCCAGGCCGCGCTCGCCTTGCGGCGCCAGTGCGGCGATTTCGTCGCCCTCATCGGCCAGTTGCTGCTCGACGTCGCGCACCTGCTGCGCCTGCCGCAGGAACTGCCGCGGCGCGAGATATCGGCCAACCTCTACAAGGGGGGAGTGCGCGCGATGCCGGTGACGGCGCTGGTCGGCTTTCTCATCGGCGTCGCCCTGTCGTATCTGTCGGCGCTGCAGTTGAAGCTCTTCGGCGCCGACGTCTTCATCGTGAACATCCTCGGCATGGGCATCGTCCGCGAGCTCGGACCGGTGCTGGTGGCGGTGCTGGTGGCCGGACGCTCCGGTTCGGCGATGACGGCGCAGTTGGGCGTCATGCGCGTCACCGAGGAGATCGACGCCCTGGCGACCATGGGCGTCTCGCGCAGCCTGCGCCTGGTGCTGCCGAAGGTGCTGGCGCTGGCGCTGGCGGTGCCGCTGCTGGTGCTATGGACCACGGCCATCGCCCTCGTCGGCGGCATGGTCGCGGCCAATCTCCAGCTCGACATCAGCTACGGCTTTTTCTTCCACGCCCTGCCGCGCGCGGTGCCCGTCGCCAATCTGTGGATCGGCCTCGCCAAGGGCCTGGTCTTCGGCATTTTCATCGCGCTCGTCGCCTGCCACTTCGGGCTGCGCGTGCGGCCGAACACCGAAAGCCTCTCGGCCAACACGACGGCCTCGGTGGTGACGGCGATCACCGTCGTCATCCTGCTCGATGCGCTGTTCGCGATATTTACGCGCGCGATTGGGTTGCCACAGCTATGAGCGGCAGCGTCGTTTCCGTGCGCGACCTGCATACGCGCTTCGGCGAGGCGATGGTGCACCGTGGCCTCAACCTCGAAATCGAGCGCGGCGAGATGGTGTCCCTGGTGGGCGGGTCGGGCAGCGGCAAGACGACGCTGCTGCGCCAGATGGTCGGCCTGCTGAGTCCGACGCGCGGCGAAATCCTGCTGTTCGGCGAGCCGCTCTTCGGCGGCGGCGTCGAGCGCGAACGGGCGCTGCGGCGCCGCTTCGGCGTTTTGTTCCAGCATGGCGCGCTGTTTTCGGCGTTCAGCGTCTTCGACAACATCGCCTTCCCGCTGCGCGAGCTGAAGCGCTTCGACGAGGCCACGATCCACGACCTGGTGATGCTGAAGCTCGACATGGTGGAACTGCTGCCGCGCCATGCCTGGCTGACGCCGGCGGAACTCTCCGGCGGCATGATCAAGCGCGTCGCGCTGGCGCGCGCATTGGCGCTGGAGCCGGAACTGCTGCTGCTCGACGAACCGACCGCCGGCCTCGATCCCGACCGCTCCGACAGCTTCGTGCGCCTGATCCGCATGCTGGGCGGGGAACTGGGCCTGACCGTGGTGCTGGTGACGCACGACCTCGATACCCTGGCGAGCCTGTCCACGCGCGTCGCCGTGCTCGCCGAGCAGCATATCGTGGCCTACGGCGCTCTCGACGCCATCATGCAGATGGATCATCCCTTCGTCCGCAATTTCTTCCTTTCCGAGCGCGGCGTGCGCGCGCTCCAGACTTCGGGACAACATTGACATGAAACCAAAGTGCTCACCCGTTTCGTGGTCGGTGCGTGCTCGTGCCGGCAGGGTGCCCTGCTGCGCTCCATGTCCCCCGGCGCCAAAAGGCCGGCGCCTCCTCCTTTACTTACGCGCAGCAGGGCACCCCACCAGCACGAGCGTTTGGCGCCGTGCCTCTTTGGCGGTTCAAAACCACCGGGGTATCCGGCCACGGATGGTGGGTATCCGATTCCCGGAAGTAAAGGAGGAGGGCCGGCGCTTTTTCGGCCCGGGGGACATGAAGGGAATCGGATACCCGCCGTCCGTGGCGCGCGGTGCCTACACATACGGGTTTGATGTGTTGCCGAAGACGCGCAGCGTCATGGAGCACTGATATGGAAAATCGATCCCATGCTTTCGCCGCCGGCATTTTCGTCCTCGTGCTCGGCATTGCGACGGCGCTGGCGGTGTGGTTCTTCGGCGGCCAGCGCGAAAGCACCGAGACCTACCTCCTGGAGACGCGCAAGAACGTCACCGGCCTCAACGTCCAGGCGCAGGTGCGCTATCGCGGCATCCGCGCCGGCAAGGTGCTGTCGATCGAGCCGGATGCGCGCGACCCGCGCGTCATCGTCGTCGCCATCAGCCTCGATTCGCGCTTTCGCCTGACGCGGGCGACCACCGCCCAGCTCGGCTACCAGGGCATTACCGGGCTTGCCTACGTCCAGCTCGAAGACGAGGGCACGAGCCAGGAGTTTCTCGACACCGCCGGCGCCGAACCGCCGCGCCTTGCGCTGAAGCCGACGCCCTGGGAGAACATCGGCGAAAAGGCCGGCGAACTGGTCGCCCAATGGACGGAAGCCTCGGTGCGCCTGAACCGCGCGCTGGACGCAAAGAACGCGGCGAACTTCGCGCGCACCCTGGAAAACTCGGCGGCCGGCTC
>JACRPB010000140.1 GCA_016214175.1 Rhodocyclales bacterium
CCGGCCCGACGCGCGACAAGGGCGCGCGCTGGAATCCGGCCGAACTCGGCCCGGTCGTCGATGACCTGATCGCCAAGATGACGCTGCCGCAGAAGGTCTACGGCAGCTGACATGGATTTCGCCCTCAATGCGGACCAGGTGATGATCCGCGACACGGCGGAGGCGTTTCTCGCCAAGGCGAGTTCCTCTGCCGCCGTGCGCCGTGCGATGGAATCGCCCACCGGCTACGACGAGGAAACTTGGCGCCAACTGGCCGGCGAGTTGGCCTGGTGTGCCACCGCGATTCCCGAGGAATATGACGGACTGGGCCTGGGCAGCCTGGAACTGACCCTGCTGATGGAGCAATGCGGCCGCCGGCTGCTGTGCGCGCCGTTCTTCTCCACCGCCGCAAGCGCGGCGTCGTTGCTGCTGGAGAGCGGCAATGCCGTTGCGTGCGAGCGCTATCTGCCGGCGATTGCGGCCGGCAAGCTGGCGGCAACGGTAGCATGGTCCGCCGCAGGCGTTTCATGGCAGCCGGCGGAAGTCCGGTCCGTTGCGCGTCAGCAAGACGGGGAATACGTCATTACCGGTGATTATCGCTACGTTCTCGATGCCGCCGTGGCCGACCTGCTGCTCGTGCCGGTGCACATCGAGACCGGCGAACTCGCCTTGTTCGCGGTCGACGCGCACGCGCCCGGCGTGACATGCGCGCCACTCGAAAGCCACGACGCCAGCCGCCGCCCCACCGCCGTCCAACTCCATCAGGTACGCCTCGGCCTCGGCACGCTGATCGCCACGGGCGACCGGCTCGACCGCGCCTTGCCACGCGCTTCCGCCTACGCGATGATCGCGCTGGCCGCGGAACAACTAGGCGGCGCGCAGGAATGCCTCGACATGACGTTGGCCTACGTCGCCGAGCGCAAGCAGTTCGGCCGCGCCATCGCATCCTTCCAGGCGGTCAAACATCGCTGTGCGGAAATGCTAGTCCACATCGAAGCGTGCCGCTCCGCGGTCTACGGCGCAGCACGCATCGCGGCAACGGCGCCGGAAACGCCGCTGTTGGCGCTTGAAGCCGCAACCGCCAAGGCGCTTGCCAGCGACACCTACTTCTTCTGCGCGCAGGAAGCGATCCAGTTGCATGGCGGCGTCGGCTTCACCTGGGAATACGATCCCCAGCTCCACTTCAAGCGCGCGCAGGCGACCAGCCACTGGTTCGGCACTGCCGACGATCTGCGCGAACAAGTCGCCAGCCATCTCCTGGATGGAAACTGAGATGAGCACGGCACGCGACGACGAAAGCTTCCGCGCCGACGTGGCGCAATGGATGGCGCAGAACCTCGCCGGCGAATTCGAATGCCTGCGCCACCGCGGCGGCCCGGGCGACGAGGAAGCCTTTCCCGAATTGCGAAAGCAATGGGAGCGGCATCTGGCAGCGAGTCGTTGGACCTGCATCGGCTGGCCCGAGGCATACGGCGGCCGCGGATTGTCGGCGGCACAGCAGGTGATTTTCCACGAAGAATATGCGCGCGCCGGTGGCCCCGGCCGCATCGGCCATTTAGGCGAGACCCTGATCGGCCCGACCTTGATCGCCCACGGCAGCGACCGCCAGAAGGCGCGCTTCCTGCCGGGGATCATGGCGGGCACCGAATACTGGTGTCAGGGCTACTCGGAACCCGGCGCCGGGTCCGATCTCGGCAACGTGCAGACCAAGGCCTGGCAGGATCCGGCGAGCGGTCGCTGGGTGGTCGACGGCCAAAAAGTATGGACTTCGCTTGCCCACGAATCGCAGTGGATCTTCGTGCTCGCCCGCTGCGAGCCGAGTTCGCGCGGCAACAAGGGACTCATTTTTCTGCTCATGCCGCTCGATCAACCGGGCATCGAAATCCGCCCGATCCGCCAGATGACGGGCACCGCGGAATTCAACGAGGTATTTTTTGACGGCGCCCTCGCCGGCGCCGAGGACGTGGTCGGCCAGCCCGGCGAGGGCTGGCAGATCGCCATGGCGCTGCTCGGCTTCGAACGCGGCTTGTCGACGCTCGGCCAGCAAATGGCCTTCACGCACGAACTCGAACTCGTCTGCGCCGCCGCGCGTGCCAACGGCGCCGCGCGCAAGCCGGCCATCCGGAACCGCATCGGCGCCGCCTGGATGGGCCTGAAGGCCATGCGCTAAAACGCCATGCGCATGCTCGCTGCGCCTGCCGACGGCGCGCCCGGCCGCGAAGCGCTGATCGCCAAGTATCACTGGTCGAACTGGCATCGCGACTTCGGCAAGCTGGCCGCCGACGTACTGACCTGCGACAACGCGCCGCCGAAGAAGGCGCCCGCGCCGTCTTCATCTCCGACATCCATGAGCGCCGCCTCAATGAAGCCGTCGCCAAGCTCAAGGCCGAAACGGGCCTTATCGCCGTGCATGCGCAACTCTGCGACGTCACCAAGGAAGATCAGGTGCAGGCGCTGGTCGCCGCCGCCGAGGAAACCATGGGCGGCGTCGACGTGCTGATCAACAACGCGGGCTTGGGCGGCCAGAAGCGCGTCGTCGACATGACGGACGACGAGTGGTTCAAGGTCATCGACGTCAGCCTCAACAGTGTCTTTCGCATGACGCGCGCCATGCTGCGCGTGATGCAGCCGCGCGGCCGCGGCGTCATCGTCAATAACGCCTCAGTGCTCGGCTGGCGCGCGCAGAAGGAACAGGCGCACTATGCCGCGGCCAAGGCCGGCGTCATGGCGCTGACGCGCTGCACCGCGCTGGAAGCCGCCGAACACGGCGTGCGCATCAACGCCGTGGCGCCGAGCATCGCGCTGCATGAGTTCCTCAAGAAAGCGTCCTCGGAGGAACTGCTCGATAAGCTGGCCGCGCAGGAGGCCTTCAACCGCGCCGCCGAACCATGGGAAGTCGCCAACACGATGATCTTCCTTGCCAGCGATTATTCGTCTTACATGACGGGCGAGATCATCTCCGTCAGCAGCCAGCATCCTTGAACCGGCCATGAGCACGAGCTTCGATTCCGCCGCAGCGGTACTCGCCGCCCTCGGCAAGCCGCTCGGCGAAAGCGCCTGGGTGCTCATCGACCAGCCGCGTATCGACATGTTCGCCAAGGCCACCGACGATCACCAGTGGATCCACGTCGATCCGGTCAAGGCGAAGGAAGGCCCCTTCGGCGCCTGCGTCGCGCACGGCTACCTGACGCTGGCGCTGGCCAACCGCTTCTTGCCCGAGATTGTCGCCTATGAGAACTTGCGCATGGGCGTGAACTACGGTTGCGACAAGGTGCGCTTTCCGGCGCCGGTGCTGGTCGGCTCGCGCCTGCGCGGCCGCGGCGAACTCGTCAAGGCCGAAACCCTCGACGGCGGCGGCGTGCAGGCCGCCATCCGCATCACCATCGACGTCGAAGGCAAGGAGCGCCCGGCCTGCGTCGTCGACACCATCAGCCGCCTTTACTTCAACGACAAATAAGAGAACCCCCATGAAAGAAGCCGTCATCGTCAGCACCGCCCGCACCGGCATCGGCAAGGCCTACCGCGGCGCCTTCAACGACACCGAAGCGCCAGTCATGACCGGCCACGTCGTGCGCGCCGCCGTCGAGCGCGCCAAAATCGATCCCGAGGAGATCGACGACGTCATCATCGGCGTTTCGGCCCAGCAGGGTACCCAGGGCTACACCCTCGGTCGTCTGTCGGTCTATACGGCCGGCCTCCCCGACACCGTGCCCGGCATGGCGCTCGACCGCATGTGCGCCTCCGGCCTGGTCGCCATCGCCGATGCCGCCAAGAGCATCATGGTCGGCGAACGCGACATCATCGTCGCCGGCGGCTGCGAATCCATTTCGCTGGTGCAGAACAAGCACAAGAACAGCTTCAAGACGCCGTCGAAGGCCGTGCTCGCGGCGTATCCGACCGCCTACGCCCAGATGATCGAGACGGCCGAGCTCGTCTCCTTGCGCTACGGCATCTCGCGCGCCGCGCAGGACGAGTTCGCGTTGCAGAGCCAGCAGCGCACGGCTGCCGCGCAGCAGGCCGGCAAGTTCCATGGCGAAGGAGCGCGGCCTCGAACCCCTCGGCATCTACCGCGGCCTCGCGCTGGCCGGCTGCAAGGCCGAGGAGATGGGCATCGGCCCGGTGTTCGCGATTCCCAAACTGCTCGAGCGGCACAACCTCGAGGTTTCCGACATCGACCTGTGGGAAATCAACGAAGCCTTCGCCTGCCAGGTCGTTTACTGCCGCGACCAGCTCGGCATTCCGAACGATAAACTCAACGTCAACGGCGGAGCCGTCGCCATCGGCCACCCTTTCGGCATGTCGGGCGCGCGCCTGGTCGGAACGGCCCTGCTCGAAGCGAAGCGCCGGGGCGCGCGCTACACGGTGGTGTCGATGTGCATCGGCGGCGGCATGGGCGCCGCCGGCCTGTTTGAAATCGTCTGAGGAAGTCCGCCATGCTCGACACCGCTCACATGAAGCAAGTCATGCAGGACTACATCGATCGCTTCAATGCACGCGACGTGTCGGGCATCTTGGCTCTCTATGCGCCGGATGCCGTCGTGGAAGATCCGGTCGGTTCGAGCTCGGTCCCCAGCGGCCACGCCGCCATCCGCGAGTTCTACGAGAAGGCCATGCAGATTGGCGCCACGCTGAAATTAGCGGGCCGCGTCCGCGGCTCCCACGGCAATGCGGCCGCCATGGCGTTCGAAGTGACGATTCCGCAGGGCCGAACCATCCACGTCATCGACGTCATGACCTTCGACGCGAACGGCCTCGTCGCGACGATGAAAGCCTATTGGGGACCCGACGACTTCGTCTGACGCTCTCGTCAGTCGTCCGTTTCCGCGCCGCTGCGGAAGTCCGAAAGCTTCTTGCCGGTCCAGCACTTGAAGGCGCGGCGGAAGTTGCTGACGCTGCTGTAGCCGAGCAGAAAACCGATTTCCTTCGGCGTCAGCGTCGTCTGCTCGAGATACTGAATGGCCAGCTTGCGGCGCGTCTCGTCGAGAATCTGCTGATAGGCGACGTTCTCCGCGACCAGCCGCCGCCGCAGCGTGCGCGCGCCGATGCTGAAGCGTTTCGCCATGTCCTCCAACGTCGGGAAAACGCCCGGATTGCGCACGAGGTAGTTGCGGATGCGGTTGGACAGCAGTTCGCGGCCTTCCTTCTCCGACACCAACAACTGGCATCGGTGCTCGCAGAGCCGGAACACTTCCTCGTTGGCCAGGCTGATCGGATCGCGCAACCGCTCGACGTCGAACAGGATAAGGTTGCGCGGCTGGCCGAAATGCAAGGGGCAGTTGAAACGGCGTTCGTACAGCGTGATGTCGCCCGGACGCGGGTAGGTGACGAAGATCTCGAGCACCGGAAACGGCCGCCCGGTCAGCGCCTCGGCGAGCGCCATGGTCTGGCTGACGAACTCTTCGATGGCAAAGCGCAGCAGGTCGCCGAGCATGTAGGTGTCGGTGATTTCGGAGAACCAGCGGCCGTCGCGAATAGCGTTAGTCGAGGTAAACAAGCGCTCGTTGAGCGCGCGGTAGCGCGTAAACAGTTCGCGCGACTGCTCGAGCGACGAGGCGCTGAGCGCCGCGTAACCCAGGATGCCGAGGTCGCTGATCTTGAATTCCGCGCCCAACGCGATGCCGACGAAGGGGTCGCCGGTCAGCCTTATTATGTTGCGGATAACCTTACGGTACTGCTCGGGCGTGGCCTCGGCCCCGTCCGCCACCGCCGCGGCGGTGAGGCCCGTAGCCTCGAGTACCTGCCCGGCCTTGAGTCGCCGTGCCTCCATGCGGGCCAGGTAGAAATTCAAGTGCTTGTTTGGGGTTGCGCTCTGCATGCCGTGTATCCGCCTCCGATGACTTGGAATTCTAAGCGTTTCCAGCCGTTGCGCCCGCCAGCTAGCCAATTCGGACGATGCCATTCGCGTCTACCGGGCGCATAAGTAAAAGCATGGACGAAACTCCCCTTCCACTCGCCCGGCGCTGGGCGTTCCTCGCGGTCGCGGCCTGCGGCGCGGTGGCCGCCTACCTGCCGAGCACCGGCTTCAACATCGCGGCGCCCGACATCATGCGCGAATTCCAGGTCGGCTACGACACTGCGCAGCTCGTCATCACCGGCTACATGATTGCGTCCACGGTAGCGATGCTGCCGATGCCCACGCTCGTAAGGCGTTTCGGCCTGCGCCGCTTCTTCCTCTGGGCCATGACGTTGCTAGCCGTCTTCGGCATCCTCAGCAGTCTCAGCCAGACTTTTCCCACCTTGGTCGCCACCCGCGTCCTGCAAGGCGTCGTGGCCGGTACCCTTATCCCGCTGGGCATGATGCTCACGCTGCGCATGTTCCCCGCCGGCGACCAAGGATGGGCCATCGGCATCCTATCCTTCGTCGTGGTCCTCGCGCCGGGAGTCTTCGCGCCCAGCGTCAGCGGCCTTCTGGTCGACTTCGGCGGCTGGCGTCTGGTGCCGCTGATGCCGCTGCCGTTCTGCCTTGCCGGAGGACTCCTGGGCATACGCGTCCTCCCTGGAAAACCGGAACCTGAAACACGCGCTTTCGATTGGTACGGCCTGGCGCTGATCGCGCTGGTCACCCTCGCCTGGCCGGCCACTGTAACCGCGGCCGGCAGCGGCAGCCTGGCGCTGGTCTGCGGCAATGCGCTCGTTGCCACAGCCCTGAGCGCCGGCTTTTACCGGCATTGCAGCCGTCATCCGGCCGCCATCGTCCATCGCGACATTTTCGCGCAGCCGACGGTAATGCTCGGTGCCTTCGTTTCGCTGCTGCAAAGCTTCGGCATGTTTGCCTCGACTTACCTGATACCCGCCTTCCTGCAAGTGGCCCAGCATCTATCGGCAACCAAGGCCGGCGCCGCGCTGCTGCCCGCCGGACTCGCGCTGGCGGTGATGTTCCCTGTCGGCGGCTTCCTGGCCGATCGCTATCCGCCGCCGCGACTGGTATTAATCGGGCTGGCGCTCTATACGGGCGGCTTTTGCGCAATCTGGCTTGCTGCGCGCGAGATCGGCTATGTAGCGTTCATGGCCTGGTTCTTCGTCGCCCGCATCGGCCAGGGCCTGCTGCTGATGTCGCTGAACCAGGCAGCCGTGCAGACGCTACCGGTGCACAGGCGAGGCGAAGCGGCGGTCCTGCTCAACTATGCTCAACAGATGGGTGGCGTTGTCGGCGTCGCCGCCATCGCGGTCTTCGTCGAGTGGCGGGCCCAGACGCTGGGGGGCGGCGAGGCGGCGATGTCGTCGGCCCTGTGCGACGCTTTCGGCGTAATCGCGCTGGTGTTGGCGGCTTCCCTGGCCGCGGCTCTGGCGCTGCGCTCGGCCGCACAACGTAGTCTGAAGGGACGATGACTCGATGGGCGCGAAGCCCGGATACTGCATGCCAATGACACTCACAGCCCCTTTGATTACAAATGAAAATTCTCGTACCCATCAAGCGCGTCATCGACTACAACATCAAGGTTCGCGTCAAGTCGGACGGCAGCGGCGTTGACCTTGCCAACGTCAAGATGGCGCTCAATCCCTTCGATGAAATCGCCATCGAGGAAGCCGTCCGCCTGAAGGAAGCCGGCATCGCGACCGAAGTCGTCGCCGTCAGTTGCGGCCCCGCGATTTGCCAGGACGTGTTGCGCACGGCCATGGCGATCGGCGCCGACCGCGGCATCCTGGTCGAGGCCACAGGTGAACTGCAACCGCTAGCCGTCGCCAAGCTGATCAAGGCCGTCACTGAACGGGAGCAGCCACGCCTGATCATCCTCGGCAAGCAGGCCATCGATGACGATTCCAACCAGACTGGCCAGATGCTGGCGGCGCTGCTGGGGTGGTCACAGGCGACCTTCGCCTCGAAGCTCAAGATCGAAGCCGACACGGCGACGGTCACGCGCGAGATCGACGGTGGCCTCGAGACCGTCGCGATCAAGCTGCCGGCGATAATCACGACAAAGCCGCTTGACACGACCAAGCCCGCCGACCTCGGTGTCGATACCGCCCCGCGCCTGGCGGTGCTCAAGGTTGCCGAGCCGTCGACACGCAAGGCCGGCGTCAAGGTTGCCGACGTCGCCGAACTGGTGGCGAAACTCAAGAATGAAGCGAAGGTGATCTGATGTCCATCCTCGTCATTGCCGAACACGACAATTCCAGCCTGAAAACCGCCACCCTCAGCACGGTGACCGCGGCTGCCAAGCTCGACGCCGACATTCACATTCTGGTCGCCGGCTACAACTGCGGCACCGTCGCCGACGCCGCGTCCAAGGTCTCCGGTGTTGCCGCCGTCAAGGTTGCCGATGCAGCCCACTACGCCGACCAGGGTGCCGAGAACCTCGCCGCACTGATCGTCGCCAACGCGGCCGGATACACGCACATTCTCGCGCCGGCGACCAGCAACGGCAAGAACGTCATGCCGCGCGTGGCTGCGCTGCTCGACGTCGCGCAGATTTCCGAAATCGTCTCCGTCGAAGGCGCCGACATTTTCGTGCGTCCGACTTACGCCGGCAACGCCATGGCAACGATGAAGTCGACCGACGCGGTGAAAGTCATCACTGTGCGCACCACCGCCTTCGACGCCGCCGGTTCCGGCGGAAGCGCCGCGGTCGCGGCGATTGCAGCGTGTCCGGACCTCGGCCTGTCGAAGACCATCAGCCGCGAACTCAGCAAGTCGGCCCGTCCCGAACTTGCAGCGGCCAAGATCATCGTCTCAGGCGGCCGCGGCCTCGGCTCCGGCGAGAACTACCGCAGCGTGCTGGAACCGCTCGCCGACAAGCTTGGCGCGGCGCTGGGCGCCTCGCGCGCCGCCGTCGACGCCGGCTATGCGCCGAACGACTACCAAGTCGGCCAGACCGGCAAGATTGTCGCCCCGCAACTTTACGTCGCGGTCGCCATTTCCGGCGCCATCCAGCATCTGGCCGGCATGAAGGATTCGAAGGTCATCGTCGCGATCAACAAGGACGCCGACGCCCCGGTTTTTCAGGTCGCCGATTACGGTCTCGTCGCCGATCTGTTTACCGCCGTGCCGGAACTGGTCGCCCAGCTCGGCTGACCATTGATCGGGGGCGGGTTATGGACAACAACAGCTTCAACGACAAGGTCGTTCTTGTCACCGGTGGCGGCAAGGGCGTCGGGCGGGGCATCACCGACGAATTCCTGCGCATCGGGGCGAAGGTGGTCGTCTGCGGCCGCAACGCGCCGGAGACGCTGCCCAGCGTCGGAGGTCGCGGCGCCGAGTTCATCGCCGCCGACGTACGCGACGTCGCGGCGACCGACGCTCTGTTTGCCGAGATCGCCGCGCGCCATGGGCGTCTCGACGTGCTGGTCAACAACGCTGGCGGCTCGCCGCATTGCCTCGCCGCGGACGCATCCCCGCGTTTCCACGAATCCATCATCCGCCTCAACCTGATCGCTCCGCTGATGCTCGCGCAAAAGGCCAACGCCATGATGCAAAGGCAGCCGCAAGGCGGCGTCATCGAATTCATCGCCAGCGTCAGTGGCCTCCGCCCGTCGCCTGGAACGGCGGCCTACGGCGCGGCGAAGGCCGGCGTGCTGAACCTCGTAACCTCCCTCGCCGTCGAGTGGGCGCCGAAGGTGCGCGTGCTCGCGATCACCCCCGGCCTCATCCTAACCGAGCAGGCCGAGATGCATTACGGCGACGACCAGGGCGTGGCGAAGGTGGCAAGGACCATTCCGGCAGGCCGCCTGGGAACGCCGGCGGACATCGGCGCAGCCTGCGTGTTCCTCGCCTGCCCCGCTGCGAGCTACGCCAGCGGCACGAACCTCCTGCTCCACGGCGGCGGCGAACGGCCCGCTTTCCTGGACGCCGCCACCGCCAACCAAGCCTGACGCAGCGGCAACGGCATTCCCACTCCCGTCCCACGAAGTATTGACGCATGCGCGAACGCGAAGCGATGGGGTTCGATGTCGCCGGCGTGGTCACTGGCGACAGGGGACTCGCGCGCGAGGGCCAACTTGAGCTTTCTAGCTCAAATCATCGACGCCACGCTGCTGAGCAGCATGCGAACCAAGGTCGTCTGGCGCGTGACGCCCGTCTTGGAGAAGATCGATCGCAGATGCGCGCGCGCCGTATTCTTGCGAATACTGACTTCATCCGCCGCTTCATCCAGAGTCAAGCCGTTCGCAAGTTGCAGCGCCAGCGACGCTTCCGCTGGCGTCAGACCGAATAGTTGTTGGAAGACTTCCTGAGGCGTTTCCGACTTGCGCTCGGAATCCCGGACAAACAGCGCCACGGTAGGCTGATGCCGGCTTTCCGTCATCTCCGCCTGCGGAATGGTACGAATCAGCAATCCCAGTTTCGGGCGCCCCGACGGTCTCGTGATTGACACCACCTCAGCGACGCTCGGGACTTCGCTAACGGCGTCGACCGCCGCCTTCTTGATGACACGCTGAAGTTCCCGGTTCTCGGACGCATATTCGGCCCTGATGCTGCCGTTAGGCATCTTCCGGATGCCGTCGGTTTCGTCGAGCGTTTGCTGCGCCGTGCCGCTGACACTGAGGACGACGCCCTCCTCGTCAAGGATGATCGTTCCGATCAGCATGCGGTCGACCGTCGTCGCGTAAACTTTGCGTTCCGATTCCACCTGGCACAGCTTGGAATGGATATGCACGGCCAGTTCAAAATGCGGCAGCAACGCCTCACAGAACTTTCGATCCGAGTCGGTGAAAGGATCGGGGTCGGGGCCACGGGTAACACGAAAGCGGCATTCGATGCCGTCGGCGCCGACGAAGGGATCGAGCGTGAAGACTTCGTAGCGACTGTAGATGGTGGCATCGACGGTCACGCCATTGGCGCCCGCCGTGATCGTCAGCGACGGCTGCGCCACGCGCGCCTGCCGCAACACCAGCGTGACGTGGCGCGCGTGCAGCAACTCGCGCAAGCGAGCCAGGGCAGATGCCCACGGCGGATTGTCCAGCGGTCCCTGGTAGATCGACTTGATCAACGGCCCGAAGACAGCGATATCGAAGCGACCATCGTCCGGCGCCACCGGCGGTGCAACCGTCTTTGCGCGCAGAACTGCCATGTTCTTGTTTATGGACAAGTCGCCCATTTCCCCGTTGGAAGACACCTTAGATGATACGCTCGCTGCGCAGGATGCCGATAAGCGCATGGGCCGCCTCCGCCGGGGTCCCGCCGATGAACTGGCAATTGCCCTGAACCTGGGGCACGAACTGCTTGCGCAGTTGGACGCCGGCGACCAGCGCGTCGGCCGGCACAAGATCACTCGCCCTGAGTTCGATGGGAGTCATTTTGCGCGCGGCCATCTTGGCCTTGGCCGTCGGGAAACGCGGCGTGCCCAGTTCGTTGCTGACCGTCACGACGGCCGGTAGATTACCTGCCACGACCTCGTCGCCGTCGGGCGTCGCCCGCGTCACTCTGATCTGGCCGCCGGTCACCTCCACCAGGCGCGCCAAGGTGACGGCCGGCATGTCGGCGAGTTCCGCCAGCAGCAGCGGGACCACCCCCTGGTCGTCATCCGAGGCCTGCCGGCCGCACAGCACGAGATCGGCACCACCGCTGCTCTTGGCATAGGCCGCCAGCACGCGGGCCACGACCCAGCCGTCGAGCTCGGCGCCGCCCGCATCGATGGCCACGATCTCGTCAGCGCCCAGCGCCGCGCAATGCTTGAGCAGGGTCTTGGGATCGGCGCCGCCGATGGCGACCGCCGTAATGCGGCAGTCGATGCCAGCGTCGCGGATGCGCAGCGCCGCTTCCATGGCCTGCTCGTCAAAGCCGTTTATCAGGCGCGGCACGGCGTCGGCCTGCAGCGTCTTGCCGTCGGCGCCGACCACCAGCTTGCCGGCCAGCACGTAGTTGTTGACGGCGCTCGGATCGAGGACTTCCTTCACACAGACAATGATTCGCATAGTCGATGTTCCCTATTCGTCGCTAAGAACCAGGCTGCCTGAATCGCACCAGACCGCCTCGAATTGGTAGCCGGCCGGCTTGACCGTCAGTTCCGCCATCAAGTACCAGCGCCACGGATACGGCCCGTAGTCGCGGTAATCTCCGGTCAGCGTTCCGGCAAAATCCTGCCTCCCCGAAAGCTTGGTGCCGGCGATGTGCTGCCCGCCGTCGCATTCGGCGCGCCTGCCTTTCATGGCAGGATCGACGCCGAATCCGGAAATGCCGGCATCAGTCGGCTGCGAAGCGGTCGAAGACATCGAAGGCCTCGTCCACCAGGTCGGAAATAATCTGGCGCGCCGGCTTCATTTCCGTGACGTAGTGAATGCCCTGTCCCGCCGCTTCCGTCATCAGGTCCTTACGCTGATAGTCGAGCGACCCCTGGATATAGTTGGCCGACAGCATCATCTGCAGCGGCGGTTTCAGCACCTCCGGCGCCGCGTCGCTATTCCACTCGTCATGCCAGGGGCAGCGCGTGGTACGCATGGTGTAGCCGGAAATGCAATTCGAATACATGGTGTCGTCGGTCTCGCATTCGATCAGGCGTTCCTTGAGCTGCAGGTTAACGTCCGATTCGCGCGAGGCCAGCCACAGGGAACCGGTCCACACGCCCGCCGCACCAAGCGCCAATGCGGCTGCCAGATGGCGGCCGGTGGTGACGCCGCCGGCCGCGATGACCGCGGTCTTGCTGCCGCGCGCGATGTCGACGACCTGCGGCACGATGGAGAACGTGCCGATGTTGCCGGTATGCCCCGCGGCATCGTAGCCCTGGGCGATGATGACGTCGGTACCCGCGTCGACCTGCTTCTTGGCCTGGCGCGGCTTGCCAACGAGGCCCCAGACCTGCATGCCGAGCTGATGGGCGCGATCGAGCAGGAACTGGGGCGAACCAAGACCGGAAGCGAATACTGGAACACGCTCGTCGAACACGACGTCGAGCTGGGCGAGCGCACGCTTGTGATCCAGTCCGCCCCATTGATGCAGATTCGGCACTTCCTTGGGCGCGGGCACCTCGTACTTGTCCTTGATCTTCTGCTCGAAGTCCCAGTGCGTCCGCGGAATCATGGCGAGGAGTTCCTCGACGGTCTTCTCCTCGGGCACCGATGCGGGGAGTACGAGATCGATGCCAAAAGGCTTGCCGCCGATGCGATCACGGATCCACTTGATGTCCGCGGCAATCTGGTCGGGCGTATGCATGGCTTCGCCAAGTACCGCGAAACCGCCTGCGTTGATGACGGCGACCGCCACATCCTTGCAGTGCGTAAACGCCACCACCGGATATTCGATGCCCAACTTGTCGCAAAGCTGCGTGTGCAAAGGACCGCTCATGGTTTTCCTCGAAAAATGGTCAGCGAGGCTAATCTAGCGCGTCCGCCGGCCAACCGGTCGCCGCTGGCCCGAAATGAATTACCTCAGGCCGATTCGGATTCGGCTTGCACCGGCGCCCAGCTTCTTCGCACGTAGACCGAGCAGAAATGCTGCGGCGCGACAGAGCAGGCGGCCGCGCGCCGCGATGCCGAGCACCGCGAGCACCTGGCGAAGGTCGTACGGATGCGGGCCGCCGATGGCGAAGGATCCGACCGGCCTTCTAGCGGCACATGAAGGCGCCATCCACGGCGATCGCCTGGCCGGTAACGAAACTGGCCTTGTTCGAACAGAGCCAGATCACGGCATCCGCGATTTCTTCCGGCTGGCCCATGCGGCCCATCGGCGTCATTCCTTCGATTTGAGCCCGTACGGCAGGGTCGGCAAGCAGCGGCGCCGTCATTGCGGTTTCGATCGCGCCGGGACACACGGCATTGACGCGAATACCCTGGGTGGCGAAGCGCAACGCGGCCGAGCGCGTCATGCCGACGACAGCATGCTTGCTAGCGCAGTAGTCCACCGTGCCGGCGCCGCTCAGCCCGGAGATCGAACCCGTATTCACGATGGCGCCGCCACCGTGCTTCGACATGTATTCGATCTCGTACTTCAGGCAATAGGCCACGCCCATCAGGTTCACGTCGATCGTGCGGCGAAAGACGTCCATGTCGATCTCCAGGGCAGCATGGCACACGCCGGCGTTATTGAAGGCGCAATCCAGGCGGCCGAAACTCGCCACCGTCTTCGCCACGAGCGCCGCCACCTCGTCCTCCCGGGCGACGTTGCAGGACGCGAACAGCGCTTCGCCGCCTGCGTCGCGAATGAGCGCCACGGTCGCCTCGCCGCCCTCCTTGCTGACGTCCGACACCATGACTTTGGCGCCTTCCTGGGCAAAGGCAATGGCCGCAGCCCGGCCAATGCCGCTTCCCGCTCCGGTGATCAGGGCAACCTTGTCTTCAAATAGTGGACCAGGCATACGATCTTCCTCCGCATTAAGTTATTTCATACCCGCCTACGCGAACTCCTGCCGGATCACCCGGCGCAACAACTTACCCGTCTCGTTGTAGGGCAAATGTGCCTTGAAGCTCACTTTCGCCGGCACGCGCGACGAACGCAGGCGAGCCTTCACCCACTCCTGCAATTCGGCCACATCGACGTTGGCGCCTTCCTTGAGCACTACGGCGGCCGCCACGGCTTCGCCCCACTGCACGTCGGGGGCCGCAACGACGGCCACATCGGCGACGGCGGGGTGTGCGAGCAGGACGTCCTCGATCTCTCCTGGCGAGATGTTCTCGCCGCCGCGCACGATGACGTCGTCGTCGCGGCCCTCGAGAAACAGAATGCCCGCATCGTCGAGGAAGCCGCGGTACTCGGTCGGAAACCAGCCGTCGTCATCGAGCTGGCCTCCCATGCCGAGATATTCGCCGGCGACTTGCTCGCCGCGCACGAAGATCAGGCCCGAGACATTGACGCCGACGACCTTGCCCGCGTCGTCGCGAATCTCCATCTCGATGGTCGGCAGCGGCCTACCCACGGAGCCCAGGCGCCGGCGCACTGCGGCATCGCTGCCGCTCGCTGCCGCACGATGATCGTCCGGCGTCAAGAGCGCGATCGTGGAACTGGTTTCGGTAAGCCCGTAGGCGTTGGTGAAGTCGACATCCGGCCAGTAGCCGATCGCCTTTTCAATGACCGGCAGCGGCATCTTGCCGCCGCCGTAGGCGAGCGCGTGCAGCGCGGGGAGGGCGGGCGACTCGCCGCTCTGCTCGATGTGCTCGATGACGCGGGCGAGCATGGTCGGCACAACGAACGCGTTGCTGATCTTCTCCTCGCGGCATAGCCGCAACCATTCGCGTGCGTCGAAATTCGGCAATTGCACCATCCGGCGGCAGGCATAGGTCGAACTCAGCACCGCCGAAATGCCCGCTACATGGTAGGGCGGCACGGTGACCAGGATCGCGGCGTCCTCGTCGGCGGAGCCAAACTCGACCGTGCCGAGAATGTAGGACATCAGATTCCTGTGGCGCAGCAGCGCGGCCTTGGGCTTGCAGGTGGTGCCGCTGGTGAACAGCTGGATGGCGGCGTCTTCGGGCAGGCCGGGCGCCGCCAGTTCCTCGGGCACGGCGCTCCGGCATTGCGTCACGAAATCGTCGGTCGACACAAGCTTAACGCCCGCCGGAATCGCGAGTGTCGCC
>JACRPB010000320.1 GCA_016214175.1 Rhodocyclales bacterium
GCATCTCGGCGTCACGCCGCTGGCAGAGCTCTGCGGCCGCAGCCGCGTCGATCTCGCCATGCCCTAGCAGATAGCTCAGCACCAGCAGGTGGTCGACGTCCAGTACACGACCCGCCTTGCCTTCGTCGGCGATGAACTCACGGAACGAGGCCGACGTTTCCTGCCGCTTGAAGACGACGCGAACGGCACTTTCCTCGTCGATGATGAGCGGCGGTTCCTTGCCCTCAATGAGCATCGCCTCGAACATGCGGCCGATGCCGAGATTGCTGCGGTTCACCAAACGCAGCTTCGACAACGCATGTACCAGCAGCGGATTGCGCGCGAGCGGCGGGTGGTGAAGTATGTTGGCCGGCGTGATGCCGCCCACCAGCCCGCCGGGGTTGCTGATTTCGAGCTTGCGCGGGAACTGCTTGACGAGCACCGGACTGGCGAGTCTCAGGTCCAGGTGGCACAACGCGTTGAGCAGCGCTTCGCGCAGCGCCACCGTGGGGTAGGCGCGGAACTCGAAGTGATGCAGGCCATGCTCGACCGTGGTGATGGGGTTGTCCGCATTGATGCGCGATTCAAGCGCCTGCATGGCGAGTGGCAGTGCGAGTTCTCGCGTGTCACGACCGTCGGCACGATCCACGTAGGCCGTGGCGCTCTTCATGCGCTCGTGCGTCCATGAGTAGTTGGGCAGGTGCCGCGCTATGGCGCCGGCATTGCCGGCGATGAGCAGACCCGCCTTGGTAAGCCGGCCATCACGCAGAACTTCGAGCGCACCGAGCAGGTCGAGGTCGGACTTGCGCAACATGTCTGCCGGCGCCTGTTCCTGCCGGGCCATGTCGCGCAGCCGTTCAAGCGCCGCGGGCGACAGCAACGACTCGACGGGCTCTGCGACGGCAACCGCCGTAACGTCGGAATCGCCGCGCTCGACCATCAGTCGGTCGCGCAGGTCGCCGGTGAGAGGCACACAATCCTTGCCGCGCCGGACGGTGCCGGCACCGGCGGTGGTGGTGTAGGGCGGCAAGCCGCCGTGCACCTGCATCAGCAACAGGCGACCGGTCCCCTCCGGTACGGTAAGCTCGGCAACCTCGGGCGTGAGCTTCGGCGCGGTGCGTTCGTAGATGTCACGCTTCAACTGGTGCGGGTCCGCGGTTGCTGGAACGCCGAGAATCGCCTGGGAGCGACCGACCACACGATCGCGCACCCCCAGGACAACGGTGCCGCCGCCGCCATTGGCCATACAGACTGCCATGTCGACCGCCAGCCGGATGGCATGCCGGTCGTCGACGGGCCACTCTTTGAAGTCGAGGTCCTGAGACTCCAGTGCATCCGCCTCGACCTCGTCGAGACGGCTAAGCAGCGCACGGACCTCCGTCAGTTCGCGCATGCCGCCTTCAGTGAGTCGGTTTGATGAGCAGACAGCGCCGTACCATCGGCGCACGGTTCGCAGACGATAAAAAGATTGTCGGCCATGGCCACCCTAAATGTCTATTTCGGCGTAAATGTATCAGACAAATGTATTGACTGACAATTCCTTCGACATTCTGGGCATTACCGCCATGTGCCGATTCGCCAAGTCGCAACGTAGGGCACGCTGCCAAAGCGCCTCCCTTCGCGGCACGCGTCCGCAAACCTGCTCGAACCTCGCTGACTTCTAACCAACGCTTTCCAGACTACGGTCAAACGTTGAACAGGAAGTTCATGACGTCGCCGTCCTTGACGACGTATTCCTTGCCTTCGGCGCGCATCTTGCCGGCCTCCTTGGCGCCGGCTTCGCCTTTGTAGGCGATGAAATCCTCGTAGGCGATGGTCTGGGCGCGGAGGAAGCCGCGTTCGAAGTCGGTGTGGATGACGCCGGCCGCGGGCGGCGCGGGATCGCCGACGTGGATGGTCCAGGCGCGCACTTCCTTGACGCCGGCGGTGAAGTAGGTTTGCAGGCCGAGAAGCTTGAATGCGGCACGGATCAGGCGGTTGAGGCCCGGTTCGTGGAGTCCGAGGTCTTCGAGGAAGAGGGTCTTCTCCTCGTCGTCCAGGTCGGCGATTTCGGCCTCGATGGCGGCACAGATTGCCACCACGTCCGCGCCCTCGGCCTGCGCATGAGCTTTGACCGCGTCGAGGTGCGGATTGTTCTCGAAACCGCCTTCCTTGACGTTGGCGACGTAGAGCACCGGCTTGGCGGTGATCAGGCAGAAGGGCTTGAGGTTGGCGCGCTCCTCCTTCGAGAGGTCGAGCGCGCGCACCGGCTTGGCCTGGTTCAACTGCGCCTGGCATTTTTCGAGCACGGCGACGATGAGCTTGGCCTCCTTGTCGCCGCCGGCCTTGGCCTGTTTCGAATAGCGCACCAGCGCCTTGTCCACGGTGCCGAGGTCGGCCAGCGCGAGTTCGGTGTCGATGACTTCGATGTCGTCGATGGGATCGATGCGGCCGGCGACGTGGATGACGTTGTCGTCGGCAAAGCAGCGCACGACGTGGATGACGGCGTCGGTCTCGCGGATGTTGGCGAGGAACTGGTTGCCGAGGCCTTCGCCCTTGGAGGCGCCGGCGACGAGGCCGGCGATATCGACGAACTCGACGATGGCGTGCTGCACGCGCTGCGGCTTGACGATGGCGGACAGCGCGTCGAGGCGCGGGTCCGGCAGTTCGACGATGCCGACGTTGGGCTCGATGGTGCAGAACGGGTAGTTCTCGGCCGCGATGCCCGACTTGGTCAGCGCGTTGAAGAGGGTGGACTTGCCGACGTTGGGCAGGCCGACGATGCCGCAGGTGAGACTCATGGTTGTTCCTCTTTCGGGGCGGGCGGCTTGGCGTTGATTTTCTGCATCGCCGCGTTGTATTCGGATTTGGCCAGTTGCGGCCAGGCCAGCAGCGCGCGGTCGATGGCCTGGTCGATTGCTGCGGCCTCCTCGCGGCGCGGCGGCTTCAGCACGTAGTTGACGACTTCGTTGCGGTCGCCCGGATGGCCGATGCCGAGGCGCAGCCGCCAGTAGTCCTGGGTGCCGAGGCGGCTGGTGATGTCCTTGAGGCCGTTGTGGCCGCCCAGGCCGCCGCCGAACTTCAGGCGCGACTGGCCCGGCGGCAGATCGAGTTCGTCGTGCACCACCAGCATCTCGGCCGGCTCGATGCGGTAGAAGTGCATCAGGGCCTGCACGGCTTCGCCCGAGCGGTTCATGAAGGTCTGCGGCAGCAGCAGCCAGACACCTTCGGCGCGGGCATTGCCGGCGAGGCCGCGAAAGCGCGACTCGCGCGCCAGGTTCACGCCGAGGTCGCGCGCGAGACGCTCACAAAACCAAAACCCGGCGTTGTGCCGGGTTTCGGAATATTCGGCCCCAGGGTTGCCGAGGCCGACGATCAACCGCAGGGAAGCCTGCAAGACTTACCTCTTGTCGGTCTTCTCGGACTTCTTCTCGGGCGTCTTCTTCTCGGGGACGGCCGGGGCGGCCACCGGGGCCACCTCTTCCTCGACCGCCGCGCCACCGCCGCGGACGACGACGGTCGCCACGACCGGGTCTTCGCCCTTGTGCAGCACGGCTTCGACGCCGGCCGGCAGCTTGAGCTGCGTCACGTGCAGCGAGTGGCCGCTGGCGAGATCCTTGAGGTCGACTTCGATGAAGGCCGGCAGGTCGGCGGGCAAACAGCGCACGTCGAGGTCGGTCATGACGTGCTGCACCATGCCGCCGGAGAGCTTGACGCCCGGGCAGACGTCGGCATTGACGAAGTGCAGCGGCACCTTCTGGTGCACCTTGTGCGTAGCGTCGATGCGCTGGAAGTCCACGTGCAGGATCAACTGGCGGAAGGGGTGGCGCTGCACGTCGCGCAGCAGGCACATTTCCTTCTTGCCGTCGAGATTCATGGTCAGCACGGAGGAATAGAAAGCTTCCTTGCGCAGGTGCTGGAAAATCTCGTTGTGGTCGATTTCGATCGACGTCGGCGTGACGGTACCGCCGTAGACGATGCCGGGGACCCGGCCGGCGCGACGCAGGCGGCGGCTCGCACCCGTGCCCTGAAGTTCGCGCGCCTTGGCGTTGAATTCAATTTGCATTTGAAGCTCCAAAAAATTAAACCGTCCGCGACCAGACGGTTCGGGTTATGCCGCGGCGGAAATGCCGCGGCGGTGAATCAATCCATGAACAGGGACGAAACCGATTCTTCGTTGCTGATGCGCAGCAGGGTCTCGGCCAGCAGGCCGGCAATGGGCACGACGCGGATGCGCGAGCAGGCCTGCGCGTCCTCGCGCAAGGGAATGGTGTCGGTCACCACCAGCTCGTCGAGATCGGAGTCGGCGATGCGCGCAACGGCGGAACCGGAAAGCACGGCATGGGTACAGTAGGACAGCACGCGCTTGGCGCCGTGCTCCTTCAGCGCCTGGGCGGCCTTGCACAGCGTGCCGGCGGTATCGACGATGTCGTCCATGATGACGCAGGTGCGGCCGTCGACGTCGCCGATGATGTTCATGACTTCGGAAACGTTGGCCTTCGGACGCCGCTTGTCGATGATGGCGAGGTCGGATTCGAGGCGCTTGGCGATGGCGCGTGCGCGCACCACACCGCCGACGTCGGGCGAAACCACCAAGAGGTCGGGGTGGCTTTGCTTCCAGATGTCGCCGAGCAGAATCGGCGCGGCGTAGATGTTGTCGACCGGAATGTCGAAGAAGCCCTGGATCTGGTCGGCGTGGAGATCGACGGTGAGCAGGCGCTGCACGCCGGCGGCCTGCAGCATGTTGGCGATGACCTTGGCCGTGATCGGCACGCGCGCCGAGCGCGGGCGGCGGTCCTGGCGGGCATAGCCGAAATAGGGGATGGCGGCGGTGATGCGGCCGGCCGAGGCGCGCTTGAGGGCGTCGGCGAGGATCACCACTTCCATCAGGCTGTCGTTGGTCGGGGCGCAGGTCGGCTGCAGGATGAAGCAGTCGTGGCCGCGCACGTGCTCGAGGATTTCCACCGTGATCTCGCCGTCCGAGAAGCGGCCGACGGTGGCGCGGCCCAGCTTGATGTTGAGCCGCTTCACGACGTCGGTCGCCAACTTGGGGTTGGCGTTGCCGGTAAATACCATCAGGCTTTCGAAGGCCATGAGCGTCTCGGAAAACGGTTAGGGCGGCTCGACGTCCTGCCCGCCAGGGATTTGGCTGGGGAGGAAGGATTCGAACCTTCGCATGCCGGAATCAAAATCCGGTGCCTTAACCAGCTTGGCGACTCCCCAACTCGACTTGCCCCAGCCGGGGTGCCGAAAGGGGGCGAATTGTCCGGGTTTTCGGCAACTATGTCAATGCGAAGAGCGGGTGCAGGTCGCAACCCCGCGCGACGACGCCGCGCATCCCTGCCGGCAGCTCGGCCAGCGCCGCGCGCGCTGCGTCTGCGGTAGCGAACTCGGCGAAGCAGCAGGCGCCCGAACCGCTCATGCGTGCGGGCGCGCGTTGCCGCAGCCAGGCCAGATGGTCGGCGACTTCCGGATAGAGCCGGCACGCCACGGCTTCGAGGTCGTTGCCGCCGAATCCGGGATGCCAGTCGCCGGGACCGATCGGCGCCGTATCGCGCTTGAGATCGGCGGCGCGAAAGATTTCCGCCGTCGGCACGGCCACCGTGGGCATGGTGAGGAGATACCAGGCCGGCGACGGCGCGACGTCGCTGAAGCGCTCGCCGACGCCCTCGGCGAAGGCGCTGCGGCCATGGATGAATATCGGCACGTCGGCGCCCAGTTGCAGGCCGAGCGCTTGCAGCGCCGGCGAACTCAGCCCGCAGCCCCAGAGGCGGTTCAAGGCCAGCAGCGTGGTCGCGGCGTCGGAGCTGCCGCCGCCGAGGCCACCGCCGAGCGGAATGCGCTTGTCCAGCGCGATGGTGACGCCGTGCCCGCCGCCGACGGCTTCGCGCAGCAGACGCGCCGCGCGCAGCGTCAGGTCGTCGGCGGGATCGACGCCGGGCAGCGGGTTCGCGGCGACGATGGCGCCGTCCCGGCGCGGCGCGAAGCGCAGTGCGTCGCCGAAGTCGAGAAAGCGGAATACGGTTTGCAGCAGGTGGTAGCCGTCGCTACGCCGCCCCACGACGTGCAGGAAAAGATTGATCTTGGCCGGGGCCGGCCACTCGCGATGCCAGTCCGTCACTCCAGCCGCCATGTGTCCACCTTGAGGCGCAATTCGATGCGGTCGCGGCGCAATTCGACCAGCACCGGCAGCGCGCCGGGCAAATCGGATTCGTAGTCGAGATAGCGGATCTGCCAGCCCGCCGCCTGCGCCGCCTGCGGCCGGCCGCGCAGATCGAAGGCGGATGGGGCGACATCGGCGAGCAGCCAGCGCGGCAGATCGGACAGCGGCAGCGGAAAGCCGAAGACGCGCCCCGAGAGCTCTTCCCAGTCGGCGGCGGCGATCACTTCCTTGTCGGACTTGACGAGGCGCGCGCCGCCGGCGTCGCGGTGCAGTTGCGCCACCCCCTGCCCCAGCGAGGTCGTCAGCAGGATTTCGTCGGTCTCGGGCCGGTGCCGCCAATCGATGTTGACGCTGTCGCGGGTCTCGTCGTGGCGCACCGAAATGCGGCCGTCGAAGGAAAAGGCGGCAATGGCGGCACGCGCCGGGCGCAACGGCGCCGCACCTTCCCGCGGCGGCAACTGCTCGCAGCCGGGTAGCAGCAAGGCGGCCGAACAGAGGAGAAGCAGGCGGCTGAGAATGCTCAGGGCTGGAACCGCTTGATCGTGGTCGCCAGCACTTCATTGCCCGGGCTGGCCTTGACGGCGTCGTTCCAGGCCTTGCGCGCTTCGTCGCGGCGACCGACGATCCAGAGCACTTCGCCGTAATGGGCGGCGATCTCGGGATCGGCGCGCAGCGCGAGGGCCTTCTGCAGGACGTCGAGGGCGCCGCTGACGTCACCCTTGCGGTAGAGCAGCCAACCTTTGCTGTCGAGGATGTAGGGATCGTCCGGCGACAGTTGCAGGGCCTTGTCGATGAGCTGCTGGGCTTCGTCGAACCGTTCGCCGCGCTCGACCAGGGAGTAGCCGAGGGCGTTGTAGGCATGGGCGTGATCCGGCTTGACCTGGATCAGCAGGCGCAGGTCGCGCTCGGCAGCGTCCTTGCGCCCGAGTCGTTCCGCCGTCAGCGCCGCCTCGTAGAGCAGATCGGGCTGGTTGGGCGCCGCTGCCAGGCCTGCTTCGAGCACGCCATAGGCATCGGCATGGCGCCCGGCGTCGCGCAGCAATTGCGCTTCGGCGAGCACCAACTGCGCACGCTCGCGCGGATTGCCGGCTTGCGCCTGACGCAGGCTGCGGCGCGCGTCGTCGAGTTTGCCGGACTTGAACAGGGCGTTGGCCAGGCGCATCTGGGCGGCCAGGTACTGCTCGCCGGCAGCGACCCCGGAATACCATTGGACCGCCTCGTCCCAGCTCTTGCGCTCTTCGGCGATCTGGCCGAGGTAGAGGCGGGCGCTGTCCGATTCGGCATAGCCGAGTTCGACGAGACGCTTCAGATGCTTCTCGGCCAGGGCCGGTTCGTTCAACTGCAGCGACAGCACGGCAACCGCGTAAATGACGTCGGAGTTGTCGGGATTCTCGTCGAGCAGCTTGGTGAATTCGCCGCGCGCCTCGTCGTAGCGCTTTTCGCCGACCAGGGCGCGGGCATAGGCGAGCCGGGCATCGTTGGCCTTGGGATTGTCGGCGACGAAGTTCTTCAGCCCCTCCACCAGGTCGGGGCCGCGGCCGACGATCTGGGCGCGCACCAGGGCCGCCTGCTCCCAATTGGGCCGCAAGGCCAGCGCGCGCTCGATGCTCTGGCGCGCACGCTGCGGCTGCTGGGCTTCGTAAGCGGCGACGGCGCGGGCGAAATGCGCCTCGGGCTGGTCGAGATAGGGCTTCGTCACGTCGTCGATGAGCTGCAGCACCGTTTGCTTGTCGCTGTTGCGCGCAAAGACGCGATTCAGGCGCAGCAGCGCCGGTCCGATGTCGGGGCCGGCGACGGCGAGCATCTTGGCGATATGCACGACCAATTCTTCGCCGCGGCCGCTGGCCGCCAGCAGGTTGGCCAGCATCTGCCGCGCCGGCTGCGACTCGGGATCGGCTTCGACCCAGATGCGCGCCGCCTCCAGCGCGGCGTCATACTGGCGGGCGAACAGGGCGATCTCCGCGGCGCGCTTGGCGACGCGCGGATCGTGCGTCTCCTTGGCGAGGTCGCGGTAGGCGCCGACGGCGAGACCGAGCTGGCCGCGATGGCCTGCTATTTCGGCCACCAGAAACTGGTGCAGCAGTTGCGGCGTCAGCTCGATTTTCGGCAGTTGCACTGCGGCGCCGGGTTCATCCACGCGCAAGATGTCGTCGGCATGCGCAGACGCAGAGCCGAGACAGGCGATCAGCAAGGCGGAGAGAAGTCGCAGTTTCATCGGGAAACAGTGGCGCACAGGCCGTTCCAATACAATGAGGTCATGTTAGCAGTTTCGCCAGTCCGCCGAAATGCCTGAACTCCCTGAGGTTGAAGTCACCCGCCGCGCCGTCGAACCGCAGCTCGCCGGCAAGCAGTTAACTCACGCCGAACTGCGCGTGCCGGCGCTGCGCTACCCGCTGCCGCAGGATCTGGCGCGGCGTATCGGCGGAGAACCCCTGAAGTCGGTAGGGCGGCGCGGCAAGTATCTGTTGTTCGACTTCGGCTGCGGCCACTTGCTGCTGCACCTGGGCATGTCCGGCAGCCTGCGCCTGGTGCCGGCGCGGCGCGCGCCGGAAAAGCACGACCATGTGGACCTCGTCTTCGGCGGCACGGCGCTGCGCCTGCGCGACCCGCGCCGTTTCGGCGCCCTGCTCTGGATCGAGGGCGATCCCGCCGCGCACCCCCTGCTCGCCGCGCTCGGCGTCGAACCGCTGTCGCGCGCGTTCAGCGCGGACTGGCTCGCAGCGGCGCTGGCCGATCGGCGTGCGGCGATCAAGCCGACGCTGATGGACGCGCATCTGGTGGTCGGCATCGGCAACATCTACGCCGCGGAAAGCCTGTTCCTCGCCGGCGTCGATCCGCGCCGCGAAGCCAACCGGGTCTCGCCGCGGCGTCTGGACCTGCTGGTGCCGGCGATCCGCAAGATCCTGCGCGCGGCGATTGCCGCCGGCGGCAGCAGCCTGCGCGATTTTTCGCACGCCGACGGGGAACTCGGCTGCTTCCAGACGCGCCACCGCGTCTATGACCGCGCGGGGCTTCCTTGCGCGGTTTGCGGCACGCCGATCAAGGCGATCCGGCAGGGGCAGCGCAGCACCTACTACTGCCCGCGCTGCCAGAAGTAGTTATTTTGCAGTCAGCTTGTTGAATTTCGCCATCAACTGATCCTTCGACTCGACGCGGCTCGGGTCCTGCGGGATGCAATCGACCGGGCAGACCTCGCGGCATTGCGGCGTATCGAAGTGGCCGACGCATTCCGTGCACTTGTCCGGGTCGATGACATAAATCTCGTCGCCTTGGGAAATAGCGTTGTTCGGGCACTCGGGCTCGCACACGTCGCAGTTGATGCACTCGTCGGTAATGATCAGGGCCATGATGTTTCCTTGTCTATCGGGGTTGAATCTTCTTGGTCAGCAGTTCGACCACCAGCGGTTGAACGAATTTCGAAACGTCGCCGCCGAGAGAGGCGATTTCACGCACCATCGTCGCCGAGATGAACATGTACTGCTCGGCCGGCGTCAGGAATACCGTTTCGACATCGGGGTAGAGGTTGCGGTTCATTCCCGCCATTTGAAACTCGTATTCGAAGTCGGAGGCGGCGCGCAGTCCGCGCAGGATGATGCCGGCCTGGTGCGCGCGCAGGAAGTCCATCAACAGGCAGTCGAAGCCGTGGACTTCGACGTTGGGATAGCCGGCGAGCAGGGTGCGCGCCACGCTCACGCGCTCTTCGAGGGCCAGGAAGGGCTTCTTCGAGCGGCTCTCGGCGATGCCGACGATGACGCGGTCGAACAGCTTCGCGGCGCGCCGCACCAAATCCTCGTGCCCGCGCGTCAGCGGATCGAAAGTGCCGGGATAGACCGCGGTGTTGTGGCTCATGCTCTTTCCAGCAAATGGTAGAAAACCTGTCCGGCCTTGCCCTGCTTGACGGTGCGCCAATCGCCCAAGGCTTCCAGCGCATGCTCCGCTTCCGCATATATCCGCATGCCGGGTTGCGCCAGGGACGCCAACTGCGGCGCGATCCGGTCCAGCCAGCCCTGCCGGTAAGGCGGATCGAGGAAGATCAGGTCGTACCTGCGTCCCGCCGCGGCGGCCGAAGCGGCGAATTTTAGCGCATCCGCGCGCAGCAACTCCAGGCGCTTGCAATCGAAAGTGGCGGCCTGCTGCCGCAACATGGCGAAGACGCGCGGATCGGCCTCGACCAGGCTCACGCCCGCCGCCCCGCGCGACGCCGCCTCGAAGCCGAGGATGCCGCTGCCGGCGAACAGGTCGAGGCAGGCCAGCCCGCTCAAGTCCTGACCCAGCCAGTTGAACAGGGTTTCGCGCACGGCGTCGGGCGTCGGGCGCAGACCCGGCGCATCGATGACCTTGACGAGCCGGCTGCGCCATTCGCCGCCGGTGATGCGGAGGCGCGACACCCGGAATCAGTCCCCCGCCACGATCACCGTGACGAGGTGCTCGGGCTTGACGTGGCGCTGGAAGGCGGCGCGCACGTCCTTGACGGTCAGCGCCTGGATCATTTTCGGGAAGTCGTCGAGGTAGCTCAGCGGCAGATCGTAGAAACCGATCACCGCCAGATAGCCGAGCAGCTTGGCGTTGCTGTCGACGCGCAGACTGAAGCCGTCGATCAGGTGCCTTTTCGCGGCCGCCAGTTCCTTTTCGGTCGGCCCCTGGGCGAGGAATTCGGCGAGCACGTCCTGCGCCACCTTGAGCGCGGCGTCGGCCTGTTCGCGCCGAGTCTGCAAGCCCATCTCGAACGGCCCTTCGAGCTTGCGCGGCGCGACGTAGGAATAGACGCTGTAGGCATAGCCGCGCTTCTCGCGCACTTCCTTCATCAGGCGCGAGACGAAGCCGCCGCCGCCCAGGCTGTAATTGCCGGCCTGCAGGGCATAGAAGTCGGGATCGCCACGCTTCAGCGCCGGCAGGCCGACGTGGATGTGGGCTTGCGTCGCCGGATGCGCGACCTTGACGGTTTCCCGCGCCGGGTTCTTGACCGCGGGCAGTTCCGTCGCGGCGACGCCGGGCGGCAAGGCGTCGGTGAGGCGCAGGGCGATCGCTTCGGCTTCGGCGCGGCTGACGTCGCCGATGATGGAAATCACCGCGCGCGTGGCCGCATAGTGGTCGCGATGAAAGGCGACGAGGTCATCGCGCGCGATGCGGCCGATGCTATCCGCCGTGGGGCTGGCGCCGTAGGGATGGCCGGGGTAGATGGCGGCGGCGAACCGCTTGGCGGCAAGGCTGTCCGGCCGCGTATCGGCCTCCTGGATGGCGGCGATGCTGCGCGTCTTTTCCCGCGCCAGGGGCGCTTCGGGAAACGACGGCTGGCTCAGCAGCGTACGCAGCAGGTCGAGTGCGGCGTCGCGTTCGCTTTTGGCCGACAGGGTACGCAGGTTAAGCCCGGCGCGGTCGTGATCGCCGGAGCCGGACAGCCGCACGCCGAGATCGACGATGCGGCCGGCGATCTTCTCCTCGTCCATGCCGCCGGCGCCGGCGTCGAGCAGGCCGCGCGTCATCGCCGCCACGCCCGTCTTGCCCGGCGGATCGTAGGCCGAACCGGCGGAGAAATCGACCTGCACGTCGAGGATGGGCAGGGCGTGGGTTTCGACAAAGAAGACGCGGGCGCCCGAGGGGGCGACCCAGTGTTCGATCCTGACGCCGGCATGGGCGGCGCAAACGCTGAGCAGTGCGAGGCAGGCGATGGCGATTCTTTTCATTGTCGTACCGCTCCCTTAATGACGCACCGCGAACGAGGACTTCCGCGTCGCGGCTTTGTCCACCGGCTGCGGTTCGAGCACTGCCACCGTCAGGGTGTCGTCCTTGAAGTACTGCTTCGCCACGGCCTGCACTTCGGCCGCCGTGACGCTGCGCAGCTTTTCGATGTTCTTGTCGATGTCCTGCCAGCGGTAGCCGGCGGCCTCGAGACCGCCGATTTCCATCGCCTGCGCCATCATCGAGTCGCGCTTGTACACCTGGGACGCGACGAGTTGGACCTTGACGCGCGCCAGTTCCTCGTCGGCGACGCCCTCGTCCTGGATGCGCTTGATTTCGCCACGCAGCGCCGCTTCGAGATCGGCCGCGCTTCTGCCCTCGCCCGGCTGGCCGCCGACGACGAACAGGCTTTCGCCGCGCACCATGGCGTCGTACTGGCTGCCCGCCGATTGCGCCACCTTCTGCTCGCGCACCAGATTGCGCGCAAAGCGGGCGGCGTCGTGGCCGTCGAGCACCGCCGCCAGCACTTCGAGCGCATAGGGATCGCGATCCTTGTCCACATCCTTCAGCTTGGGCACTTTCCAGGCCATCGACAGATAGGCGAGCTTGGCCGGCGCCTTGACGACGAGGCGCTTGATGCCGGTCTGCTGCGGCTCGTTCTGCGGCTTGCGTTCGGGCAGGGCGCGCGGCTTGAGCTTGCCGTAAGTCTTGGCGGCAAGCCGGAAGACTTCCGCGTGATCGACGTCGCCGACGACCACGACATAGGCGTTGTTCGGCACGTACCAGCGCTTGTACCAGTCGCGGGCGTCCTGCCAGGTCATGTGTTCGAGGTCGTCCATCCAGCCGATGACGGGCCGGCGGTAGGGATGGGCCTGAAACGCGACCGAACCAAGCGCCTCGTAGACCCGCGCCTGCGGGTTGTCCTCGGTGCGCATGCGCCGCTCTTCCATCACCACCTTGATCTCGGAGGCGAATTCCTTGGCTGTGATTTTCAGATTGCTCATGCGATCGGCCTCCAGCGCCATCATCTGCGGCAGCGCGCGCTTGGGCACGATCTGGAAATAGGCGGTGAAGTCCTGGCTGGTGAAGGCATTGTCGCGGCCGCCGGCTTCGGCGACGCGCCGGTTGAATTCGCCCGCCGCCATCGTCTGCGTGCCCTTGAACATCATGTGCTCGAGCGCGTGGGCGAGGCCGGAATTGCCGTCGTGCTCGTCCATGGCGCCGGCGCGGTACCAGATCATATGCACCGCCGTCGGCGCGCGCCGGTCTTCCTTGACGATGACGCGCAGGCCGTTGGACAGTTGCTTTTCGAAGGGATTGGCGGCCGCAGCGCCGGCAAAGGCCAGCAGCGCCGCAATAGCGAGGGCTCGTCTCATGTCTGTGTAAGGGCTTCTGTTAGAATGATTTTTGAGCCGCACATGATAGCGCGGCACCGCTTGTGACACCTGCTCCCCATGTTTGGTTTCCTGAAAAAAGACAATCCAGCCCCCGCCGCGACTCCGGCAAGCGGCACCTGGGCGCAGCGCCTCAAGGCCGGCCTCGCCAAGACGCGCAGCGCCCTCAACACGCCGCTCGGCGAGCTGTTCAGCCGCGCGAAAATCGACGCCGAGCTGCTGGAAGAGCTTGAATCGACGCTGCTCATGGCCGACTGCGGCATCGACGCCACGACCTGGCTGCTCGAAGAACTCAAGGCCCAGGTCAAACGCGACAAACTCGAAACTCCGGCACAGTTGCGCCTGGCCCTCGTCGCCCTACTCGAACGCCTGCTGGCGCCGCTGGAGCAGCCGCTCGACGTGACGACGCACCGGCCGTTCATCGTCATGATCGCCGGCATCAACGGCGCCGGCAAGACGACCTCGATCGGCAAGCTCGCCCATCAGTTCCACGACGACGGCAAGAGCGTGTTGTTCGCCGCCGGCGACACCTTCCGCGCCGCGGCGCGCGAACAACTCGCCGAATGGGGGCGCCGCAACAACGTCACCGTGATCAGTCAGGAATCGGGCGATCCGGCCGCGGTCGTCTTCGACGCCATCAACGCCGCACGCGCACGCGGCATCGACATCGTGCTCGCCGACACCGCCGGCCGCCTGCCGACGCAACTGCACCTGATGGAGGAAATCGCCAAGGTGCGGCGCGTTATCCAAAAGGCCGATCCCTCCGGCCCGCACGAGGTGCTGCTGGTGCTCGACGCCAACATCGGCCAGAACGCGGTGCAGCAGGTGAAGGCGTTCGACAAGGCCATCGGCGTGACGGGCCTCGTCGTCACCAAGCTCGACGGCACGGCCAAGGGCGGCGTGCTGGCGGCGATCGCGCGCCAGTGCCCGAAGCCGGTGCGCTACATCGGCGTCGGCGAAGGCATCGCCGACTTGCAGCCCTTCCGGGTCAAGGAATTCGTCGCGGCGCTGTTCGACAGCGGTTCATGATCGAATTCCGCCACGTCTCGAAACGCTACCCACCGGGCATCAATGCCCTGACCGACGTCGATTTCCGCATCGCCGACGGAGAACTGGCGGTCATCAGCGGCCATTCGGGCGCCGGCAAGTCGACGCTGCTGAAGCTCGTCGCCGCCGTCGAACAGCCGAGCGGCGGCGCCGTGGTCGTCAATGGACAAAACGTCGGGGCACTCAAGCGCGCGGCGATTCCCTACCTGCGCCGCAACCTCGGCCTGGTGTTCCAGGACCAGAAGCTGCTGTTCGACCGCAATATTTTCGAGAACGTCATGCTGCCGCTGTCCATCGCCGGCTTTCCGCCGCGGGAAGCGGCCAAGCGCGTGCGTGCGGCGCTCGACAAGGTCGGCCTGCTCGACCGCGAGAAGGCGCTGCCGATCGCGCTGTCCGGCGGCGAACAGCAGCGCCTCGCCATCGCGCGGGCCGTGGTCGGCCGCCCCAATCTGCTGCTCGCCGACGAGCCGACCGCCCACCTCGACCCGGAGACGGCGCGCGACGTGGCGCAGATCTTCCGCGACTTCCATCAGGTCGGCGTCAGCGTGGTGGTTGCGACCTACGATCCCACCCTGTTTCCGGACGCGCGCCGGATCGTGCTCGATCACGGCGCGGTGGCGGCATCATGATGGCCTGGCTGCATCAGCACCGCGATGCCCTGGCGCTGGCCCTGCGCCGGCTGGCGGCGACGCCCGTGAACACGCTGCTCTCGCTGCTGGCGATCGGCATCGCCCTGGCGCTGCCGGCCGGCGGGCAGATGCTGGTCGCCAATGCGCTGCAACTGGCGTCGAGCGCGGCGCCGACGCCGCAGATTTCGCTGTTCATGGCGCTCGACGCAACGCGCGCCGCCGCCAGCGAAATCGAGACGCGGCTGAAGAACAACCCCGGCGTCAAGGCCGCGCGCTTCGTGCCGCGCGAAGACACGCTGGCGCGCATGAAGGCGGCCGAAGGCCTGGGCGAGGTCATCGAGGTGCTGCCGCGGAATCCTTTCCCCGACGCCTTCGTCATCGACCCGCAGGACGACGCGCCGGCCGCCATGGAAGCGCTGGCGAAGGAACTGAAAAAATTGCCGCGCGTCGAGCACGTGCAGCTCGACTCGGCCTGGGTACGCCGCCTCGACGCCCTGCTCAAGCTCGGCCGCACCGGCGTGCTGCTGCTCGGTCTGCTACTCGCCGTCGGCCTGGTGGCAATCACCTTCAACACCATCCGCCTGCAAGTGCTGACGCAGCGCGCCGAGATCGAGGTCAGCCGCCTGCTCGGCGCCACCGACGGCTATATCCGCCGGCCCTTCCACTACTTCGGGGTGTTGCAGGGACTGCTCGGCGGTGCCGTCGCCTGGGTCATCGTCAGGCTCGCCGCGCTTTGGCTCGCCGCTCCCATCGGCGAACTAGCCCGCCTCTACAGCCTGGACTTCACGCTGCGGCCGCTCGACCGCGTCGATTCCTTCGCCTTGCTGGCGGCGGCGGCCGTACTCGGCGGACTGGGCGCGTCGCTGTCGCTGCAGCAGCACCTGAAGGACTAGCCCCCGTCAGCGCGTCGGACGGCGCAAGGACCAATACAGTTCGCCGCCGAGGGAGGGGAAGAGCGCACCCCACATCAGGTTCAGCCGCGTCCAGAAATGAAAATTCTCGATGAAGGCGCCGGTCTTGCGCAGCAGAAAAGCGCCCGAAATGAATTCCGGCTTCAGGCCGGCGGCATGTGCCATGCGCTGCACGCGCAGGGTCGAGAACACGCTGACGTGTCCGAAATTGGCATCGGAGCGATCGATGCGACGACGCAGGCGACGCTGCCACCAAGGCTGGAAAGTGTCGGGCGTCACGGGGAATCCGCCGATCAGGATGCCGTCGGCGGCAAGCGAGGAAACCAGTTTTTCGGTCAGGACTTCCGGTTCGAACAAGTGCTCCAGCAGGTGCAAGACGATAATCACGTCATAGGTCTGATCGAGCCGAAAATCCGGCTGATCGACATCGGCCTGAATTTGCCGCGTATAGCGGGCGTCGCCAAGCTCCGGCCGCAGGCGGTAATCCACCGCGTCCCAGGCCGCGACATCGGCAAAGCCGGCATCGCGAACGAAGTGGGGCAATTGCCCGCGGTCGACGCCGATTTCGCAAATGCGCACCGGACGCCCGAGGCGGTGCGCCTGCTCGCGGATCAGGTTATGCACGAACCAGTAGCGCAACATTTTTGTCGGATAGCGGGTCGCGCGCCCCCCCATCAGGTGTTTGACTTTGGGCTGTTCCCGCATCGATCCCAATTCCCAGGCCTGGATTCTCGCCAGCGCTGCGCTAATCGGCATGTTTCCCCTCGTCGCAAGTATTGGATATTTCCAATACTTGCCGGCGAGGCTTAAGGCAGTCTTAGTAGCTCCGGTAAGTGACTGGCGCCCCTGGGGGCGGCCCTGCGGGGCCGGCCGAGCCGGCCGGTTTTGGCTAGCGGAACTTGAAGTTCACGCCGGCATAGAGCGAACGGCCCGCACCAGGAACAGCGGTGCCCCAGGTGGTCGCATTGCCGCCGTTGGTGGCGACGGTACCGACCTCCCGATCAAGGGACATCGTCGCGCCCTGTCCGGTGTAGGCACCGCCGAGGGGCAGGTAGTAGAGCCGGTTGAACAGGTTCTCGACGCCGAAGTCGATGCGCACCTGCTTCCAGGAGTGGCTGGCGCGCAAGTTGATGAGGCCGTAGCCGGGCGTCTTCATCTCGTTGCGGACCGCGGATACCCTGGCCTTGGCTTCGACGCCGACGATTTCGATGCCGTTGTCCCAGCCGCCGAGCTTCTGCGCGACAGTGAGCTTGGCGTTGAGCGGCATGATGTTGTAGAGATTGTCGCCGGTGTCGAGGTTCTTGCCGCTTGTGTAGTTGAGCAGGCCCTTGAGGCTCCAGTCGCCTAGTTCCGTTTTCGCCAGCGGCATTTTCCCGGAAACGTCGATGCCGTAGAGGCGCGCCGACTGGTTGGCATATTGCAGCTTGACGTAGCCGTTCGCCAGCGTGGCATTGGGAACGGAGGTCAGGACGCCATTGACGTACATCGAGATGTTGCCGGCGATCCGCACGGCGTCGATGTAGCGGCTGACATGCGTGTAATACGGGGTGACCTTCAGCTCGGTGTCCTGGGCGCCGTGCCAGTCGCCGGTAAAGCTCAGCGTGTGCGCGACCTCGGGCTTCAGGTCGGGATTGCCGAGATAGCCGTTGCCGTCGCCGACGAAGTTGTTCATTTCGAGGGCCATGCCGTTGGTCGACCACGAGTAGCGCTCGTAAAGGTTCGGCGACCGCGTCTTCTGGGCCAGGCCGAATTCGTAAGTGCGCTGGTCGTCCGGCGTATGGCGCGCCAGCAGCGTGAAATCGAGATTGCGATCCGTGCGGGCGCGGTCCATGGCGTTGAAGGCGGCGCGTGTGCCGACGGAGCTGGCCTCGTACATCGTCCGCATCATCATGGCCAGGTTGTTGACCAGCGGCGTGGTGGAAGTGAAGTAGCCGGTCACCGGGCCGGTGTCCGCCTTCACGGTCTCGATGCGGACTCCCGCCAGCGTCAGCCACTGCGGACTCCACTTGGCTTCCCACTCGCCGAACAGGCCCGTCCGGTCGCGCTTGCCGCCGTTGATGTTCCAGAATGTCAGCGGCGCCATGCCGCCGATGCAGTTGCCGACGCCGCAGTCCGGCGACGGAGGCCACCAGTCGTCGAGGCGGTAGGTCTGCATCTCGGCGCCGACGCGCAGCAGGTCGCTGGGGGTCAGGGCGACGTCGGCCTTGACCGAAGCGCCGCTCGTGATGCCCTGGGTGTACATGGGCATGCCGTTGACCTGGTAGGTGGCGCCGGTCGTGTTGGTCGGCGGCGTCAGGGCGCCGTAGTTGTACATCTTGTCCTTGCCGAAATCCATGTAGTGGTCGACCGTCTCGCGGTAGGCACGCGCCTCCAGCGCGCCCCAGTCGAGTTGACCGAGATAGCGCAAGCTGAAGCGATGGGCCACGTTGTTGAGCATGTCCATGCGCTGGTTCGGGTAGAGCTCATAGGGAATGTCCTGGTAGCCCAGCTTGGCTTCGACGAGATGCTTGTCGCCCTTGAGCGCCAGCCCGAGCGTATGGTTGCGCGACCGGTAGGCGGTGGAGCCGACGACGTCGGCGGGAACGGCGGGCGCGACGCCGCTCATGCGGAACTTCTGGTAGTTGCCGCCGGCCTTGTAGTTGGCGGACTCCGTCGTCGCCCCGGTGTAGGTGAGACTGAGCGACTCGGTCGCGTAGGTCGCCGCCAGGTTGGCGCCATTGGCATTGCCGTTGCTGCGGTAGAAGGCGCCGGCTTCGCCCTGCATCAGGCTGCCCTGGCCGGGCGCGGCAAACGGCGGGAGCGCCGCTTCGACGACGACGGCGCCGCCGATGCTGTCGCCGCCGACGCTCACGGGCGCGAGGCCGGCATAGACCTTGACGCTGCCGACTGCGGTCGGGTCGATATACGAAAGCGGGGAATTCATGTGGTTCGGGCAGGACGAAATCGTCTCGATGCCATCGACCTTGATGCGCAGCCGGTCGTCCGCCAGACCGTGGATCGCCGGCAGGCTGGAGACGCCGCCGGCGCCGTAGAGGCTGACGCCGGGGATGTCGTCGAGCAGCATGGCGCTATCGCTGCTGCGCGCCCGCCCGCCGTAGAGGTCGGCGCCCTTGCGCGTCGTCGCCGCCTGTTCCTCGGGCGTTGCGGTGACCAGGACCTCACCGAGTCTGGTTTCCTGCGCGAGGACCGGCAAGGCGGTGGCGGCAAGGACGACGAGCGCGTTGCAGGAGGCGATACACCGCTTCATTTTGGGATGCTCCGTAAGAATCTTCGAAGCGGCCGATTCTAGAAACGCATTACGCCGTCGGCATGCGACATGACGTCGCATGCGGCAATTTGTCCGATGTCGACGCTGACTGCGACACTTTGTCGCATTCCATTTGCAGGGCACCCTCCCTACAATTCCGCCGCACGTAGTTCATTGTTTTTCCATAAAAATTTACCCACCGAGAGAAGGGCAATCGAAATGAATAGAACCTTGGTCGCCGTTGCGGTTGCCCTCGCCCTTAGCTGCGAGGTCCAGGCCGCCGCACCGGCGCTGTCGGACGTCACGGTCACCGGCACGCGCGAGAAGGCCGCGCTCGCGGAAACGCCGGCTTCAGTCGGCGTCGTCAAGGCGCAAGACATCAAACTGACCGGCCCGGCCCATCCGCAGCAGATCCTCGGCCAGGTGCCGGGGGTGGCGGTGGCGGTCACCAACGGCGAAGGCCACACGACAGCGATCCGCCAACCGTTCACGACGAGCCCGCTCTACCTGTATCTCGAAGACGGCATTCCGATCCGGGCAACGGGCTTCTTCAACCACAATGCGCTCTACGAGGTGAACATTCCGTCGGCCGGCGGCATCGAGGTGGTGCGCGGCCCCGGCACCGCCTTGTACGGCTCGGACGCCATCGGCGGCATCGTGAACATTCTCTCCGCCGTCCCCGCCGACCGGCGCGGCGCGGCGCTCTCGGGCGAAGCCGGCAGCCACGGCTGGTGGCGCCTGCTGGGCAGCGCCGACAGCGGCTGGGGCGACGCCGGCGGCGTGCGCGGCGACGTGAATCTCTCGCATACCGACGGCTGGCGGCAGACCACCGCCTACGACCGGCAAAGCGCGAACCTGCGCTGGGACTACGCGCCGGGCGCCGACGCGGCGCTGAAAACGATCCTCGGCATCACCCATATCGATCAGCAGACCGGCGCCAATTCGGCACTGATCTACAACGACTACGTGAACAACCCGACCAAGAACAACTTCGCCATCGCCTATCGCAAGGTCGATGCGTTCCGACTCTCGGCCAATCTCGACAAGGATCTCGGCCCCGCCAGCCAGCTTTCGCTCACGCCCTACGTCCGCAACAACCGCATGGACTTGAACGGCTCCTACAACCTGAGTTCGGACCCGCGCATCGAAAAGACCGACGTCCGCTCCTACGGCCTGATGGCGAAATGGCGCCGGGACTTTCCGGAGGTCATGCGCGCGCGCCTGATCCTCGGCGTCGATATCGACTACAGCCCCGGCCGGCGCGCGGAGGATGGCCTGACCCTGACTTCGACCGGCGCAGGCGCCGACCGCAATTACACCGGTTACACGGTCGGCGCGCGCATTTACGATTACGAAGTCACCTACAAGAGCGCCTCGCCCTATGTCCACGGCGAGATCTCGCCCACCGCACGCCTGCGCATCACCGCCGGCTTGCGCAGCGATTCCCTGCATTACGACCTCAATAACCGGCTGGCCGCGGGCAACCTTGCGGTCGGCGCGAGGAACTACTACCAAAGCGCGAACACCGCGGCCAGCTACTCGCACTTGAGCCCGAAGCTGGGCGCGACCTTCGCCCTGGCGCCGGCCCACCATCTGTATGTGTCCTTCAATCACGGCTTCCGCGCGCCGTCGGAGAGCCAGTTGTTCCGTGCCGGCAGCGACACGAGCGCCGCCCGCGCCCAGGCCAAGGCCCTCGACGCCCTGGCGCTGAAACCGATCAAGGCCGACCAGCAGGAGCTGGGCCTGCGCGGCCACGTCGATGGCTGGAACTACGACGTCGTCGGCTACCTCCTGACCAAGCGCGACGACATCCTCAGCCAACGCGACCTGGCGACCAACGCGACGGTGACGGTGAACGGCGGCAGAACCGGGCACCGCGGCCTCGAACTCGGCCTCGGCAAGTCCTTCGCCGAACGCTGGCGCTTCGACGCGGCGGCGAGCTACGCCAAACACAGCTACAAGAACTGGGTGACGTCGACAGCGGATCTCAGCGGCAAGGAAATGGAAGCGGCGCCGCGCCTCATCGCCAACACGCGCCTCACCTGGCGCCCCAGCGACGGCGCCATGGTGCAGATCGAATGGGTGAAAATCGGTTCCTACTGGCTGGAGGCGTCGAACTCGCCGACCTACGGCAAGTATCCGGGGCACGACCTGCTCAACCTGCGCGCGAGCTATGCGCCGCAGAAGAACCTGTCCGTCTTCGGCCGCATCATGAATCTCGCCGACAAACGCTACGCCGACAGCGCCTCGGTCAGTTCCAATACCGCCGTCTATGCGCCGGGCCTGCCGCGCAGCTATTACGTCGGCATCGAAGCGAAGTGGTAGCGGCGCCGACATGATCCGACTTTCCGCCGGCGCCGCGCTTTTCTTGCTGCTGCTGACGACCGCGGCCGGGGCGGCCGAGCCCAAGCTGCGCGCGCAGCTCGCCACCAGCGCGGCCTTCGACGACGATGGCCGGCTCTGGCGCGTGCGCCTGACGGAGGGCCACGTCGTCGTCGACGCCTCGGACGACCAGGGCGCCAGCTTCGCGCCGGCGGTGCGCGTCAATGCGGCGCCGGAAGCCGTCGCCGCCGAGGGTGAGCAGCGTCCGGAAATCGCGCTGGCGGGCCAGGGCCGCATTTACGTCGCCTGGACGTCGCCCTTGCCGCAGCCGTATGCGGGCCACGTCCGCTTCGCCCACTCCGACGACGGCGGCAGGACGTTCGCCGCGCCGCTGACGGTCAACGACAATCGCGAGGCGATCACCCATCGTTTCCAGTCGCTGCACGTTGCTGCCGACGGCCGCCTCACCGTCGCCTGGATCGACAAGCGCGATCTCGAAGCCGCCAAGCGCGCCGGCCAGGACCATCGCGGCGCCGCGATCTACTACTCCGTTTCCGCCGACGGCGGCGCCAGCTTCGAGCCCAACCGCCGCCTCGCCGCGCACAGTTGCGAATGCTGCCGCATCGCGCTGGCTTCCGATACGGACGGCGCTGCGGTCGCCTTCTGGCGCCACACCTTCGCCGACGGCACGCGCGACCATGCGCTGGCGCGCATCGGCGGCCTGGCGGACGACAAGGCGCCGGCGCGGGCGACGCACGAGGGTTGGCGCGTCAATGCCTGCCCGCATCACGGCCCCGACCTGGCGATCGGCGCCGACGGCACGCGCCACGGCGCCTGGTTCAACCAGGCCGACGGGGTGCCGGGCCTGTTCTACGGCGCCTGGCGACCGGACGGCAGGCCGCTCGGCGCGCCGATGCGCTTCGGAGCCGCCAACGCCGCCCATCCGGCCCTGCTGATCCTCGGCCGCCGCGTGCTGCTGGCCTGGAAGGCCTTCGACGGCGAGCGCACGGTCGTCAGCGTGATGGAATCCGCCGACGGCGGCCGGCGCTGGTCGGCGCCGCGCAGCGCGGCGACGGCCGCCGACGCTTCCGACCATCCGCGGCTGATCGCCTGGCGCGACCGCGCCTACCTGTCCTGGGCGACGCTGGCCGAAGGCTATCGCCTGATTCCGCTCGCAGTCGCGGAGGCCACGCCATGAAGCGATTCCTGCTGCTGGCCGGCGCGTTGCTGTTCGCCGCCTGGGCAGGCGCCGCGGAACTGCGGCCCTTCGTCCCCGGCGACATGGCGCGCCTGCTTCAGGAACGCCAGGGACGGCCCTTCGTCCTGACGCTGTGGAGCCTCGACTGTCCCCACTGCAAGGGCACGCTGCGTCAACTCGCGGCACTGGCGAAAGCGCGTCCCGCCGTCGACCTGGTGGTGGTCAGTACCGACAGCTTGGGCGACAGCCAGCACGTCGCCGCCCTGCTCGCCGCCACCGGCCTGGCGCAGCGGGATACCTGGGTTTTCGGCGACGCGGCGCCCGAGCGCTTGCGCTTCGAGATCGACCGGCGCTGGGGCGGCGAAATGCCGCGCACCTACCTGTTCGACCGCGACCACAAGTCCGCGGCCTTCAGCGGCGCCGTCGCCGAGGCCGAACTGCAGCAGTGGCTGGCCCGCAATTTCGGCGCCGGCCGTGGGCTGAAGCCATGAACGAAGTGCGCGAACTGCCGCCCGCGCTCTGGAGCGACCCGTTCGCGCCGCAGGAGCCCGCCGCGCGGCGCGCGGCCCGCTTCGCGCTGGTCGCCGCCGGCCATCTGCTCCTGGTCGTCGCCCTGGCAAGCCTGGCCGCCCGGCCGCAGGTGCGCGACGCCGTGCAGGAACTGGTGGTGCGCCTGATCGAGCCGCCTCCCGCCGCGACGCCGAAACCGCCGCGGCCTTTGCCGCCGCAGGCGCCCGCGCTGCCGCGCCCAGCGCCGCCGCCAGTGCTGGCCGCCGCCGCAGAGACGCCGGCAACCGCGAACTTCGTCGTGGCGCCACAGCCGCCGGCGCCACCGCGAGTGGAAGCGGTTGCACCGCCGCCGGCGCCAGTGCTTACCGCCGCGGCCTTCGACGCCGACTACCTGCACAATCCCAAGCCGGTCTACCCGGTCTTTTCGCGCCGCGCCGGCGAGGAAGGCAAGGTGCTGTTGCGCGTGCGGGTCAGCAGCGAAGGCGCGCCGCTGGAAATCGACGTCAAGCAGTCGAGCGGCTTCGTCCGCCTCGACGCCGCCGCCCGCGAGGCGGTCCTCAAGTGGCGCTTCGTCCCCGCCAGACGCGGCGAGGCCGCCATCGAATCCTGGGCCGTCGTGCCCATCGTCTTCAAGCTCGACTAGGAGTCATCATGCAGACACAACTCGGCCTCGCCCATTTCTGGTCCCAGGCGGACCTCGTCACCCAGGCGGTGGCCCTGCTGCTGTTCCTGCTCTCGGTGGCGTCGTGGATGGTGATCCTGCGCAAGGGCCTCGGCCAGTGGCGCGCCGGCCGCTGGCACGACCGCGCCATGACCGCCTTCTGGTCGGCCCACTCGCTGCCCGAAGCGGTCGAAGCGCTGAAGGCCGAAGACCGCAGCGGCGTCTTCGCCCAGCTCGCCATGGTCGGCGCCTTCGCCGCCCAGTCCTTCGACCGCAACGCCGACCGCAGCATCGGCGCCGGCCTCAACGTCAGCGAATCGGTGACGCGGGCGCTGCGCAGCCAGATCGTCAAGGCGCAGGCCGGCATCGAGCACGGCCTCACCTTCCTCGCCTCGGTCGGGTCGACCGCGCCGTTCATCGGTCTTTTCGGCACGGTATGGGGGCTTTATCATGCCCTGGTCGGCCTCGCCGGCGCCACCCAGGTCGTGCTCGACAAGGTTGCCGGGCCGGTCGGCGAGGCCCTGATCATGACCGCCGGCGGCCTTTTCGTCGCCATTCCGGCCGTGCTTGCCTACAACGCCTGTACCCGCGCCAACCGTATCGTCCTCGCCCAGCTCGACGGCTTCGCCCACGACCTGCACGCCTATCTGACCACCGGTACGCGCACGGCCAGCCTGCAGGCGATCCGCGGCGGCCGGCCGGCCTAGGAGATCGCGCCATGTCCTTCGGAAGCTTCGAATCCGGCTGCCAGCAGCCGATGGCCGAAATCAACACGACGCCGCTGGTGGACGTGATGCTGGTCCTGCTGGTGATTTTCATCATTACCGCACCGCTGTTCCACCAGGCCGTGCCGGTGGACCTGCCGAAGGTCGATAGCAACCGGCTCGACGACAAGCCGGCCGTGATCCAGTTCGCCATCGACGGCGCCGGGCAGTTCTTCTGGAACGGCGAGGCGGTGGCGCTCGACGCGCTCGACATCCGCTTCGCCGCCGCCCGCGCCGGCAACCCGGAACTGCACCTGCGGGCGGATCGGGCCACGCGTTACGAGGCGGTCACCGCGGTAATGGCGGCGGCGCAGCGGAACGGCGTCACGAAGATCGCTTTCGTCACCGAGGGCCGCGCCGGCAATCTCGCCAAACCTTGACTTCGGTCAACGGTTTGATCCCCCCATCAAGTATGTTGATGCGGCGTCAAACGCCGGGCCCGGATGTTCCGGTCCGGCGGGATGACGACAATGAGCGGCGCCATCGAGCGCCGCCAACGAGAGTGGAGAAATCATGGGCAATATGCCGTTCCGGCCGGACGCGGCCGCTGCGTCTGCCGCTGCAGAGGGCAGCGTTTTCGTATCCGACGACCCGCGCGCCATCGGCTGGGTCAAGCAGAACGTTCCCTGTCAAAACGCCTGTCCCGCGGGCACGAACGTTCCGTCCTACATCCGCAGCATCGTCGAAAGCCACTACGGCGAATCCTACGAGGTCAACCGCGAAGCCAACGTGCTGCCCGGCGTGCTCGGACGCGTCTGCTCGCGCGCCTGCGAGGACGCCTGCCGCCACGGCTGGCCCGGCAACGGCGACCCGGTGGCGATCTGCCACCTGAAGCGGGTGGCGGCCGACCTCAAGGACGCCGGCCACCGCATCACCGAGAGCCTCTACGCGCCGACCGGCAAGCGCATCGCCATCGTCGGCGCCGGACCGGCCGGCGTCGCCGCAGCGCACGATTTGTCGCTGTTCGGCCACGACGTCGTGATCTACGAACGCGAAGAGAAGCCCGGCGGCATGCTGCGCTACGGCATCCCCGAGTTCCGCCTGCCGCGCAACATTCTCGACACCGAGTTGCACAATGCCCTGCGCCTGGGCGTGCAACTGCGCACCGGCGTCGCCGTCGGCAACGAGCCGGACCAGGTGCGGGTGTCGCAACTGCTGGCCGACTACGACGCGGTGCTGCTCGCCACCGGCTGCACGGCGGCGACGCCGATACCGCTCAAGGACGAGTGGGAAAAGCGCGAGCCGACCGAAGTGCCGGGCATCGAATACGGCCTCGACTTCCTGGTGGCCATGCATCGCGGCGTCAAGAAGTCCGTCGGCAAGCGCGTCGCCGTGATCGGCGCCGGCTTCACGGCGCTCGACTGCGCCCGCGTCGCGGTGCGCCTGGGCGGCGAGGAAGTGACGATCCACATCCGCACCGCCGAGGAATACATTCCGGTGACGCAGGAAGAAATCTTCGAGGCCAAGCGCGAAGGCGTACGCATCAAGGGTCTGCGCTCGCCGATGAAGTTCGTGCTCGACGCGGAAGGCAAGGTGGCCGGCGTCGAATTCGCCCAAAACCGTCTCGGCGGCTGGCGCGAAGGCGGCCGCCGCATCGCCATCCCGATCGAAGGCTCGGAGTTCATCGAGCCCTGCGACACCGTCATCATCGCCATCGGCCAGCAGACGACGCATGACTTCAGCGACACGACGCTGCAGCTCGACCGCTGGAAGAACGCGCGCCTCGGCGACAACGGCATGACCTCGCAGCCCGGCGTCTTCGCCGCCGGCGACTACGTCAGCGGGGCATCGACGGTGGTGCAGTCGGTCGGCCACGGCCGCAAGATCGCGCGCCGCATCGACGCCTGGCTGATGGGGCGCGAGCGCCACCGCCAGGTGGTGAGCATCGAACCCGTGGCGAAGCCGCTGCGCGAACGCGCCGACGACTTCATTCCGCGCCAGCACATGCCGACCGCGGCACTCGGCAAGCGCGTCAAGTCGATGGCCTGCGAAGTGGAAGCCGGCCTTGACCGGAAGTTGGCGGCCGAGGAAGCGAAGCGCTGCTACCTGTGCAATCTGCGCTACCAGATCGACGTCGACCGCTGCATCTACTGCCGCGCCTGCATCGAAGTGGCGCCGCGCAGTTGCATCAAGCTCGTCGGCGGCGTCGAGATCGGTGCCGACGGCACCTACGGCAAGCTGATCGAGACCAAGGAGTGGAACAAGATCGGCGCCATCTGGATCGACAACAACCAATGCATACGTTGCGGCGCCTGCTACAACGTGTGCCCGGTCAAGTGCATTTCCATCTCGCGCTGCGAACTGACCGAAGTGGAGGTAACAGCGTGATGAGCTCTAACGTGCGCCATCATATCGTCATCGGCAGCGGCGTCGCCGGCAACCAGGCCGCCGAAACCCTGCGCGAGCGCGATCCGGACAGCCGGATCACCATGATCACGATTTCCCGGCTGCCCTTTTTCAACCGCTACGACCTGCCGCGCGTCTTCCGCGGCGAGCGCGACTGGCGTCGCTTCATCATCTATCCGGCCGACTACTACCGGCGCAACCGCATTGCGCTGCGCCGCGCCACGCGCGTGGTCGGCGTCGACAGCACGGCGCAGACGCTGACGCTCGAACACAAGGAAACGATCCATTTCGATTCCCTGCTGGTGGCCTCCGGCGCCGGTGCCTACCTGCCCGAAGACATGTCGGAATTCCGCCCGCTGCTGCACGGCTTCGGCGCCTTCCGCGACGCCATCGAAGTCGCGGACGCCCTGCCGAAGAAGGGCCACGCCATCCTGCTCGGCGGCGACACCATTGGCCTCGACCTGGCGCGCACGCTGCTCGACACCGGGCATCGCGTCACCCTGGTCGCCGGCCCTTACACCTTCTGGCCGCACGAGGTAACGCCGGAAGAACGGCCGAAATACGTCGCGGCGCTGCAAAAGATGGGCATCGTCGTCGTCGAGGCGCAGGAGCGCGGCGGCATCGCCGGCGTCGAGAAGGGCGCCAAGGGACTGGCCGCCAGGCGTATCACCTTCGGCAACGGCAGCGATCTGTCGGGTGACGTGGTCATGCCTTTCTTCGGCGTCGCCCCTTCGCTCGACTTCATGCTCGGCTCCGGCGTCGATATCGAACGCGGCCTGCTGGTGAGCCCCAATCTGCGCACCACCAACGAAAACATCTACGCCGCCGGCGACGTCTGCCAGATCTGGACCGACAGCGAGCATCGCTACTGCTTCTACCACGGCTGGAAGAACGTGCGCGCCATGGGCGAGCTGGCGGCACGCAACATCACCGGCGCCAACGAACCCTGGGTACCGCCCCAGGACGAGACCCTGCGTTTGAGCAAAGACGGCAAGATTCAGTCGCCGTTCTGGGAGTACCAATAATGAGCACCGATATCCAGATCGCCATCGTCGGCTCGGCCGGCGACGGCACCATCGCCGCCGGCGACATCCTGCGTCGCGCCATGGCGGAAATGGGCTACCGCGTCATCAGCTTCGACCTTTATCCGGCCGAGATCCGCGGCTTCGGCAAGTGCATCGCGCGGCTGCGCGTGACCGACGAGCAGGCCTATTCGCTGAAGCCGCGATCCGACGTCCTGGTCTCGCTCGACGACAGCCACGCCATCCCGCACGTCAGCGAGGCGCGCGAGTGGGGTGCCGTGATCTACGAAAGCGGCTCGGTGACGCCGCTCGCCGAAGGCGCCCACATCAGCGCCCACATCGATCCGGGTCAGATTCCCTACCATGTGCCGATCCGCGAACTGTCCGAGAAAAGCACGGGCTCGGCGCGTTCGCGCAACATCGTCGTCCTCGGCTATATCGCCGGCCTGTTCCGGCTGTCGATCGACGGCTTCCTGCGCGCCTTGAACAGCAAGTTCAAGGGCAAGGCCGACATCGCGCAGAAGAACGAGGCGGCCCTGCGTGCCGGCTATGAGGAAGGCGCGCGCTGGTTCCGTCTCGACGACATCGACTTCGGCCCGCCGCCGGCCAAGGGCGCCGGCGCCACGGTCGAAATGATCAGCGGCAACGCCGCCGTGGTGCGCGGCGCGCTCGACGCCGGGATCGACAATTTCTTCGGCTACCCGATCACGCCGGCGACCTCGATCATGGAGCGCCTGGCGAGCGAAATGCCCAAGCGCGGCACGCGCCTGGTGCAGACCGAGGACGAAATCGCGGCCATCTCGGCCACCGTCGGCGCCGGTTTCGCCGGTGCCCGCACCGCCACGGCGACCTCGGGGCCGGGCCTGGCGCTGATGTCGGAAATGTTGGGCTTGGGCATCATCGCCGAGGTTCCCTGCGTCGTCTTCGTCTCCCAGCGCGGCGGCCCCTCGACCGGCCTGCCGACCAAGACCGAACAGTCCGACCTCAACATCGCCGTCTACGGCGGCCACGGCGATGCGCCGCGCATCGTCATCGCCCCGACCAATGTCGAAGGCTGCTACCGCTGCGCCGGCAAGGCCTTCGAAATGGCCGAGGCTTACCAGACGCCGGTGATCCTGCTGCTCGATCTCTATCTCTCCAACCGCTACGAGACCGTACCCTTCCCGGCCAAGCCGCCGTTCGAAGCCGACATGAACAGTTACGCCGACACGCGCGGCGGCAATGCGGCAGGCTTCAAACGCTATGCGCTGACCGCCGACAACGTCAGTCCGCGCACCGTGCCGGGCCAGAAGGGCGGCATGCACATCGCCACCGGCCTCGAACACAACGAGTTGGGGCGTCCCAACGACCAGCCGGACAACCACGCGGCGATGAGCCGCAAGCGCCACGAGAAGCTGCAACTGGCGCTCAAGCATCCCGATTTCACCCACACCAAGCGCTTCGGCGACGAGGGCAAGGTGGAGGTCGGCGTCATCGCCTGGGGCTCGACCTTCGGCGAGGCGCTGGAGGCGATGATCCTGGCGCGCGCCGAAGGCATCCGCTGCGCGGCGATGAAAGTGGTGATGATCGCGCCCTTCCCTACGGAAGCGGTCGCCGCCTTCATGGCCGACTGCGGCGACGTCCTGATCCCGGAAGTCAATTACCAGGGCCAGTTCGCCGGCATCCTCCAGGCGCATATCCCGCGGCCGGTGACGCGCCTCGCGCGCGTGCCGTGCGAGCCGATGGAAGTCGGCGACATCCTGGCAGAAATCCGCCGCCTCGCAGGGCGGACCACCGAACAGCAGGCGGCTTGAAAGGAAACACCATGGGTGACATACGTCCCGTTTATCTGGAAGAAAAACTCAAGGAAGTCGAGGACAGCGGCCGCCTCGGCTATCGCTCCAAGGCGCTGCCGACCTGGTGCCCGGGCTGCGGCTACTTCTCCATCGTCGACGCCGTGGCAACGGCCTTGTGCGACCAGGGCGTGCCCAACGAAGACGCGGTCGTGGTCTCCGGCATCGGCTGTTCCTCGCGCTTCCCCTTCTTCCTCAACACCTACGGCATGCACACGCTGCATGGCCGCGCGCTGCCCGTGGCGACCGGCGTCAAGACCGCCAATCCGGCGCTGACGGTGGTCGCGGTCGGCGGTGACGGCGACGGCTTCGCCATCGGCGGTGGCCACATCCCGCATGCCGCGCGCCGCAACCTCGACATCACCTATTTGCTGTTCGACAACGGCATCTACGGCCTGACCAAAGGCCAGACCTCGCCGACCTCGGCGACAGGCTTCAAGACCACGACCTCGCCCTACGAGAATCCGGACCGCCCGATCAACCCGCTGCTGCTGCTGCTGTCCTACGGCGCCACCTGGGTTGGCCAGTCCTACGCCGGCAAGCCCGAGCATCTGCGCAAGATGGTGGCCGAGGCGATGGCGCACCGGGGCTTTTCCTACCTGCACATCGTCTCGCCCTGCGTCACCTTCGACAAGACGCACCGCACCTACGCCAATATGGGCATGAAAGTCCGGGATCTCCCGGCCGACCACGATCCGAGCGACAAGCTGGCGGCCTTGCGGGAAGCCATGAATGACGCCACGCCGGCCCTCGGCCTCTATTACCGCGAGGACCGCCCGACGCTCGACGACGCGCTCGACGGCGTGGTGAAACGGGCGGGCGCCAGCCCGGCCGTGCGCAAACCGCGCCGATAGGGGGCTCTTCTGTGGCCCCGCGCACCGGGGCTGCATACCCGATTGATTTTCTCTGGAACTCTAGGCATCATTAGCACTCGTAGGTCACGAGTGCTAACATGGCCTTAGAGGAGGATATCGTATGAGCAATGCCTTGATGCTTTCCCAATTTGCAATGCCGTCCACGGCGGGAAGCCTGGAAGCCTATATCCAGGCCGCCAACCGCGTACCCATGCTCACGGAAGCCGAGGAGTTGGCGCTTGCACGCAGATTCCGCGACGCAAGCGATCTTGACGCCGCGCGGCAGTTGGTGCTGTCCCATTTGCGCCTGGTCATCGCCGTCGCCCGCGGTTACCTGGGCTACGGCCTGCCGCACGCCGACCTGATCCAGGAAGGCAATATCGGCCTGATGAAGGCCGTCAAGCGCTTCGATCCTGACCGCGGCGTGCGTTTGGTGTCGTTCGCCATGCACTGGATCAAGGCCGAGATTCACGAATATGTGCTGAAGAACTGGCGCTTGGTGAAAATCGCCACCACCAAGGCCCAGCGCAAGCTGTTCTTCAACCTGCGCAGCATGAAGCAGGGGCTGGGCACTCTCGGCAGCGCCGAGGTCGCTGCCATGGCCAAAACCCTCGGCGTGAAGCCCGAGGAAGTCGTGGAAATGGAAACGCGGCTGACCGGCGCCGACGTTTCCCTGGAGCCGAGCGCCGAAGACGAAGAGGAGCGCTTCGCGCCGATCGCCTACCTGGCCGCGGATGCCAGCATCGAACCAACCGCGGTCATCGAGCGCAAGGAGCGCGACCGGTTGGAAACCGACGGCCTGCACGGCGCCTTGGCCAGCCTCGACGACCGCAGCCGCGCCATCGTACAACGCCGCTGGCTGGTGGAAGACGGCGCGGAAGCCGCCACGCTGCACGAACTCGCGGCCGAATACGGCGTATCGGCCGAACGCATCCGCCAGATCGAAGCC
>JACRPB010000338.1 GCA_016214175.1 Rhodocyclales bacterium
GCCGTCATCGGCGGCGGCAACGTCGCCACCGACAACGCCCGCTCCTCGCTTCGCTACGGCGCCGCGGTGGACATGGTCTATCGCCGCAGCAAGGAAGAAATGCCGGCGCGCAACGAGGAATTCGACGGCTGCGTCGAAGAAGGCGTGAACATCCGCTACCTGCTTGCGCCAAAAAAGATCGCGCCCGGCGAAAAAGGGGCCAGGCTCGATATTACCTACGCCAGAATGGCGCTTGGCGCACCCGACGCCTCGGGACGCCGTCGTCCGATCGATACCGGCGAGGAAATCGTCGAGGGCGTGGACCTCGTCATCGCCGCGGTCGGCCAGCATCCGCGCAAGTTCGACGGCTTCGGCGTCGACACCGACCAGCAGGGCCGCGTCGTCGTGCGCGCAGACAGCATGCTGACAAGCCGGCCCAAGGTCTATGCCGGCGGCGACTGCGTGCTCGGGCCGTCCACGCTGATCGAGTCGATCGCCCACGGCCGCGTCGCGGCGGCGGCGATGGACAAGCTGCTCGGCGGTGACGGCGATATCGAGGAAACGCTGCTGCGCGACGGTTGGGAAACCAATCCGCGCATCGGCCGCGACGCGGGCTTCAACACGCGCCGCCGCTTCCACCCGATCATGCTGGCGCCGGAAAAGCGCACGGGCTGGGACGAAGTCGAAACCGGCTTCGACGATGCCACGGCGCGCGCCGAAGCGAGCCGCTGCTTCAAGTGCAATCTCGCGCCCAAGATCGTCGATGCGCCGCTGCCGCCGGAATCCTGGCTCGAATTCGATGCCGCGGCCGTGGCCGCGGTCACGACCGAGGCTGGCGTGTTCCAACTGCTCGACGCCGACAAGAACGTGCTGATGATCAAGGGCGTCGACAACCTGCGCGCCGGCCTCACGGAGCAGGTGGCGAAAGGCGGCGCCGCCAAGTACTTCGTCTTCGAGGAAGCGGCGATGTACACCTCGCGCGAAAGCCAGATGATCCAGGCCTATCTGCAAGAGCACGGCAAGATGCCGGGCGGCGGCAACGACGAACTGGACGATCTTTTCTAGATCGCGCTTGGGCTGATCTCAGTAGATCGTCATGCCCCCGTCGGCGGCGAGGATCTGCCCCGTGACGTAGGCTGAGGCATCGGAGGCGAAGAACACGAACACCGGCGCGATCTCTTCCGGTTCGGCCCAGCGGCCGAGCGGGATGCGCTCCAGGTACTTCTCCTTGAAGCGCTCGTCGGTGCGGATGACTTCGGTCATCGGCGTCGCCGCGCCGGGGGCGATGGCGTTGGCCGTGATGTTGTAGCGCGCCAGCTCCCGGGCCGTGCTCTTGGTCATGCCGAGGATGCCGGCCTTGGCGGCGCTGTAGTTGATCTGGCCGATGGTGCCGAGCACGCCGGCGGCCGAGGTGACGTAGATGATGCGGCCGTATTTGCGCTCCATCATGCCCGGCGCCACCGCCTGCACGCAGTTGAAGGCGCCGGTCAGATGTACGGCGATGACCTTGTCCCACTGCTGGGGCGTCATCTTGTGCAGCATCGCCGTGCGCGTGATGCCGGCGTTGTTCACCAAAATGTCGATGCGGCCCCAGGCGGCATCGACTTGATCGACGGCCATCGCCACCTGGTCGCGGTCGGCCACGTCGCAGGCAATGCCGAGGGCTTCGCCGCCTTCGTCCGCGATTTCCTTGGCGACGCCGGCGGCCGTGTCCAGCGTCAGATCGATCACCGCCACCAGCGCACCCTCGCGCGCCAAGGCCTTGGCCACGGCAGCGCCGATGCCCTGGCCGCCGCCGGTGACGAAGGCGACCTTGCCGTTCAGTCTTCCGCGGAGTTGCTTACGCGATTTCATGTCATCGACCTTTCACGCCAGCACCGGCAGGCAAAGCGAAGTCTTGCTGGCGTAGTCGCAGCGCCCGCATTTGAAGCGGGCGATGAAGCGCTCGCACTTCACGCCCGGCTCGCGTGTATGCGTCAGCGCGAGCGGTCCGCCGCAATCCGGGCAGGTGCGCAGCATGGCGATGCTCACTTCCATGCCGCGCACGAGGGCGCCGTCGCGGGTGCGAAAGTCTTCGTCGAGCACGATGACGTGGCGGTCGAAAGCGGCGATGCCCCAGCTTTCGAGTTGCTCCAGAAGACTGTCGAAAAACGCGATCGTCTTGCCCGCCTGCTCCGCGGCGAGCGTCCGCCCCGACGCGGTGAACATCGAGCGCGGCGCCGCCTGGGCATAGGTCAGTTCACGGCTCAGCGTCTGCGTTAGCGCATCGATGAGACCGCGGCCGCGCAGGGCGGCCTTGGTGAAGAAGGCGCCGACGCCCAGCGCGCCCAGCTTGTCGAGCCGATCCGCGTCCTGCACGATGCGGCAGGCGCCGACGCAGGGCAGACTTTCGTCGTAGAGGGCGCGCAAGGAGCCGAGTATCGCGTCGATGTCGCCGCGCGCCATGCCGAATTCGGCGAGTATCTGCTCCGCCAAAAGCGCCGCATGTTCTTCCTCGGCGATGCCGTCGCGATGGTATGCGCCTTCATGAAACTTGCCCGCGTCGTGGAACAGCGCGACGATGACCGGCAGCAGGGGATCGACCCTTTCCATGTCGGAAAGCTTGTGCGCAATCGCGGCGGTGCGCAGCGTGTGTTCGAGCAGGAATTCCGATGCCGCCTGCCCGGACTGGGCGTTGAAGTTCGCTTCGGTTTCGACGAGAAATTTCTCGATGCGGACGTAAAGGCCGGGGAAGCGCCCGTCCAGCAGCGCGCGCACTTCATTCATGGTCATTCTTCTTCCCTGCGCCGCCGTCGAAGCGATGGCGGCCGGTGAACAGCAGATAGTGTTTCCCCGTGGCGCGGCCGATCACCGTCAGACCGATCTTGTCGGCGATGGCGTGGCCCATGCCGGTGAGGCCGGAGCGCGAGACGATGAAGGGAATGCCCATTTGCGCGGTCTTGATGATCATCTCCGAGGTCAGGCGGCCGGTGGTGTAGAACAGCTTGTCGCCGCCCGCCATGTCGTGCAGCCACATCTGGCCGGCGATGGCATCGACCGCATTGTGGCGGCCGACGTCTTCGACGTACATCAGGATCTCGCCATCGGCCGCTGCCAGCGCACAGCCATGCACGGCGCCGGCCTCCTTGTAGATCGAGTCGTGGCGGCGCACGTTGTCGAGTAGCGCGGCCAGCGTCGCGGCGTCGAGGCGGGCGTCGTCGGGCAGGGCGATCTCGTCGAGACTTTCCATCAGGTCGCCGAACATCGTGCCCTGGCCGCAGCCGCTGGTGACGGTGCGCCGCTCCAAACGACTTTCCATATCGGCGCTGCCGCTGCGCGTGGTGACGACCGCCGCGTCGGTTTCCCAATCGACCTGGACGGCGGCGATGTCTTCCAGCCGTGAGACCAGGCGCTGGTTGCGCAGGTAGCCCAGCACCAGCGATTCGGGAGCGGTGCCCAAGGTCATCAGGGTGACGATCTCGCGCTTGTCGAGATAGAGCGTCAGCGCATGCTCGCCGGGGATGCGCGTCGGCACCGTCTCGCCGTGCTCGTTGACGGCCTCGATGCCGACCGTGGACGGGCGACCCGCGTTCGTCAGTTGAGGCTTATGGCTCGATTCGTTCGCAGGGAGTTCGCCGCCGAGTTTCATCATGGCGCTATTTTCCACTCCGAATTAGCTTTGTGCACAACGGACTTCGAACTAAGCCTTCTCGCGCACATCCACGCCTATCGGAAAGACGATCCAGTCGTGCGCCGATCGCGCCCAGATGTGGCGGCTGAGCTTGATCCAGCGCGGATCGTCGAAAGTGCCGCCGGGGATGACGCGCACGCCCGGATTCCTTTCCAGCGTGATCAGCACCGAGGTGCCGCAGACGCCGCAGAAATGCGAGCGCACCCAGCGCCCGCTTTCGTCGGAGACGTGGTCGTAGTGGCTCGGCGTCGCGCCGCTGAGTTCGACCTGGGCCTCCTTGAAGGCGGCGAGCGGCGCGAAGGCCGAGCCCGTACGACGCTGGCAGAACGTACAGTGGCAGGCCTGCGCCAGCGCCGGCTGGCCGGTGGCGCGATAGCGTATGGCCCCGCAGACACAACCGCCTTCATGCACTGGTTCCATTTAACTTGTCCTGTCGAGAAGATCGCGCCAGCCCGGATAGGTCGCGGCGGTCAAGGCGTATTTGCTGCTGCATTCGCTGTGGCGCGCGCCGCTCGTCAGCGCAGCGACGAAGCCCGCGGGCTCGGTGATCCAACTGCCGCCGAGCAGCGTGACGCCGCGCGCGAAGAGGGCGTCGGGCAGGCAGCCGGCGCTGGGCCCGATCATGGCGAGCCAGCGGGCGTTGCGGCAGTGGGCCAGCATGCGGTCCAGCGTGTCGTTGAGGAGCAGGGTGCTGGTGCTGATCACCTTGTTGCAAGCGGCGAGTTCGGCGGCGTCCAGCGTGACGCGATAGCCCTCGTACTCGCCGGCGAGATCCGCCCGCAATTCGACGACCGTCAGCCGCGCCTTGCTCGCCAGGACGCGGCCGAGCAGGGGCTTGAAGAAGCCGATCATGCCGATCGCGTCTTCGGGCTGCGCATCGAGTTCTCCGATCGAGTCGCTGCTGGCGCCGGGGCGAAATCCGGCGCGGTCGAAGAGGCAGCGCGTGATGGCATTCGCCGCGGCGAAGGCGACGGTCTTTTCGGGACCGCTGGCGGTGACGAAGCGCTGTGCCAGTTCGAGCGCGTCGGCGCCGGCGAGGTCGTAGCGGACAGCGCCCTCGTGCAGCTCCGCCAAGGTGTCGCCGAGCCGGACGTAGGAGAGGCCGAGCGAGCCGTCGGCAAGTTCGACGGCGCAGAACTCGCCCTTGTGGTCGTCGACCGCGTGCAGCGGCGGCAAGTGCAATGCGAGCACGCGCGGCAGGGGACTCGCCGCGGCGAAGGTGGTCAGTTGCGCCAGATAGTCTGTAGCGAAGCTCATCGCCGTCTTACCGGAGCGCTCGTTGCGACTCGTGGGATCAGGCTTCGCTTTGAGTTACAGCGCCGCTACCAGTTCCGGCACCGCCTGGAACAAGTCGGCCACCAGCCCGTAATCGGCCACCTGGAGGATGGGCGCATCCGGATCCTTGTTGATCGCCACGATCACCTTGGAATCCTTCATGCCGGCCAGATGCTGGATCGCGCCCGGAATGCCGATGGTGATGTAAAGCTGCGGCGCGACGATCTTGCCGGTCTGGCCGACCTGGTAGTCGTTGGGCACGAAGCCCGCATCGACCGCGGCGCGCGAGGCGCCCATCGCCGCGCCGAGTTTGTCGGCCAGCGGTTCCAGCACGGCGCGGTAGTTCTCGCCCGAACCCATGCCGCGGCCGCCGGAGACGATGATCTTGGCCGCGCCGAGTTCAGGGCGCGCGGACTTGGTTAGTTCGCGGCTCATCAGTTGCGCTACGCCCTGGTCGGGTGCGGCGGCGAGGCTTTCCACGGCGGCGC
>JACRPB010000333.1 GCA_016214175.1 Rhodocyclales bacterium
GCGCCTTCGCTGTTGCGCTCGGCGGCGCCCATGATGCTCGTCACGTGTTCGGCGATGCTCCGCGCCTTGACGTTCTGTTCGCTCATGGCGCGGGCGATTGCCGCCACCTTATCCATGGTTTCCTGCGCCCCCTGGTTAATCTCGGTCAAAGCACCGGCCGCCTGCCGCGCCAGTTCGGAACCGCTGCGCGCCTGGGTCGAGCCCTCCTGGATCGTGGCGATCGCGCTGTGGGTCTCGCTCTGAATGGCGGCGATCATGGCACTGATTTCCGCCGTCGCCGCGGTGGTGCGTTCCGCCAGCTTCCTCACCTCGTCGGCGACCACGGCAAAGCCGCGGCCCTGTTCGCCGGCCCGCGCCGCCTCGATGGCCGCGTTCAACGCCAGCAGATTGGTCTGATCGGCGATGTCGTGAATGGTCTTGACGATCCCCGAAATCGCCTCGGAGCGTTCTCCCAGCGCGGCGATCACCTGGGCGGATTGCTCGACGGAACGCGCGATGCGCTCGATTTCCGCTGACGCTTCGCCGACGATCTTGGCGCCGTTCGAGGAATGCTCCCGCGCCGCCTGGGCGATTCGCGCCGTGCCGTCGGCTTTCTCGGCGACGTCCGCGATGCCCGCCGACAACTCGGCCACGGCCTCGGCCGCCGCCTCGGCCGCCGCATTCTGGTTTTCGGAGCTCTCGACGGTAACCTTGGCTTCGGCAATCAGTTTGTCGGCAGCTTCCGCGACCTGCTGCGAGTTGAACACGACGCGCGTCGCGATACCCTGGAAACTGGCGATCAGTTCATTGTAGGCTTGGGCCGTCGGCCCGATGCCGCTGCCGGCGGACACCCGGGCGCGGCGGGAAAGATCGCCGTCGCAGCGGGTGCTGGCGATGGTTTGGCGCAACTCCTCCAACGGCGCGGCCACGGAACGGCCGACCACCACCGCCGGTACGGTCGCAACGATCAGTCCGATCGCCAGATAAAAGACGACGAGTTCGACACTCGGCACGGCCCCGGCCCAATAGACTCCCGCGATGCCGGCAGCCGCCAATACGAGGCCGGCAAGAACATGCGCGATGCGCGCATGAACGACTAGCTTTGGTGCAGACATGCCCCTTCCCTTCCACTGCCCCTAAACGCTTCTAATTTTGACTGTCCGCACGACCGCTTCCCGCCGCGCTAGCGCCGTGCGCCCGGCCTGCCGCGATCAAGCGCGGCGGCGGCGACATGCGCTTCCATTCTGCTGCCGGCCCGCAACGCGCGCCGCCGGCCCCGCGTCAGGCTATCGGGAAGAGCTTGCTGAAGTTGGCAATTTCGATGACTTGCTTGACGGCACCGCGACAATTGGCAAGAGACACCGTCTTGCCGGCGCCGCGCGCCTTGTCGCGCAACATCAGCAGCATGCCGAGGGCCGAGCTGTCGAGATAGTCGACGCCGCCAAAGTCCACTTGAATCTCCTGTGCGCCGGCACCTTGCAGCGCCTGATCGACCGCGTCGCGGAATTCGCGATGGGCGTTGAAGTCGAAGCGCCCTTTGAGGCGAATCACGGTACGGCCATCCGCAGCAGCAACATTGGTGTCCATGTCGAAGGTTCCTTTATCGTATTCCAGCCGGAGCGAAGTATAGCCTTCCACCGGCGCAATTCATAAATATCCGCGCGCGGCCTTGGCCTGCGCGCAATCGGCCGCTAGCGCAGCGCGCGGTCCCACTGCTGCAGCTTCGTCATGATGCGGGCGGCGACGTCCGTGAGCGCGGCGACCTCCTCGACGGCGCCGACATTGGCGGCTTCGCGCGGCATGCCGTAGACGACGCTGCTCTCCTGGTTCTGGCCGATGTTCCAGGCGCCGGCCTTGCGCATTTCGAGCATGCCCAGCGCGCCGTCCTTGCCCATGCCGGTCAGGATCACGCCGATGGCATTCTGCTTCACCTGCTCGGCCACCGACCGGAACAGGACGTCGACCGAGGGCCGATGCCGGTTGACGGGATCGGACTGGGACAGTTCCGTCACGTAATGGCTGCCGATGCGCTTGACCAGCAGGTGGGAGTGGCCCGGCGCCAAGTAGGCGTGCCCCGGTTCGATGCGCTCGCCGCCGCGCGACTCGACGACGGTGACGCGGCAGAGGCTGTCGAGACGACGGGCGAAAGAGCCCGTGAACGACTCGGGCATGTGCTGCGCCATGACGATCCCAGGCACGTCTTCCGGCAAGCCGGTGAGGACTTCCTTGATGGCCTCCGTGCCACCGGTCGAAGCGCCGATGGCGATCAGCTTTTCGGCCAGCAGGCGCTGCGACAGGCCAGTGCGTACGGAAGACGGCGGCACTTCGGCTTCGCCGCGCAGCGGCATCCGCAGCGACAAGGGCAAGGCTCGCGTCTTCAGTTGCGCGCCGCAAGCGGCGCGGATCTTGTCGCGTATTTCGTCGGCATAGGCTTGCAGCAACGAGATGTTTTCCGCACGCGGCTTGGCGACGAAGTCGACGGCGCCGATCTCCAGCGCTTGCAGCGTCACTTCCGAGCCGCGCTCGGTGAGCGAGGAAATCATCACCACCGGCATCGGCCGCAGCCGCATCAAGCGTTCGAGGAAGGCGAGGCCGTCCATCTTCGGCATCTCGACGTCGAGCGTGAGGACGTCGGGATTGAGCGACTTGATCATTTCGCGCGCGGCGATCGGGTCCGGCGCGCTGCCCACCACCTGCAGATCGGGCGCGCCGCCGATGATTTCGGTAAGCAGGGCGCGCATCAGCGCGGAGTCGTCGACGATGAGTACTTTGATGGCCACAATTGTCCGCTTAGGTAAAGAGTTCGATGTCGCCGGCGACCGGGGCTTCCGACAGGCGCGCCGCGTACTCCTTCTCGCGCCGCATCACCGTGTCGTTGTGCATCCGCAGCAGCTTCTTGACCAGCACGCGGCCGGTATTCGGGAAAAAGTATACCTTGCGCGGATAGACGTCCAGCAGGTCCTTGGCCGCCACGGGTATGCCTTCGGTTTGCAGGAAATCGATGACGAACTGGGAGTTGCGCTCGCCGACCTGCGAGCTGGTGAGGCTCGCCAGAACGCGGCCGCCGCCGAAAACCTTGGCTTCGAGGGCGCCGCGCCGCGCCCCCATCTTCATCAGGTGGTTGATCAGAATTTCCATGGCATAGGTGCCGTAACGCGCCGAGGCGGACAGCACTTCCTTTTCGCCGCCGTCGGCCAGCATGAAATGATTCATGCCGCCGACGCCCTTTTCGCGATCGCGCACGCAGGCCGAAACGCAGGAGCCGAGCACGGTCACCAGCACCAGGTTGGCCGCCGTGACGTAATACTCTCCCGGCAGCACCTTGACGGCCTCGACCTCGAACTGGCGATCGAAGTAGCGGTTGCCGGCCAGGTGCTCGACGAACCCGAGCTCCACACTCACTGGTGTCCCCTCACCCCAGCCCCCTCCCAGGAGGGGGTGACGGGTGTTCGCCGCTGCGCGGCTCCGGTAGGTGACTGGCGCCCCTTGGGGCGGCCCTGCGGGGCGTCTCATGCGCGCTGCCTCATGTCGCGCGACGCCCCCTTGCGGTCGCTGCGCTCGTAGACGGTGCGGCCCAGGGAACGGACCAGATCGGAAGCGTGGAGAAAGCTTTCCGAGTGCCCGGCGAAGAACAGGCCGTCGGGACGCAGCAAGGGCACGAACTTCTTGAGGATTTGGTACTGGGTTTCCTTGTCGAAGTAGATCATCACGTTGCGGCAGAAGATGATGTCGAACGGCTCCTTGATCGGCCACTGGGCATCGAGGAGATTGAAGCGCGTGAAGTTGATGATCTTCTGCAGTTCCGGGCGCACCCTGACATAGCCCTCCTGCTTGCCCGAGCCTTTCAGGAAGAAGCGGCGCAGGCGCTCGGGATCGAGCTTTTCGACTCGCTCCACCGGATAGACCCCGCGCTCCGCCGTCGCCAGGACATTGGTGTCGATGTCGCTGGCGAGTATGGTCACCGGTGGGCTGACGCTGCCGAAGGCCTCGCAAGCGGTAATCGCCAGCGAATAGGGCTCCTCCCCCGTCGACGCGGCGGAACACCAGATTCGAATCGGACGGTGGCCGAGCGTCGCCAGATACGACGCCATGATCGGAAAGTGATGGTTCTCGCGGAAGAAGGAGGTCAGATTCGTCGTCAGGGAATTGACGAAAATCTCCCATTCCTTTTCGTCGCCCTTTTCGAGGTGGGCCAGGTATTCGCCGAAGTTGGCCAGTCCCAACGCCCGCAGGCGCCTTGCCAGGCGTGAATACACCATGTCGCGCTTGATCGGCGCCAGGGAAATGCCGGCATGGTTGTAGATCAGCTTGCGGATGCGGTCGAAATCTTCCTGCGAGAAATGGAATTCGCGCTGGGGCGTGATGGACGGAACCTCGATTGGGGGAGTCGCCATGTTTGAGCTGTCCAGGGGCTGCAAGCGGCCGGAAAGAGTCTGCGCCCGGCCGGGTCAGAACTCTTCCCACTCCTCGTGCTCGGCCGCATGCGGCGACGGGATCTTCTTCGCCGGCTGCGCCTGCACCTGCGGCTTGTCGGGATTCGCCAGCCGCGGCGTCTGCCGCATCGGCGCTTCGCCCGCCGCCAGCTTGAAACTCCCCACCGCCTGCACCAGCCCGTGCGCCTGTTCCTCCAGGCTCTCTGCCGCCGCCGCCGCTTCTTCCACCAGCGCCGCGTTCTGCTGCGTCACCTCGTCCATCTGGCTCACCGCCTTCGTCA
>JACRPB010000141.1 GCA_016214175.1 Rhodocyclales bacterium
GCCGGCGAGGCCGGCGCCGACGATGACGATGCCCCCGCTCACGATTGCCGCCACGGCAGGCGCACGCATAGCGGCGCCGCGCCGGCGTCCGGCTTGAGCTGGCAGGAGAGCCGGCTGTTGGGCTGGCGCTCGGCGGCGACGTTTTCCAGCATCGCCGCCTCGGTCTCGTTCGGCGGCGGCAGGCGTTCCAGTCCTTGCTCGACGTAGCAGTGGCAGGTGGCGCAGGCGCAGGAGCCGCCGCATTCGGCCTCGATGCCTTCGACGCCATTGGCGGTCGCCGCCTGCATCAGGGTCCAGCCTTCCGGCACCTCGATCTCGCGCCGCGTGCCGCCGGGTTCGATGAAGATCACGATCACGGTCGGTCTCCGTTCAAGTGCGCGCGAGCTGCAAACGCAGCGGGCTGCGGAAGGTCGAGGATGGCATCCACGGCAGTTGCGCCTCGACGCGGCGGAAGGTCGGCAGCGCATCGAGAAACTCCTCGAAGGCGATGCGGCAGGCCATGCGCGCAATGGCGCCGCCCAGGCAGCCATGCACGCCGCCGCCGAAGCCGAGATGCCCCTTGGGTTTGCGATCGATGTCGTAGCTATCCGGGTCTGGAAACTGGCGCTCGTCGCGATTGCCGGAACCGTAGGCGAGGCAGACGAAGTCGCCGGCGCGCATGGTCTGGCCGTGCAGCGTGACGTCCCGTTGCAGACAGCGGCGGAAGCGCTGCGCCGAGGTGTTGTAGCGCAGCGATTCCTCGATCGCATCGGGAATAAGCGTCGGTTCGGCCACCAGGCGGCGGCGGGCGGCCGCATGGTCGGCGAGGTTGAGCGCCAGCATGGCCATGAAGCCGCCGAGGGATTCGATGCCGGCCATGATCAGGGTCGTCGTCGTCAGCAGCACCTCGCGCTCGGCCAGCTTGTCGCCGTCGATTTCGGCCTGACTGAACAGCGAGATCAAATCGTCTTGCGGCTGCCGGCGCCGTTCCTCGATCACCTTGGCCGCGTAGTCGGTCATCCAGGCGAAGGCGGCCAGATGCGCCGGCCCCTTCTGGCGCGTGACCGGATCGGACTGCACCATCAGCACCGCCTGGTCGCGCACCTGCTTCTCGTCGCCGAGCGGCAGGCCGAGCACGGCGAACAGCACGCGCACCGTGAACTTGGAGGAGAAGTCTTCGAGGAAGTCGAACTGCTCGCGCTCGCGCACGGCGACGAGCACCATCTTGGCGATGGCGCGCATCGGCTCGGCCATCGCTTCCAGGTTGCGCTTGAGGAAGGCATGCTGGATCAGGCCGCGCAGGCGATCGTGGCGCGGCGGATCGGTGGTGCCCAGCGTCGAACCGGCCCGATTCGGCAACTCGGTCATCATGTTGCCCTGGGCCGAGGAATAGGTCTGCCAGTCGTTGAGCGCGACGACGATATCGGCGTAGCGCGACAGCACCCACATCCCCGCTTCCGCGCTCCAGAAGCACGGATACTCGTCGCGCAGAATCTTGTAATAGGGAAACGGATCGGCATCCACCGCCGCCGCGAAGGGATCGAAAGCAAAGCTCATGGCGGTCTCCTCCTGGGTCTGGCGCTGCCGCTGAAGCGCAACGCCTGCCTACGGACCGACTGGGCCGTTCCGGCATTTCCCCTTCTGACCGCGGAAGGCCGGACTAGTGCCCTGGCCCGAAATGGAGCCTGGCCCCTTTTCCTTTAAATCGAGCCTGGCCCCTTTTCCCCTTTTCCCGTCTTTTTCCTAAGCGAAGTCTTCGGTGTCGATTTCCGCGCGGATCGCGGCGCTGTAGCGGTGGCCGACGACGGTGGTCTGGTTGATGAGGGCGTCCAGGCGGTCGAGCACGTCGCGGCCGAGGGTCAGGTCGGCGGCGGCGGCGTTCTCTTCGAGGTGGGCGAGACGCGTGGTGCCGGGGATGGGCAGGATGTCCTCGCCCTGCGCCAGCAGCCAGGCCAGCGCCAGTTGCGCCGGCGTGCAGCCCTGCGCGGCGGCGATGGCGGCGAAGGCGTCGAAGAGTTTCAGGTTGGCGGCATAGTTGTCCGGCTCGAAGCGCGGCATGAAGCGGCGGATGTCCTTCGCTTCGAGCGCGGCCACGTCGCTCAGCCCGCCGGCAAGGAAGCCGCGCGCCAAAGGGCTGAAGGCGACGAAGGTCACGCCCAGGCGCCGGCATTCGGCCAGCACGGCGATCTCGGGGTTGCGCGTCCACAGCGAGTATTCGGTTTGCAGCGCTGCGACCGGATGCACGGCGTGCGCGCGGCGCAGCGTCGTCGCCGATACCTCGGACAGGCCGATCGCGCGAATCTTGCCGGCCTGCAGCAGATCGGCCAGGGCGCCGACGCTTTCCTCGATGGGAACGCGCTTGTCCCAGCGGTGCAAATAACAGAGGTCGATGACCTCGGTGCGCAGGCGCTTGAGGCTGTCTTCGACGGTCTGGCGCAGCACCGCCGGGCGACCGTCGATTTCGCGCAGGCCGGCGGCATTGCGGAACATGCCGCACTTGCTCACCAGCGTGAATTCGCGCCGATGCGGGCCGAGCACTTCGCCGATCAGGCTTTCGTTGGCGCCGAAGCCGTAGAGCGCGGCGGTGTCGAAGTGGCTGATGCCCAGATCGAGCGCGCGTTCGAGCACGGCCGCGCACGCCGCCTTGTCGGGCGGCGCGGCATAGGCGTGCGACAGGTTCATGCAGCCCAGCCCGAGGGCCGAGACCGGGTACGGGCCGAGCTTGCGCTGCTGCATGCGCCCTCCTCAGACGAGGCTGCGTTCGATGCGGTCGAGCGTACGCATCGCCGACAGGCACTGGGCGACGCTGGCGTTGGGCTCGCGGCCCTCGCGGATGGCGGCGAAGAACTCGCGGTCTTGCAGTTCGATGCCGTTCTTCGACACGGCGACGCCGGTCAGATCCACCGGCTTTTCGTTGCCGTCGACGAGATCGTCGTAGCGCGCGATGTAAGTGCCGTTGTCGCAGATGTAGCGGAAGAAGGTGCCGAGCGGACCGTTGTTGTTGAACGAGAGCGAGAGCGTGCAGATGGCGCCGCCGGGCACCTTCATGCCGATGCTCATGTCCATGGCGATGCCGAGCTCGGGATGCATGGGCCCTTGCAGGCCATGCACGTGGGACGCGGTCTCGCCGGTCTGGTACTGGAACAGGTCCACGGTATGGCAGGCGTGGTGCCAGAGCAGGTGGTCGGTCCAACTGCGCGGCTTGCCGAGCGCGTTCATGTTGGTGCGGCGGAAGAAATAGGTCTGCACGTCCATCTGCTGGACTTTCAGTTCGCCGGCGACGATCTTGTTGTGTATCCACTGGTGGCTGGGGTTGAAGCGGCGCGTATGGCCGGCCATAGCCACGAGCCCGGTCTCCTGTTGCACCTGCACCAGCTTTTCGGAATCGGCGAGGTTGTCGGCCATCGGGATTTCGACCATCACGTGCTTGCCGGCGCGCAGGCACTGGATCGCCTGCGCCGCGTGCATCTGGGTCGGCGTGGACAAGATCACGGCATCGACGTCGGGCCGCGCCAGCGCTTCGGCCAGATCGGTACACCAGTGGCCTATGCCGCGCTTCTCGGCGACTTCGCGTGTCGATTCGGCGGCGTGGCCGACGACGGAAGTCACGCTGACGCCGTCGATGGCGGCGATGGCGTCGAGATGCTTGAGACCGAAAGCGCCGGCGGCGCCGGCAACGCAGACTTTCATGGGGTTCGCTCCTGGTTCGTTGCGGGGAAGTTTTCGAGAATCAGATGGCCGACCGCCGTATTCGACGCCGGCACATGGTAATGGCGATGGACTTCGCGCACGCGCTCGTCGAGCGCGCCGCGCATGATCAACCACATGACGAGCTCGATGCCTTCGGAGCCCGCCTCGCGCAGGTATTCGACGTGCGGAATCGCCGTCGCGGCCTGCGGGTCGGCGACGATGGCATCGAGAAAGCGGCGGTCGAATTCGGCATTGATGAGCCCGGCGCGCTCGCCCTGCAACTGGTGCGACATGCCGCCGGTGCCGAAGACGACGACGCGCAGATCGCGGTCGAACGAGGCCACCGCCTTGCGGATGGCGCGACCGAGCTTGAAGCAGCGCCGTCCGGTCGGCGGCGGATACTGGACCACATTCACGCACAGCGGAATCACCGGGCAGGGCCAGGCCGCGGGCGTGCCGAACAGCAGCGAAAGCGGCACGGTGAGGCCATGATCGACTTCCATGCGATTGACGATGCTGATGTCGAACTCGTCGAGAATCAGCGCCTGCGCCAGGTGCCAGGCGAGTTCCGGATGCCCCACGACCGGCGGCACCGGGCGCCGCCCCCAGCCCTCGTCGGCAGGCGCGTATTCGGACGCGCAGCCGAGCGCGAAAGTCGGAATCACTTCGAGCGAAAACGCATTGGCGTGGTCGTTGTAGACGACGATGGCGACGTCGGGCTTGAGCGCCGCCATCCAGGCCTGCGACTTCTCGTAGCCCCGGAACAGCGGCTGCCAATAGGGCTCGCCGGTCTTGCCCTGGTCGATGGCGACGCCGATGGCGGGCACGTGGGAGGTGGCGACGCCGGCGACGATGCTAGCCACGCTGCCACTCCGACTTGCTGCGGTTGCCGTCTATCGGCCGCCCGCCGTCCAGCATCATGCGGCGGTATTCCTCGCGGCCGACGCCGGTCATCAGCCCCGCCAGGTCCTGGAACGTGAGGCCGTCGGTCGCGGCCAGCTTGGCCGTGTAGTAGATGTTGCCGCCCAGGCGCAGCATTTCGTTCCACTGGCGGTCGAGCACGGCCGCCTTCTGCGCGTCCGTCATCGGATAGCGCTCCAGATAGGCGGCCTCGTCGGCGCGGAAGGCCTGACGGTTCGCCTCGTGGTTCAGCGACATGCAGAACATGTTGAGGTGATAGCCCAGCCGCGACTGCTCGGCGTCGAAGACGTAGGTGCCGGGAATGTCGTGGTAATCGGCCGCGACGGCGGCGGGCGCCGCCAGCGCCGCCAGCACGGCATCGGCGCGCGCCCGGTAATCGCCGGCCGGCGCCTGCAAGCGCAGATCGCCGATGCGCTGCTGCCACTCGACGGTCGCGCGCGCCATGTCGCCGGACAGCCCCAGCGCCTCGACGCAGAGTGCCGCCTCGCGCATCTCGGCGGCGCGGCGCACGCCGTGGGTCGTCATCCGCTCCAGCATGTAGCCGGCGCGCTCCTTCCAATCGAAGCCGGGAAACGTCGCCTCCAGCGAATCGAGCACCGCGGCGTCGACGCCGGCGCGACGCCCGGCCAGCACGCATTCGGCCACCAGCGCTTCGAGTCCCTTGATCATGACGCTGCGGATCATCTTGATCGACGAGGCGGCGCCGACCGCGCCCGCCGCCAGCGTGGCGTTCATGCCGAGCTGGCCGAGCACCGCCAGCGCCGCCGCCCCATGCGGCCCGCCCACCAGCAGCGGCGCCCGGTGCAGCGCCGGCCGCACCGGCGCCATCACCGCCACATCGACATAGCAACCGCCCGCCGCATCGATCATCGCCGCCGAACGCCGCTTGGTCTCCGGCGCACAGGAATTGCAGTCGAGAAAAATGGTGCCAGGCTCGATTTCGGCGGCGGCGCTCTGCGCCGCGATTTCCGCCTGGTCGGCCGTGACCACCGAGAACACCAGCTTGGCCCCCCTCAGCGCCGCGCCCGGCGTATCGCCGCCCGCCACCTGCCAGTGCTCGTAATCGCCCCACTTCGCCTCGCGCACCGCACTGTCGGCGTCGTCGGTCTTGATGTCGTAGGCCGCGATATGCAGCGGCCGCGACGCCCCCCATCCCTGGACGAAAGCCATCGCCGCCTCGCCGAAGCCGATGAATGCCAGATGGAGATTTCTGCTCATGAATACGCGCACCGGGACGAGGGTCGTCGCTACTGTTCCAATGCTCGAAATCTAGCACCCGTGCGGATTGCTGGGAAATTGAATGATGCCGCGGGCTATTCGATTTCCGGATAGCGGCTCGGAAAAGCCCGCATGTTGCGCTTGGGCGCGCAGGTCGATGACAGGGCCGCCGTCTCATGCGCTCCCGCCTCTTCGAGGTTCCCGCGACGCCGCTGTCACGCGTCGCGGGGGAACTACCGCGTTCAGTGCGCGATCGGCCGGAAGCCCGGGTCGTCAAAATACGTGCCGTATTTTTCCAGCGCGCCAATCACCTTGACCGCACCATTCCGTCGCTGGGCCGGCATTCCCTTGCCCGCCATCTGTTCGGCGCCGGCGAGCAGGTCGGCAACGATCAGGTGCAGTTGCGCGTCGGCCCTAGGCTCCAGCTTGCAGTTGGCGACGATCTCCCCGACGGCGCCCTCCACCTTGCTCGCAAGCTTGCCGTAGCCCGCGGCCGGCAGGCGGTTTTCGTGAATCGCGTGCAGCGAGCCCGCGACTGTCTGTCGGATATCACTCATTGCCTTGCGCAGCGCGGCATCGGTTTCCCATTTCTTGCCGGCGTTCATTTCAAGGGTGGTTGCCGCGCCACCGGTGCCGTGCGCATCTCCATGGTCGTGTGCGGCATTGTTCACCGCCAGGGAGGGACCGGCGGCGGTCAGGGATATCAAGGTCAAGGCGATGAGGGTGTTGCTTTTCATGTTTGCTTCTCCATTGCTGGTGGTCGATGGGGCGGCATCTTGCCGACTACCAGCTTCAACGCTCCAGCATTGGAAATGTTCCGCCATCAATCAATCACGGTGCAGCCGTTCTATCGGTGACGGTCCGGCTGGCTGGTCCAGCAACAGCCGGGCCAGCCGTGTACGTTGGTCGGCCGTGAGCATTTCGCGCTCCGCCAATAATTGCTGCAGCACGTTCTTTTGCTGCTCGTCCTGCAAGCGTGCGATGGCGGCTCGCTCGGCATCGATCTGCGCAATGTCGGGTGTGTCCGCAAAGACCGCGAGGATCATGCGGTCGCGGTGCACGCGGATGGAATCGGCGTTGGTGCCGAGCTGGGCAAGGAAGTTCTTCTCCACTTCATGCCAGCGTTTCGTCTGTTCGCCATCCAACTGTAGATAACGTGGCAGACCGGGAAAGTCGTTGGTCGCCAAAGCACGGTAGGCCGCGGCGCCGAGTACGCCGACGTTGACCAGCAGTGAAAATGCCAGCAGGACTCTCAGGCGGGCAATATTCATTTACGTGCTCCTTTGTCATAGCAGGCTTCCAGCCCGACGCACAGGCTGCCGGGTGGCATGGTGTCGAAGACGCTCATTGCCGTGATGCGGGGCACGGCCGCGCCGCCGAACAGTGCCAAACCCAGAGCGATGCCGATAGTGATGGAAGCTACCGCGCCGATCGAGGCTGTCAGCGGTCCCCACCAGCGCGTTTCGTGCTGCCTAGCGCGCGGGCGCGCGGCAGCGGGGAGTTGAGCCTCGATCACGCCGGCCAGGTCGTAGCCCAGCGTTTCCCGCGGCAACTTGTCGAAGTCAGCCGACAATGCCTGTAGCGCCACCAGTCGGCCTGCGCACGACCGGCATGCCGCCAGGTGGACGGCCACCTGCTGGCCCTCCGCCGCTCCGAGTTCGCCATCCCAATAGGCGGACAGCAGCATTTCCGATGCGTGTTGCGTCGTCGGCTCAGTCATTTGAAATCTCTCCGGCGTAGTGTCGATAGTAGGCAAGAGCGGCCACGCGCGCTCGAGCCAGACGTGACTTGACGGTGCCCGCCTCGATGCCCAGCGTCGTCGCGATGTCGGCGTAGGACATGCCTTCCAGTTCGCGCAAGAGCAGGACTTCGCGCTGTTCTGGCGGCAACGCGCGCAAGGCGCATTCCAGCAGAGCCATGCGTTGCTGGTCCGCCAGTTTCTCGTCCGGCAGCCGTGCGCCATCGCGCGGATCGACGGCCTCGCCAGCCGCCGAGTATTCGTCGAGCGAAACGAACTCGATGCGCTGACGGCGGCGCAACACGTCGAGGGTAGCGTTGCGCGCGATTTGAAACAGCCACGTACTGAAGCGCGCCTCCGGCTGCCAGCCGGGCAGCGCCCGAAATGCCTTCAGGAAGGTTTCCTGTGTCAAGTCCATGGCTTCGTCACGGCCACCATGCATGCGCAGGATGAAATGGAAGACGCGATCCTGATAGCGGCGGACCAATTGCGTGAACGCATGACGATCGCCGCCCTGCGCTCGGCCGGCAAGTTCATCATGGGCATCGTCCATTCTCTCTTTCATTCCCTTTCGCACGCAAGTCGTTCCCGCCGTGCCGCGCTTTGGCTTGGCGGGCGAAGCCCTTGCCATCTCCTTCAACGAACGACGGTGGAAGAAGTTCCATTTAGCCGTGGACAAACGTCCAGCACGCAGTTCGAACTTGCGTGCGGCGGGCAGCATAAGTCTTGGCTGTTGGCGCGCGCAAAAAATTACCCAGCGCTGCGCGTTGAATCCTACCCAGAGGCTATAGCACTCCGTCATGAACGGGGCTGTGGGTGAGTGTAGCGTATTCGGCAGTTTGGCATCTCCTCGGATTGGTTGGTTTGCCAGCAGCGTGAGCTGGTTTGGTCGCAGTTGTGCGGAAAATCCGCACCAGCCTGCGCGTGCACGACGCTAAACTCACCGCATGTGCACTCGATACATCACCCCGGACCAGGCGGCCATGGAGAGTTATTGGCGGATCGGCCGGGACAACGGTAATCCTTGGCGCGGGCAGAGCGAGGTGTTTCCGCGCGGGGCGGGGCCGTTCATTCGCGGCGCGACCGAGGATGCGCGCCGGGAGTTGGTGGTCGGGGTGTGGGGCTTGATTCCCTGGTTCGCGAAGACGGCGCAGTTGAGTTACGCGACGAACAATGCGCGCTTCGAGGAGATCGCCGGCAAGGCGTCGTTCAAGCAGTCGTGGCTGCATGGCAAGCGCTGCGTGATTCCGGCGTGGTCGTTCGACGAGCCGTGCTGGGAGAGCGGGCGCAACGTCTGGTGGCGCTTCCGGCGCGCGGACGGCTCGCCTTGGGGGCTGGCCGGACTTTGGAATACCTGGATCGACAAGGGCACGGGCGAAATCGTCGAGAGCTATACGATGCTGACCCTCAATGCAGACGGCCATCCCTTGATGTCGCGCATGCACAAGCCCGATCCGAAGTTGCCGCCGGATGCGCAGGACAAGCGCAGCGTGGTGGCGATCGAACGCGACGACGTCGACATCTGGTTGCGCGGATCGAACGACGAGGCCGCAAGCCTGGTGCGCGTACCGGAGGTCGAGTTATTCGCGGCCGAACCGGCAATGCCAATCGCGTAGACTGGCAATCGGTCAAGCAGGTCGAGGACAGGGCCGCCGCGGCAACGCCGGCCGCGTGACCCCGCGACGGGTCGGGCAGGTCGCGGACAGGAGGGTGTCCGCCGATTTTGCGGTCGCCGCCGGATTGCACCGTGACCCTTGCCGACGGAAACAGCGGCGGCGGGCTATCCGGCAATGCGTCGAAGCATCGCGATTGCTCCCTGCCGGCCAAGCTGTCATGATGGGCGAACGAAATCCCCAGGACCGAAATGTCCCATTCCGCCTTCAAGACCGACAAGAGCTGGTTCAAGCAGCTATTCACGTCGTCGCCGGACCCCACCTGGATCATCGACGGCAACCGGTTTGTCGAATGCAACGACGCGGCCGTCGATGCCTTGGGTTACTCGAGCCGAGAAGAACTCCTGAACGTTCATCCCTCCAAGCTCTCGCCGCCGCAGCAACCCGATGGCGAGGATTCGTTTGCCAAGGCCGAGCGCATGATGGCCACGGCCAGGGATCAGGGCTTGCACCGGTTTGAATGGGTACACACCAAATCCGACGGCACGGATCTCGTCGCCGAGGTCACGCTTTCGATCATCAAGCTTGGCGACAAGCACGTCCTCTACTGCGTCTGGCGCGACGTCACGGCACGCAAGAACATAGAGGGAAAGCTGTTGCGGCAGAACGATGTGCTCAAGACCATCATCGAAAATTTCCCTGGCGCCATCTCCCTGTTCGACGCCGACTTGCGCCTGGCGGCGCACAACGATCAGTTCAAGAAGCTGTTCGACCTGCCCGACTTTTTGTTCGAAAAGCCGGAACTGGATTTCGAGGACATCATCCGCTACAACGTGGGACGCGGGGAATACGGTCCCGGCGACCCGGAACAGCAGGTTGCCGCCATCGTCGCCCGCGCGCGCAACTTTCAGCCGCACAAGATCGAGCGCGTACGCCCCAACGGGGTTGCGCTGGAGATTCGCGGCATGCCGCTGTCGCGCGGTGGCTTTGTCACCACCTACATCGACATCACCGAGCGCAGGAATGCCGACGAACGTATCCGCGCCATGGCGATGACCGATGCCCTGACGGGTTTGCCCAATCGTCTCAATCTGAACGAAAAGGTCGATCAGTCGATCGAACGTGCGGCGGCGAAAGAGTATCGCTTTGCCCTGCTCTTTCTCGATCTCGACCGTTTCAAGAAGGTAAACGACACCCTTGGCCACGATGCCGGCGACGAACTGCTCACTCGCGTGGCGGCGCAGCTTGTCGCCGCCGTGCGTGAAACGGACGTCGTCGCGCGTCTAGGCGGCGACGAGTTCGTTGTCGTTCTTCACGACATCGAGAATAACTCGATCCCCGCCGAAATCGCCGAAGGGATCATCTACCGCCTGGGTGTGCCCTTCAACCTGACCAAGGGCGAGGCGCAGATTGGAACCTCGATCGGGATTGCCCTCTATCCGGAGCACGGCCGGACGCGAGAAGCACTGCTGCGGGCCGCAGACGAAGCCATGTATTCGGCCAAGAAGGTCGGTCGGGGCACCTGGAGTTTGGCGGGGCTAGGCCGGACAGGCCGACCGTGACGCCGCCCGCGCCGAACACCGAGTAGCAGCCGCGGCGGAATAGTCGTCGCAACGGACATCCGCCTGGCTCTGGGAGCAGAAATTCGGCACTCCCTACCCGACGCGCCAAAGTCCCGGAATCGAGCCTCCCGATGCCCCGCTACCATGCCGCTTGCGGCCTTGCGCTATCGCCCCGACGTCTTCGCCAGTTCCTGCTCGACGAGCATCTGAAGCTGGTCGAAGCCGAATTTCGGCAGGCGTTGTCCGTTCACGAAAAACTCCGGCGTCTTGCTGACGTTCAGCGTGCGGGCGTCGGCCAGATCCTGTTCGATGACCTTGGGGATGTCGGGCGATTTCAGGTCGAAAGCCATCCGCTCCATGTCGAGGTTGGCGGCGGCCAGGTACTTCCATGCCAACTGAAGCTGCGGCGTGTGATGCGGCGCCCAATACTCCTGCGAGGCGAGCAAGGCTTCCAGGGTCGGCCAGAACCTGCCCTGCTTGCGCGCGGCTTCGAGCGCCGCGACGATGTTGTCGGAGCCGTTGTGGAACGGCGCATAGCGCAGCACGAGCCGGATCTTGTCGGGATGGGCCGCCATCAATTGCTTGACCATCGGGTAGAACATCCGACAGGTTTCGCAGGCGGGATCGAGAAACTCGACGATGACCACGGGCGCATCGGCCTTGCCGAGCGTCGGCGAGTGCATGCGCATGAGCGCGACCTGGTTGGCGGCGATGCGCTGGGCCTCCTGCTGCGCCTGCTGGGAGGAATAGAACATCGCGCCACCGACGAAAACGGCGATCAGCGCAATCAGTGCGGCAACGAAGAGGGTCTTTTGTTTCATCGGGAACTCCGTAAATGCGCGGCGACCAGCAGGGCGACGACGACAGCGAAGGCGACCACCGACAAGAGCGGGATGGTCACGAAACCGAACCAGGATGCCACGGTCTGCGAACAGGGCACGCCCTGGGTGCAGGGCTTGATGCTTTCGGGTATCACCCCGGCCACCAGGAGCTGGTGAAAGACGGCCACCAGCGTTCCGGGAACGGCGAGCGCCAGGCCGTAGCGAACGATCTTGGGGTCGAAGGGGAACAGTCCGAGCGGCAGGATCAAGGCCAGCGGAAACATGAATATCCGCTGATACCAGCACAGCACGCAGATCGGCAGGTGCATCACCTCGCCGAAGAACAGGGCGCCCAAGGTCGAGGCCGCGGCGATCGTCCACGCCAGGAAGACCAATGTCCATGGCGTCGGCGCCGCGCGGCCGGACCGGTTCGCGCTCACGCCTGAACCTTGCGGCGGCCGCCGCGCGTCACGGGCGCGGCTGCCGCGCGATCTTCGCCGGCATGGGCGACGGATTCGCGATGTGCGGCCGTCACCAGCTCGTGCAGGATCCCGCACGCGGCGGCGGTCTGCGGGCCGGCGCAACGACTGCGCAGCGCCGACAGTTGTTTCTCCAGGGCGCGCAGGCTGCGAATCCGGATGCGCACCCGCTCCAGTTGGCTCTCGACCAGGCGGTCGACGTCGTCGCAGGCTGCCGCGGGTTGCGACAACAGTTCGAGCAGGCGCGAAATCTTGGCCAGCGGCAGGTCGAGCGCGCGGCAATGCCGGATGAAGGCAAGCCGTTCCAGATGCTTGCCGCCGTAGTCGCGATAGCCGTTGGCGCGCCGCGCCGGCGACGGCAGCAGGCCCGCCTTCTCGTAATAGCGGATGGTTTCGACGTCGACGCCGGCGGCCACTCCAAGTTCTCCGATACGCATACTGCCTCGTCAGGCTCCGGTAAAGGCCGGCACTATAGCCGGTTGACATTGAAGCGGCTACAGGGTTCCAAATGTCGTCCATCGCGACACCACAGGGAATGGACCATGGGGAACTGCTGCCACGACAAGGCTTGTGCGCTGGATGCGCTGCGCGCACGCCAGGGCACTACGCTGCGCGTCGTGCTCGGCATCAATGTGATGCTGTTTCTGGTCGAGTTCGCTGCCGGCCTCGCGGCCGCCTCGACGTCGCTGATGGCCGATTCTCTGGACAGCCTGGGCGACGCCCTGGTGTATGCGGCGAGCCTCTATGTGCTGTCGCGCAGCGCGCCATGGCGCACGGCGACGGCAATGCTCAAGGGCGTCATCATGCTCGGCTTCGGCATCGCCGTGAGCGTCGCGCTCGTCGGCAGAATCATGGTGCCCGTCGTGCCGGTCGCCGAAATGATCAGCGGCTTCGGCTTGTTCGCTCTGGCCTGCAACGCAAGCTGCCTTTACCTGCTGACCCGCCACCGCAGCGACGACCTCAACATGGAGTCGGTCTGGCTTTGCTCGCGCAACGACATCGTCGCCAACATCGGCGTCATCGCCGCCGGGGCCGGCGTCGGCCTGACCGGCTCGATGTGGCCGGACCTGCTCGTCGGCACGGTGATTGCGGCGCTGTTCCTGAAGTCCGCGGTCTACGTGATATCCAAGGCCTGGGCCGAACTGCGCGACAACCCGAAGGTTCAGTCCGCCTGAGGCAGTTGCGCCGCCAGGCCGGCCACCGTCGCGCGCTCGCCGCGGACGCTCAGGAACGCGCCCTCCTCGTCGGCGCGTTCGTCGATCACCTCGCAGCGCGCAAAGATTTCGCCGCGCAGCTTCTGGGCCGACCAGGGCAGGAACAGCTCGGCCTCGACCAGGTCCTGGCGGAAGAAGGCGACGGTCGCCTGGTGCAGCAGCGCGACGTCGTCATGCCGGCGCGCGCTCATGACGATGCAGTCCGGGTATTGCGCGCGCAGCGCCGCGGCGCATGCGGCCTGGGCCACTGCATCGCCGACGTGGTCGATCTTGTTGAAGACGCGCAGGCGCGGCACGTCCTGGGCGCCGATCTCGGCCAGTACGGCGTCGGTGACGGCGAGCTGGCGTTCGAAGCCGGGATCGCTGGCGTCGATGACGTGGAGCAGCAGCGCCGCATCGAGCGCCTCTTCGAGCGTCGATTTGAACGAGGCGACGAGGCCGTGGGGCAGGTTCTTGATGAAGCCGACGGTGTCGCTGACCAGCACGCGCGGCACGCTCGCCGGGTAGAGCGCGCGCACGGTGGTGTCGAGCGTGGCGAAGAGCTTGTCTTCGACCAGCACGTCGCTGCCGGTGAGGGCGCGCATCAGGGTGGACTTGCCGGCGTTGGTGTAGCCGACGAGGGCAACGGTGGCGAGGCCCTGGCGCTCCTGCCGCCGCGAGCGCTGCGTCTGGCGCTCGACGTCCATGGCGGCGATTTCCTGCTGGAGTTCGGCGATGCGGTCGCGGATCTTGCGCTTGTCGAGTTCGGTATGGGATTCGCCGGCGCCGCGGCCGCCGGTGCCGCTGCGCTGGCGCCCCTGCGGGCCGGCCAGTTTCGCCAGTTCGCGCAGGCGCGGCGCCATGTAGCCGAGACGCGCAATCTCGACCTGGGCGCGCGCGGCGCGCGAGCGCGCGTTGCGGTGAAAGATGTCGAGAATGACCATGGTGCGGTCCATCACCTCGCAGCCGACCTCGTTTTCGAGGTTGCGCGCCTGGGTCGGTGAGATTTCGTGATCGACGAAAACGGCTTCGATGGCGCCGGGATCGGAGCCCGCGGACGCGGCGACGAAATCGCGAATTTCCTCGCGCTTGCCGACCCCCAGATAGGCCGCCGCATCGAAGGCGGCGCGCTTCTGCACGAAGGTCTGGACGACCTTGAACCCCAGCGTCTTGGCGAGATCGCGCAGTTCGGCCAACGAGGCCTCGAACTCGACGTCGGCGACGCTCGACAACTGTACGGCCGCGACAACGGCGTGGCGGATCTTTTCCTGGACGGCGGCTGGCATACGCAAATCGACACTCTTGAATGAACGGGGGCAGATAGTACTCTTCCGCCGCGCACCCGAACCGGAACACGTGGCAGAAGACGCGGCGGATAAGCCGGAGTAGCATGCGAGAAGCAGGCAGCAGACAATGCTGCCGACGCCGCGCGGTCATGTCAGGGGGGGATAAACCGTGTTCAAGAACTTGAAGGTCGGCCAAAAGCTTTTGGTGATCGTCGTGCTCGTCGGCGCCATGCTCGGGGCGCTGTTCCTGGTGTCCTACCTGTCTTTCGTCGAACTGCGACGCGGACTCGACGAAGCGAAGTCCGAAGGAGTTCCGAATGCCCTGCTCGCCAAGGACATGCAGATGCAGGTGGTCCAGGTCCAGCAGTGGCTGACCGACATTTCGGCCACGCGCGGCCAGGATGGCCTCGACGACGGATTCAAGGAGGCGGAGAAGGCCTACCAGCAGTTCATGAGCGATCTCGCCACGATCCGTAAGTCCTACGATAAGGAAGGGAATGCGCAGGGCATCGCGCAATCCGACCAGTTGAAGGAGCACATGACGGTCTGGTACGCCACCGGGAAACGCATGGCGCAGGCCTACATCGACGGCGGCGCGCCGGCCGGCAACCGCATCATGGGCGAGTTCGACAAGGTGTCGACGCAGTTGCAGGCGGCGCTGGTGCCGGTGATCGACGGCCAGATCGCCGAGGCCAACCGGGAAATCGCGGCGGCGGCCCACGAGGCCGGCAACGTCCAGATGTTCATCCTGACCGGCATCGTGGTCGTCGTCGTCTTCCTCACGCTGGGCGGAAGGTCTCTCGCCCTGGGCGTTTCGGGGCCGCTCAACGCGATGAGCGGGCTGATGGCGACACTCGTCGCGCGCAAGGACTTTTCCGTCGAACTGGCGGTCCGGGGCAACGACGAAATCGCCCAGGCCTCGCGCAGCTTCAACCAACTGGTGGCCATGCTGCGCACGATGCTGCAGGAACTTAACCAGGACGTGCATCGCCTCGACGACACAGCCAAGGAACTGGCGGCGGCGGTCGCGACTTCGTCCAGCAGCTCGTCCGCCACCAGCCAGTCCGCCGCATCGATGGCGGCGGCCGTCGAACAGATGTCGGTGAGCCTGGACCAGATGCGCGACAACACGCGTACCGCTCAGGCAGTCGTCGGCACGTCGACGCAATATTCCGAAGACGGCAGCCGCGTCATCGGCGCCGCCATCGACGACATGAAGAAAATCTCCACCGACGTGCAACAGGTCGCGGGCGTCATCGGCACCCTCGGCGAACAGACGACGAGCATTTCCAACATCGTCAACGTGATCCGCGAAGTGGCCGACCAGACCAATCTGCTGGCGCTCAACGCCGCCATCGAAGCGGCGCGCGCGGGCGAGCAGGGGCGCGGCTTCGCCGTCGTCGCCGACGAGGTGCGCAAACTGGCGGAACGCACGGCGAACGCCACGGGGGAAATCTCGGCCATGATCGAGGCGATCCAGGGCAGCGCCAAGACGGCGGTGACGCGCATGAGCGATGCGGTCGAGCAGGCCGACGCCGGCGCCCGCTTGGCGGAAGACGCGGGCCGCTCGATCGAGTCCATTCGCGCCGGTGCCGGCCAGGTCGCCGAAGTGTTCGACGAAGTCGCGCATTCGATCGCCGAGCAGTCGGCCGCGGGGCAGCTCATCGCCCAGCAGGTCGAGCAGGTCGCGCGCGCGTCGGACGAAAACAGCAGTTCGGTCGGGCAGACGGCGGCGGCGGCACGAACCCTCGAAGGCCTGTCGACCGAAATGCGCCGGCGCATCGACCAGTTCAAGGTCTAGCGCATGCGCTCCCTGAGCCAGCGCCCGATTTCCTCCACTTCCTCGATGCAGACGGAGTGCGGCATCGGGTATTCGTGCCACTCCACGCGATAGCCGCGCTGCCTCAGGAAGTCGCGGGCACGGAGGCCGAGTGCCGGCGCGACGACCTCGTCCGCCGTGCCGTGGGCGGCGAAGATCGGCAGCGCCGCATTGGCCGCGCTCGCTTCGTCCTCGATCAGGCGCGGCACCGGGAGGTAGGTCGATAGCGCGATCGCGCCGGCCAGGGGCTCGTCATGGGTCAGCGCCGTCGTGTACGCGATGGCCCCGCCCTGCGAAAAGCCGGCGAGAAAAATGTGCGCGCAGGGCACGCCGCGCCGGTTCTCGCGCGCGACGAGACGCCGGATCGCCTGGCGCGAGTTGGCGACGCCGGCCTCATCGACGCTGCGGCTGGCGGCGTCCAGAGACACGATGTCGTACCAGGCGGGCATCACGTAGCCGCCGTTGCAGGTCACCGGCATGGCCGGCGCGTGCGGAAAGACGAAGCGCACGGCGGGCGCGTCGTCGAGGGCCAGCGCCGGCACGACGCCTTCGAAGTCCGAGCCGTCGGCGCCGAGGCCGTGCAGCCAGATCACGGCGTAGCGCGGCGCCGCGGCGGTTTCGACTTCGATGGCGGGCAGCAGCTCATCCATGGGACGCTCCTTACCTCCTGGTCTCAAGCTGCCGCGGCCGCACTTTGCCGATGGCGCTCCATGCACTTGTCGAGTTGATGCTTCTGCACGGCCTGGATCTCGCGCAGCAGCGCGTGCGATATGGCACCGACTGCGTAGCGGCGGCGAAGTTCGGCGGCCAGGTGGGCAAGCAGGCTGGCCGCCATCTCGGCGTCGGCCAGCGCGCGGTGGTAGCGGCCGGCCACCGGCAGGCCGGCGAACTCGACCAGGGCGCCAAGCTTGTGGCTGCGCGCCTGGGGGAAGACGCGGCGCGCGACGAGCATGGAACAGGCAAATTCCTGGCGGCGGACGCGGCCGATGCGCGCGAGCTCGGCGTCCCAGAACTTGCGGTCGAAGGCGGCGTTGTGGGCGACCAGGGGCGTGTCGCCGACGAAGTCGGCCACCGCCGCCATCACGGCGGCGGCCGGCGGCGCCTGGCGCACCATGGCGTCGGTGATGCCGGTGAGTTCGGCGATGAAGGGCGGAATGCGCACGCCGGCGTTCATCAGGCTCTGGTAGCGGTCGACGACCCGCCCGTCCTCCAGGAGAACGGCGGCGATTTCCGTCGCGCGGTCGCCGTGGTCCGGCGACAGGCCCGTCGTTTCGAAGTCGATGACTGCTACCCGTTCCATTGTTTCTTCCCCATCAGGATTCCCGGCTGTGCCGGATCGCGCTGCGGCTCACCCGCTGCAAGTAGAGCGCCACCAGGACGGCCACCAGCCCGAGGCTGATTATCGCCGCAATCCAGAAGCCGGCGGCGCCGCGCGCCGGGCCCAAGGCGTCGGAAAGGCCCAGCGCGAAGCCGCCGCCGAGGCCCAACCCCCAGAGCGCGACGACGTAGATCACCATCGGCACGGCCGACTTCTTGTAGCCGCGCAGAGCATTCACGGCCACGCCTTGCAGCGCATCGGCCAGATGATAGACGGCAACCAGCGCGAGCAGCGGCGTCGCCGCCGCCTGCACTTCGGCATCCGAAGTATAGAGGGCGGCAAGCTGCGGCGCGGCGAGCCACAGCGTCAGGCTGAGCGCCGCCGCGACGGCCATGCCGAGCAGCAGCCCGTGGCGGCAGACCTGCCGCGCCCGCGCCGCCAGGCCGGCGCCGAGGGCGCGGCCGGTGAGGATCGCCGTCGCGTTGCCGAGCGCCAGCGGCACCATGAAGGCCAGCGCCGCGACGTTGGCGGCTATCTGGTGCGCGCCGGATACCGATGAAGGTGAAGGCGGTGACGTCGGCGAAAAAGGTCATGCCGATCGGCAGGCCCAGCCGCAGCAGCGCGGCGATGGCGGCGCGGTCGGGCGCGGCGAGCGGCGCGCCGAGGCGGAATTCGCGGTAGGCCGGCTGCGCCAGCACCCAGCCCCAGGCCAGCGCCGCCGTCGCCCAAGCGACGAACGCGGTCGCCACGGCGGCGCCCGGCCCGCCCAGCGCCGGCACGCCGAGGCCGCCGTACATGAACAACAGATTCAGCGGCAGTTTGAGCAGCAGCGCGAAGAGATTGAACATCATCACCGGCCGCGGCCGGCCGATGCCGTTCGACAGGCCATAGAAGAGGCGAAAGGCGAAGGCCGCCGGCACGCCCCAGGCCGAAGCGTCGAGATAAGCGCGCACCTTCGCCTCGACCGCCGGCTGCAATTTCGAGAGTGCGATGAAGGGCTCGGGAAAACGCAACAGCAGGACGGCGACGAGGGCGAGCGCCAGCGCCACCCAGGCGCTCTGATGGATCTCGCGCCCGACCGCGTCCGCGCGCCCGGCGCCGTGCAGATGCGACACCAGCGGCGGCACTGCCAGCAGCACGCCCATCAGCGCCATGTACACCGTGATCTGGATCGAGGCGCCGATGCCCACCGCCGCCAGGTCGACCGCCGACAGCCGACCCGCCATGGCGGTATCGATGGCGCCGTTCGCCATCACCGCCAGTTGGGCGACAAGGATCGGCCAGGCCAGCCGCGCGAGTTCGCCGCTCGGCGAGGAAGGAATGCTCATGAGTGTTCCGCTATGCCAAGGTCGCCCATGGTAATGCGAGCCGCCGCGATCCCGGCGTAAGATGCCGACTCCATTTAGCCGGAGTCCGCGTGTGAACGATCCCAGTCCCTTCGGCTCGGCCTTTGCGCTGCATGCCGCCGGCAAGCTGGCGGAAGCCGAGGCCGCCTACCGCGCCGTCCTCGCCGCGGCGCCGCAGCACGTCGAGGCGCTGCACTGCCTGGGCGTGCTGCTTCATCAGTGCGGCAAGACGGCGGAGGGCATGCCGCTGATCCTGCGCGCGCTCGACCTCGACGCCGGCAGCGCCTCGCGCTGCAACGATCTCGGCAACGTCCTGGTCCAGGTCGGCGATCTCGCCAATGCCGCGACGGCCTTCCGTCTGGCGCTGCAATTGGAC
>JACRPB010000334.1 GCA_016214175.1 Rhodocyclales bacterium
GGCCTTCCGGCAGGTCGGTGGCAATGCCGAACCAATGGAAGAGGGCTTGGTGGAAGCCGTTTTCCCAGACGAAACGGGCGCCGAGCGTGCCGACAATACCGGTAAACGTCGCGCCGGCCAGGAGGCCAAAAATAATCAGCTTGCCGCGCTTTTCGTCGGGGAGACGATTGATCAGCACGTCGACGCCGACGTGGATGCCGGTGCGTACCCCGTACGCGGCGCCGAACTTCGCCATCCAGACGAACATGATGATGCACAGTTCCTGTGTCCAGCCCATATTGAGGCTGAGTAGCCAGTCTTGCAGCACGGGAATGTCGTAACCCGAGGCGTAGCGGTGCATCACCGAGGCGAAGATGATCAGGGTCGCCCCGCCCATGAGGAAGGTGATGAACCACTCCTCGAGATGATCGAGATATTTCATCCAAGAAACTCCGAAGGACTAGACACCCGCCGCGGTCGCGGCGGGGTGTTACCTAGCAAGTCTTACAGCTTGGCGGGATCGAAGCCGGTTTCCTTGTAGACCTCTTGGATGATGTCCTTGCCGATACGGGATTCCATCTTCTGATGCACGGGCGCCATGGCCTTCTTGAACGCCATGCGTTCATCCTTGGTCGGCTCGTAAACCTGAGTCTTGCCGCTCTTCTTCACGGCGTCGAGGTCCTTGTCGTTCTGTTCCTTGGCGGTCTTGTTGGCGTGAGCGGTAGCGTCCTTCATGGCGGCTTCCAACTGGCCGCGAACGTCAGCCGGCAAGCCGTCCCAGAACTTCTTGTTCACGATCACGGCGTACCCGAGGTAACCGTGCTCGGTCAGCGTCAGGTACTTCTGAACCTCGTGCATCTTCTGGGTGTAGAGGTTGGAAATCGGGTTCTCGGTACCATCCACGACGCCGGTCTGCAAGGCCTGGTAGACCTCGGAGAAAGCCATGACTTGCGGCAAGGCGCCGATGGATCGCATTTGCTCGTCGAGTACCTTCGACGACTGAATGCGCAGCTTCTTGCCCTTGAGATCGGCCGGCGTCTTGATCGGCGTGTTGGCCGAGAGCGACTTGAAGCCGTTGTCCCAGAAGCCGAGACCGCGAATGCCCTTCGCCTCAAGCTTGTCGAGCAGCATCTTGCCGACCGGCCCTTGCGTGACCTTGTGCAAGTCGTTGTAGTCGTCGAAGATGAAGGGCAGGTCGAAAACCTCGAACTCCTTGACGCCGAGCGGCCCGAACTTCGCCAGCGACGGCGCCAGCATCTGGACGGCGCCCAATTGCAGCGCTTCCATTTCTTCCTTGTCCTTGTAGAGCGTGGAGTTGGCGTAAACCTCTACCTTGACCTTGCCCTTGGTCATCTCTTCGGCCTTCTTGGCAAAATATTCGGCGCCCAAGCCTTTCGGCGTGTCGCGGGCGACGACGTGACTGAACTTGATGACGATGGGTTGCTGGGCCATGGCGGTCAGCGAGAATACGGCGGCAGCGAGGCCGACGGTGAATAGACGACGTTTCATTGGGTTCTCCTCCAGATATTGCCTCATGGGCAGGTTCGCATCTTCCATCGTAGTCCTGCGAACCGCCATTGTGGATATCCGCAAGCATGGGCTTCTCGCGCCGGAAGCGCTACCATCGGCCCCATGCTGAATCACTCAGGAATGAAACCGGTTCCGGTCACCGGCTGGCTATGGTTGCTGCCGCGGCTGGCCTTCGTGCTGTTCGTCGCCGCCGTCGGGGCTCTGCTCTGGCTCTCCGAGCGCACGGAACGCGAAGACCAGCGCGCCATCCTCATCAGCGACGTGCTCTGGCTGGAACAGAATCTGCGATTCCAATTGACGCACAATGAGGAGCGACTGGGGCAGATCAGCCTGCCGCAACTCTCGAACGCCACGACCTTCGAGGCCCACGTACGGGCACTGCTGGCGGGAAAGACCGGCTTGCGGCAAGTGATCTGGCTGAATCCTGAAGGCGGCGTCCTGCACTCGTTTCCGGGCACTGTCGACGCCTACCTGGTGGGCGAGACTTACGGCGCGGTTCCTTCGAGCGAAACGGCACGTCTGGCCAAGTCGATGGGGCAGGCCGTCTATAGTCCAGCCTATCCCATCGACGAGGGCGACTGGCAGTTCGAAGTTCATGTCCCGGTGTTCCGCGACGGGCACGTCGCCGGCATTGCAGTCGGCGCCTACTCGATACGCCGCCTGCTCGACGACTCCATTCCCTGGTGGCTGGCGGAGCGCTACCGCATCGGCATCATGGACAATGTCGGCAGCTTCCTCGGCGTTCGCTCCAAGGTCGAGGCCGCGATCGATGCCGACGGCTACCAGATTCCTCTCGACCCGCCGGGCCATGACCTGACGCTGAGCACGACACCTTACCGTGTCCAGACGCCCTTGGTCGGCCGCTTGCTCTCGATCGCCCTCGTCTTCCTCGCCATCGTCGTGCTGTGGAGCCTGTGGGCTTTGCGCCGCCACGTCCAGCAACGGCTGGCCGCTGAGGTCGCGCTCCACAACGAATACGCTTTCCGCAAGGCGATGGAGGATTCGCTGCAGACGGGCATGCGCGCCCGCGACCTGGAAGGCCGCATCACTTACGTCAATCCGGCGTTTTGCCGTATGGTCGGCTGGACGGAAGCCGAACTCGTGGGGCGCGCGCCGCCGATGCCCTATTGGCCCGACCAATACTTCGACGAAACCAGGGACATCCATGACCGCATCCTTGCCGGACACGGACCGGAGGACGTCTTCGAACTCAAGTTCAAGCGCCGCGACGGCGAACTCTTCGACGTCCTCATCCACGAGGCGCCCCTGATCGACGCCCACGGCAAGCAAACCGGCTGGATGGGTTCGCTGATCGACGTCACCGAGCGCAAGCGCACCGAAGAACTGGCACAGCAGCAACAGGAACGTCTCCAGGCGACGGCGCGACTCGTCACGATGGGCGAAATGGCGTCGAGCCTGGCGCATGAACTGAACCAGCCGCTCGCGGCAATTTCCGGCTACAACACCGGCTGCCTCAACCTGTTGGAATCGGGAACGGCCGACATCGCGGAACTCAAGATCGCGTTGGCAAAGAGTGCTGAGCAAGCGCAGCGCGCCGGCCGCATCATTCGCCGCATCTACGAATTCGTGCGCCGCGCCGAACCCAAGTCGGAGCCCTGCGATCTCGTCGCGATCATCGATGAAGTGCTCGACCTGGTGGAGGCCGACGCCCGGCGCCAGGAGGTGCGGATACTGACGAATATCCAGGACGCATTACCGGGCATCCAAGGCGACCGCGTGCTGATCGCCCAGGCCTTGCTCAATCTCGTGCGCAATGCCATTGACGCCATGCGCAGCCAGCCCGCCGAACGCCGCCAACTCACCGTGACTGCCGGCACCGGCCACGGCAACATCACGGTCGCCGTGGCCGACCGCGGGTCCGGCATTCCGGAAGACTCGGCGAACCGGTTGTTCGAACCTTTCTATACGACCAAGGCCGAAGGCATGGGGATGGGCCTCAACATCTGCCGCTCAGTAATCGAGGCCCATCATGGTCGCCTTTGGTATGAGCCGAACTTGGAAGGTGGTAGCATTTTCGCCATCCAGTTCCCCCTCCCCGCGCCATGACGATCGCCCATCTCATCGACGACGACGACGCCATCCGCGACGCGCTAGCGTGGTTGCTGCGTTCCCGCGGCGTCGCCTCGCGCGCCTGGAGTTCGGCCGAGGCCTTCCTTGCCGACTATTGCGGGGAGATGCGCGGCTGCATCGTACTCGACATCCGCATGCACAACATGAGCGGCCCGGAACTCTTCGAGCGCATGGTCGAACTCGGATGCAGCATGCCGATCATTTTTCTCACCGGCCACGGCGACGTCCCGTTGGCCGTGAATGCGATCAAGCGCGGCGCTTTCGACTTCATCGAAAAGCCTTTCAACGACAATGAGCTTGCGGACCGCGTCATCGACGCCTTGCGCATCGACGCCGAGCGCTCGTCGCAAGCAGCCAGCGCGGCAACCATCGAAGGACGGCTGGCGCAATTGACGTCGCGCGAGCGCGAAGTGATGGATCTGGTCCTGGCCGGAAAATTCAACAAGGTGATCGCCGACGAACTGGATATTGCCATGCGCACAGTCGAAGTCCACCGCGCGCGGGTTTTCGAGAAAATGGGGGTACGTTCGGCCGTCGAGCTGGCGCAGTTGCTCGTGGGACGGGCAAAAACCGATTAGACGGGTTCCAGAAATATCCGGCGCCCGCGCCGCAGGAGCTTGTGCGCACCGAAAACGACGGCCGGATGGCGATCGGGTGCGGCCTCGACCAACTGGCGCAAGGCCTCGCGCAGCCGTTCTTCGCTCGGAATCCCGACGTGGTGTCGCCGGAGAAGAAAACGCAGGACATTGCGCGCGCGCGGCTCGGCCAGGGCGGCAAGAACCGCGACGTCGAGTGGAAATTCCGGCGCCTGCGCACCGAGATCCATTTGCGCCAGATCGTCGATCAGCATCTCCGCCTCGCCAAACCGGCCCGCTGCTGCCGCCAGATTTGCGCCGCTGCCGGGGAAACGCTGCTCCAGCCCGGCGAGCACCTCATGCCGCAGATGGTTGCGCGAGAACCGCGTGTCGGCGTTGCTCTCGTCCTCGATCCAGCGCAACTCGTGCTCGCCGGCGTAGGCTGCGATGGTCACACGCGAGACGCCCAGCAGCGGTCGCAGGAGCCTGCCCTGCGCCTCCCGCATCGCCGCCGCGCCGCGGAGGCCGGTGCCGCGCAGCAGGTTGAAGAGAAGCGTCTCGGCCTGATCGTCGCGGTGATGCGCCAGCACGATCCAGTCCGCGTCGCTTCGGGCGAATACCCGGTGCCGCGCCACGCGCGCCGCCCCTTCCAAACCCGCGCAGGAACCACGCTCGACTTCGACGCCTTCAATCGCGAGCGGAATGTCCCACTCGGCGCAGAGCATTCGGCAGTGAGACGCCCAGGCGTCGGCATGCGGACTCAAGCCGTGGTGAACATACACGGCGCGCAACGTAGCGCCGCGCGCCGGCGCAAGGCGATTGAGAACGTGCAGCAGCACCACGGAATCGACGCCGCCGGAAAGTCCGGCGAGCAGGCGCTGACCGGTGGCGACATGGCGCTCAAGACTCGCGCCGACCGCCGCGAGCAAGGTCTCAGTGGACTTGCTCTTTGAACTTTCCATAGCCCATCAGGCGCTCGAAACGGCGCTCGATGAGTTCCTCCTGTGATAGCGGCGCCACTTGCTTGAGAGCATCCTGCAAGGCCTTCTTGAGCGATATCGCGGCGGCGCGATGATCGCGGTGGGCGCCGCCGAGGGGCTCGGTGACGATGCGATCGAGCAGCCCGTGGGATTTCAGACGGGCCGCCGTAATGCCCATCGTCTCCGCCGCCTCGGCCGCCTTTTCGGCGCTCTTCCAAAGA
>JACRPB010000335.1 GCA_016214175.1 Rhodocyclales bacterium
CTTGCGCAATCGATTTCGCGCGGCCTCGCCTACGCGCCCTACGCCGACATGGTCTGGTGCGAGACCGGCAAGCCCGACCTCGATTTCGCCAGGAAATTCGCCGAGGCCATCCGCGCCAGGTTTCCCGGCAAGCTGCTGGCCTACAACTGCTCGCCCTCCTTCAACTGGAAGAAGAACCTCGACGACGCCACCATCGCCAGGTTTCAGCGCGAACTGGGCGCCATGGGCTACAAGTACCAGTTCATCACGCTCGCCGGCATCCACAACATGTGGTACCACATGTTCGACCTGGCCCAGGACTACGCACAGCGCGGCATGACGGCCTACGTCGAGAAGCTGCAGGAGCCAGAATTCGCCGCGCGCGACCGCGGCTATACCTTTGTTTCGCATCAGCAGGAGGTCGGCACCGGCTACTTCGACGACGTCACGACGGTGATCCAGGGCGGCGCGTCCTCGATCACGGCGCTGACCGGTTCGACGGAGGAGGAGCAGTTCCATTGACGCAGTACGGCCCTCGACACAGGGGGAGTGGAGAGAACGCGCCGCACCGGACAACCGGTGCGGCGCTTTCACATGCCGCGGCCGCGGCGGTCGCGACGGCGCCGGGCGGCGCTTTTTTCGGCCGAATTCCCGCCCGGCGTGAGGTATGATGCCGCCGGAATAGCAAAAAATACGGCCTGAGAAAAGTGCCGCAACCCCGCAGGGAGACATGCAATGAGAGACAAAAGCGGCACCGTGCTCGTCATCGACGACAGTCCGGCCAACGCCCACCAACTGTTCGAGGTCCTCGGCGACGACTACCACGTTCTCGTCGCCACGCGCGGCAGCGACGGCATCGCGCTTGCCGTTGCCCAGAACCCGGACCTGATCCTGCTCGACGTGGTGATGCCGGAACTGAGCGGCTACGAAGTTTGCGCTAGACTCAAGGACGATCCGCGTACCCAGGACATCCCGCTCATATTCGTCACCGCCCGCGACGAGGAGGACGACGAAGCGCACGGCCTGTCGCTGGGCGCGATCGACTATCTGGCGAAGCCGTTGCGGCCGGCCATCGTCAGCGCCCGCGTCAAGAACCACGTCGAACTCAAGCGCAGCCGCGACCTGCTGCAGCGCCTGACCCTGCTCGACCCGCTGACCGACATCGCCAACCGGCGCCGTTTCGACGAGTACCTGACGCAGGAATGGAACCGCGCCGCGCGCGACCAGGCCCCCCTGGCGCTGCTCATGATCGACGTCGACAACTTCAAGGGCTTCAACGACCGCAACGGCCACGCCCGCGGCGACCAGTGCCTGAGCGCCATCGCCCACGCCATCCAGTCCGCCCTGCAGCGCCCCGCCGATCTAGTCGCGCGCTACGGCGGCGAAGAATTCGTCTGTGTCCTGCCCGGTACCGATCTGGCGGGCGCCGGCCAGCTCGCCGAGCATATTCGCGCCACGGTCGCCGCGCTCGCCGTCGCCGACGGCAGCGCCACCGGCAGCGGTCACGTCAGCGTCAGCGTCGGCGTCGCCGCCGCCCGGCCGCAACCCGAGACCTCGTCCGCCGTGCTGATCCACGCCGCCGATCAGGCCCTCTACGAGGCGAAGCTGGGCGGGCGCAATTGCGTCTGCCTGCGCCAGGATGCGGCCCCCGCACGGCCGTCGCCGAAGCCGGCATCGAATCTGTTTGCCATCCCATCGCCAACGCCACCAGGAGCCCATCATGACTTATGACGCCATTATCGTCGGCGGCGGTCCCGCCGGACTTGCCATCGCCTCGGAACTGTCGCGGACGAATCGGGTGCTGGTGGTCGAAAAAGGCATCGCCGGCGACACCAAGCGCAGTTGGTTCGTGCCGCTCAACGTCGTCGACAACGTCGTCAGGCCCTACACCTACGGCGGCGTCACGCGCTTTCTCGCCAACACCTACTCCGGCGCCAAGGCGCAGTGGCAAGCACGCCAGTTCGAGCGCTATCCCTACGTCGACGAAAAGCGCCTGTTGCCGTTCTGGGTTGACACCATTCGCCATAACGGCTCCGACGTCGTCGACCGTTGCGCCTATCTGGCTCACGAGGTGGATGCCGCCGGCGTCACGGTCAAGACCGCGGGCGGCGAATTTCGCGGCCGCATGCTGATCGACTGCTCGGGCTACGATTCGGTAATCGCCAAGCAGTACGGCATCAGCCGCGAAGACTATTACTGGTGGTCGGTGTTCGGCGCCGTCGGCGAGCATCCCGACGGCCTCGGCGGCATGGAAGTCGGCGACTACATGATGTGGCAGACCTTCGCCGACACCAACGCGGACAAGAACGCGTCGCTGCGGGAAGGCCGGCCGGTGTTCGAATACGAGATCCTCGACGAGCGCACCTCGTTCTCGCTGATCCTCTACCTGCGCAAAGTGATCGTGCCGCGCGAGGAAATGGAACCGGTCTTCAATCGCATCATCCGCGAAGAGGCCAGCACCGCCGCCTTCCACGGCATGAACGTCAAGGAACTCAAGTACGGCTGGTATCCCTCGGGCGCCGTTTCCCAGGAACTCGCCCGCGAGCGCGTGATCTTCGCCGGCGACGCCGCCTGCTGGACCACGCCTTGCGGCTGGGGCATGTCCTTCATCCTCAACAACTACCGCGAATTCGCCGGCAAACTCGGCGATGCCCTGATGGAAGACCGCCTCGACCAGGAGTCCCTGGAGGAGATTCCCAGCTTCAGCTTCCGCGAACGCGGCGAAATCGTCCTCAACGCCCTGATGACGCATTTCCTGTCCAACGCGCCGGCGCCCATGCTCGATCGCTTCATCGACCTTTTCAACGCCGGCAACCCGAATCACGTCGATCCGATCTACTGCGAAAAGGTGTTCACACTCGATATCAGCGTCGACGAGACGCGGATCGTGCTAGAGGCCATGCTCAAGGAATTCGAGCTCAAGGAACTGGCCGCCATCCTGCCCGCCGAGGACTACCCTCTGCTGCTGGAGGAGGCGGCACATTTCGTCGCCGGCTCGGTGATCGACGAGGTGCGCGACTTCTTCGGCTTGAAGGACGCCGCCGACGCGCCGAGCGGCACGCGCAATCCCGGCTTCGATTTCACCTGAACGCCGGCGAGGAGTGGCCATGTTGTCCCTGCCCGGCTTTCGCGTCGTCGAAGAACTGCCGCCGCGCGGCGCCGTGGCGCGCTGCCGCGGCCTGCGCACGGCGGACGGCCTCGCCGTCGCCATCCTGGCCGCCGACGC
>JACRPB010000367.1 GCA_016214175.1 Rhodocyclales bacterium
AAATCGCCAAGCCCGATGCCGTCCTCGTTCGCTCGGCCGACATGCACAGCATGGACATCCCCAAGTCCGTGCTCGCCATCGGCCGCGCCGGTTCCGGCACCAACAACATCCCGGTCAAGGCGATGTCCGAGCGCGGCGTGCCCGTGTTCAACGCCCCCGGCGCCAACGCCAATGCGGTGAAGGAACTCGTGCTGGCCGGCATGCTGCTGGCGGCGCGCAACATCGGCGGCGCCATCAAGTTCGTTTCCGCCCTCGATCCGCAAGATCCAGAGATGGAGAAGAAGGTCGAGAACGGCAAGAAGACCTACGCCGGCTACGAGCTTTCGGGCCACACGCTGGGCGTGGTCGGCCTGGGCAAGATCGGCTGCCTGGTGGCCGACGCCGCCATCAAGCTCGGCATGCACGTCATCGGCTACGATCCCGAGATCACCGTCGACGCCGCCTGGAGCCTGCCGTCGCAGGTGAAGCGCGGCAACTCGCTCGCCGACGTGCTGAAGAACAGCAACTTCGTCACCCTGCACGTGCCGCTGGTCGATGCCACGAAGAAGATGATCAACGGCGGGAGCATCGAGCAGATGAAGCACGGCGCCGTGCTGCTGAACTTCTCGCGCGAGGGCGTCGTGGACGAGGCGGCGGTACTGGCGGCGCTGGAGGCGAAGAAGCTTGCCACCTACGTCTGCGACTTCCCGAGCGCGCACGTCAATGCCCACCCGCAAGTCGTCGCCCTGCCGCATCTGGGCGCTTCGACGCGCGAGGCGGAAGAGAACTGCGCGATCATGGTCGCCGATCAGGTGCGCGACTACCTGCTCGACGGCGACATCGTGAACTCGGTCAACTTCCCGACCGTGGTCATGCCGCGCGAATCGGGTTATCGCATCGCCATCGCCAACGCCAACGTCCCGAACATGGTCGGCCAGATATCGACCGCGCTGGCCGAAGCCAAGCTCAACATCCACAACATGGTGAACAAGTCCAAGAAGGACATTGCCTACACCCTGGTGGATGTGGACAGCAAGGTGCCGAAGAAGGTGATCGACACCATCGCCAAGATCGAGGGCGTGCTGGCCGTGCGCTATTTGCCGACGGAAGCCTGATGGCAATGAGTCCCCCCCCGAAGACGCCTGACGGCGTCCTCCCCCCAGGGGGCGAAGCGCTTGGGGCGGCCCAGCGCGCTTCCTCTGAACAAGAAGAACTCGGCCAACTGCGCGACGGCATCGACCGCATCGACAGCGAAGTGCTGCGCCTGCTCTCCGAGCGGGCGCAGCTCGCGCATCGCATCGGCGCCATCAAGCACGGCAACATCTACCGCCCCGAGCGCGAAGCGCAAGTGCTGCGGCGCATCGCCGAAGCCAATCCGGGTCCCTTGCCCGAGGCGGCGGTACGCACGATCTTCCGCGAAGTCATGTCGGCCTGCCTGGCGCTCGAACAGCCTTTGAAGATCGCTTATTTCGGGCCTGCCGGCACGTTCACCGAAAGCGCCGCCAAGAAGCACTTCGGCTCGGCGCCGGCGTTCACGCCCTGGCTCACCATCGACGACGTCTTCCGCGCCGTCGAGTCCGGCAACGCCGACTACGGCGTGGTGCCGGTCGAGAACTCCACCGAGGGCGCGGTCGGCCGCACCCTCGACCTGCTGCTGACGTCGCCCTTGATGATCTGCGGCGAAGTGATGTTGCGCGTGCATCAGAACCTGCTGTCCAAGTCGGCGTCGACGGAAGGCGTGAAGAAACTCTATTCCCACGCCCAGTCGCTGGCGCAGTGCCACGAATGGCTGAACCGCAACCTGCCCGGCGTGCCGCGCGTGCCGGTGGCGAGCAACGCCGAAGGCGCGCGCCTGGCGGCCCTTGAGCCCGACGCCTGCGCCATCGCTGGCGAAGCGGCGGCACAGCTCTACGAGCTCAACGTCCTTGCCGCCAACATCGAGGACGATCCGAACAACACCACGCGTTTCCTCGTCCTCGCCAGCCACGACGCCGGTCCTTCCGGCATCGACAAGACCTCGTTCGCCTGTTCGGCGCAGAACAGGCCCGGCGCCGTGCACGACCTGCTGACGCCGCTCGCCGATCACGGCGTGTCGATGAGCAAGTTCGAGTCGCGCCCGGCGCGCGGCCTCAAGGGCAGCGCCTGGGAGTACGTGTTCTTCATCGACGTGGATGGCCATCGTCAGGCCGCCACCGTCGCGGCCGCACTCGACGACTTGCGCGGCAGAGTCGGCTTTCTCAAGGAACTCGGTTCCTACCCACGCGCATCCACCTGAAGGTTTTTCATGAGCATCTCCGAACAGGCGCCGGCCTATATCCGCGCCATCTCGCCCTACATTCCCGGCAAGCCGATCACCGAACTCGCGCGTGAACTGGGCCTGGCCGTCGACAGCATTGTCAAGCTCGCGTCGAACGAGAATCCGCTCGGCATGAGCCCGAAGGCGCGCGCCGCCGTCGAAGGAGCGCTGGCGGGCATCGAGCGCTATCCGGACAACTTCGACCTTACCAGCAAGCTCGCCGCGCAACTGGGCGTCGCTTTCGAACAGATCGTGCTCGGCAACGGCTCCAACGACGTGCTCGACCTTGCCGCGCGCGTCTTTCTTGCGCCTGGCCGTTCCGCGGTGTTTTCGCAGCATGCCTTCGCCGTCTATCCGCTGGCGACGCAGAGCTGCGGCGCCGCGTGCATCGTCGTGCCGGCAAGGAATTACGGCCACGACCTCGCGGCCATGCGCGCCGCCATCCGTCCCGACACGCGTCTGGTCTGGATCGCCAACCCGAACAACCCGACCGGCAATTTCCTGCCCCACGCCGAACTGCACGCCTTCCTGAAGACCGTGCCGGCCGACGTCGCCGTCGTCCTCGACGAGGCCTACAACGAATATCTGGCGCCGGCCGATCGCAGCGACACGCTGGCCTGGCTCAGGGAATTTCCGAATCTCATCGTCACGCGCACCTTCTCGAAGGTCTATGGCCTCGCCGGGCTGCGCGTCGGCTACGGCGTCGCCTCGGCCGCGCTGGCCGATCTCATGAATCGCGTGCGCCAACCCTTCAACGTCAACAACCTGGCCCTGGCGGCGGCCATCGCTGCGCTCGACGATCACGTTTTCGTCGCCGCGAGCTACGAACTGAACCGCCGCGGCATGGATCAACTCGTCGCCGGCTTGAAGCGCCTCGGCCTCGAACACATTCCCTCCCACGGCAACTTCGTCACCTTCAAGGCGGGCGATGCGGCGGCGGTGAACCGGAAACTGCTGCAACAAGGCGTGATCGTGCGCCCGATCGGCGGCTATGGTTTGCCCAACCACCTGCGCGTCACCATCGGCCTCGAGGATGAGAACCGGCGCTTCCTCGCCGCACTGGAGCAGGCGCTCTGATGCTCGGCAAAGTCGTCGTCTGCGGCGTCGGCCTCATCGGCGGCTCGTTCGCGCTGGCGCTGAAGCAGGCGGGCGCCGCGCGCGAGGTGGTCGGCCTCGGCCGCAGCCGCGCGCCGCTCGAAGAGGCGCTCGCCTTGGGCGTCATCGACGGTATTGCCGATGGCTGGGCCGCTGCGGCGCAGGACGCCGACCTGATTCTTCTCGCCATGCCCGTCGGCCAGATGCCGCCCGTGATGGCTGCCTTGGCGCCGCATTTGCAGCCGGGCACCCTGGTCACCGACGGCGGCAGCACCAAGGGCGACGTCGTCGCGGCGGCGCGTGCGGCCTTCGGCGCCAAGATCGCGCAGTTCGTGCCGGGACATCCGATCGCCGGTGCCGAGAAAAGCGGCGTCGCGGCCGCGCAAGCGGGCCTCTATCGCGACAAGCGCGTGGTGCTGACGCCGCTGTCCGAGAATGCCGCTGCGGCGGTGGCGCGCGTCCGTGCGGCCTGGGAAGCCTGCGGCGCCAAGGTTTCGCAACTCGGCGCCGAAGAACACGATGGCGTCTTTGCCGCCGTCAGCCATTTGCCGCATTTGCTGGCCTTCGCCCTGGTGCATGATCTCGCCGGCCGCGACAATGCCGACCAGTTGTTCGGCTTCGCCGCCGGCGGCTTCCGCGATTTCACGCGCATCGCCAGCAGCCATCCCGAGATGTGGCGCGACATCTGCGTCGCCAACCGCGCGGCGCTCCTGAAGGAACTCGACGCCTTCATCGCCGAGTTGCTGACGACCCGCGTCCTGCTCGCCGGCGCCGATGCCGCAGGGCTGGAAGCGATGTTCGCCACGGCGCGCGCGCGCCGCGACGCCTGGCTCGACGGTCTGCGACCCGCCGCGGAAGAATAGGCGGCCGGCTCAGTCGGTGAAGGCGCCGAGTTCCGGCGCCAGCAAGGCGTATTCCCGTTCCAGGCCGTCGATCAGCCGCGCCGCGCGTTCGGGCCATTCCGGCCCGGCCGCCGTCTGCTCCAGACTGCGCGCCAATTCGACCATGGGGGCGGCGCCGAAAATGCCGCAACTGCCTTTCAGGCTGTGGGCGGTGCGCTGCAAGTCGGCGCAGTCCTGGGCGCCGACGGCAGCGCGCAGGGCGGCGATGTCTTTCGGAAACTGGCGCACAAACGTGCCGGTGACGATGTCCAGGACTTCCCGGTCGCTGTCGGCCAGCGCGCTTGCGTAGTCGAAATATCTTCCCGCCGGCACCGGCGGTGTGATGCGGCCGAGGATCGCCGCCAGATCCGCCTGGCGGATCGGTTTGGCGATGTAGTCGTCCATGCCGGCGGCCAGACAGGTTTCGCGATCGCCTTCCATGGCGTTGGCCGTCATCGCGATGACCGGCGTGCGCGGTCCGTTCTCGCTGCGCCTGAACCGACGCGTGGCTTCGAGGCCGTCGAGCACCGGCATCTGGACGTCCATCAGAACGACGTCGAAGCGATGGCGATCCAACGCGTCGAGCGCTGCGCGGCCATTGTCGGCCAAGGTGACGCGATGGCCCCATTTTTCCAGCAGGCTCATGGCAAAGGCCTGATTGACCGCATGGTCCTCGACCAGCAGGACGGCCAGGGGCGCCAGCGTCGGCGCCGGCGGCGCGGCGGCATCCGGTTGCGGACGGCGGGCGGGCAGTTCCTGGCCCAGCGTTCGCTGCACGGCGTCGAGCAATTCGGCCTGCATCACGGGTTTCGGAAGGTAGTCGGCAATACCGGACTCGCGCCAGCGTCGGGTGTCGTCGCGCATGCCCGCCGACGAGAGCATGATCATCACCGGCTTCGGCACCCGCTCCAGCTTGGCGATGCGGGCGGCGGTCTCGAAGCCGTCCATCTCCGGCATCAGGGCGTCGAGCAAGATCAACTGCATCGCGGCAGCGTTCGGCGCTTGCAGGGCGGCGACGGCCGCGGCGCCCGATGCCGCCAGCGTCACCTGCATGCCCCACTGGGACAGCATGTCGCCGAGGATGCTGCGATTGAGCTCGTTGTCGTCGACCACCAGCACGCGCAGGCCGCGCATCTGGTCGAGCGAGAGCGGCGGGGCGGCGGCCGCGGCGGCGCCGGCCGGCAGGCGCAGGGTGAAACGGAACGTGCTGCCCTTGCCGACCTGGCTGGTGACCCAGATCGCGCCGCCCATCATTTCGACCAGGCGCGCCGAGATGGTCAGGCCGAGCCCGGTTCCGCCGTACTTGCGGGTCGTCGAACTGTCTTCCTGGGTAAATGCCGAAAAGATTTCGTTCTGCTTGTCGAGGGGAATGCCGATGCCGGTGTCGCTGACGGAAAAACGCAATTGGTCGGGCCGGGCGACGGCATCGGGCAGGTCGACGCGGACCACGACTTCGCCGCGTTCGGTGAACTTGATGGCGTTGCCGATCAGGTTGACCAGGATCTGGCCCAGTCGGACCGGATCGCCGATCAGCCATTGCGGCGTCTCCGGCGCGATGTGGCAAGCCAGTTCGAGGCCCTTTTGGTGGGCGCGCAGCGCCAGGGTCTTCAGCGTATCGCCGATCACCTGCGGCAGGCAGAAGGGAGTGTCGTCGATGACCAGCTTGCCGGCCTCGATTTTCGAAAAGTCGAGAATGTCGTTGATGATGGTCAGCAGCGATTCCGTCGACGACTTGACGACGCGCAGATATTCCCGCTGCTCCGCGTCGAGGTCGGTGTCGAGGGCGAGCTCCGTCATGCCGAGGATGCCGTTCATCGGCGTGCGTATCTCGTGGCTCATATTGGCGAGGAATTCGCTCTTGGCCCGATTCGCCGCCTCGGCCGCCTCTTTCGCCATCAGCGTGTGGCGCTCCCAGGCCTTGCGTTCGGTGATGTCGGAAATCGTCGCGACGAGGCCCGAGATCGAGCCGTCGGGCCGGGTCAGGGTGGCCTTGTTGAAAATGCCTTCCCGCGTCGCGCCGGTCTTGGCCACGACGCTCGCCTCATAGGTCTGCTTGGAAATCCCGGCGAGCAACTCGCGGTCCTTGGCATCGTGCTGGCGTGCTTCCTCGGGCGTCAGCAGATCGAAAACGGTCTTGCCGAGATAATCCTCGCGCGCGGCGCCGAAGTATTCCTCGAAGGCGCGATTGACGCGGCGATAGCGGCTTTCCGCGTCCTTGACATAGATCGGCAGGGGTACGACCTCGATCAGCTCCTGCACGAAATGGAGCTGTTCCTCGAGTTGGGCCAAGGCATGGCGCCGCTCGGTGATGTCGTTGCGGATGCCAGCGTATTGGTAGGGACGGCCGTTCTCGTCGAGGAAGGGCACGATGGTGGCGGAAACCCAATAGTGGCGGCCGTCCTTGGCGCGGTTGCGGATTTCGCCGCGCCAGACGGCGCCGGCGGCGATGGTTTGCCACATGTCCTGGAAGAACGAGCGCGGATGCAGGCCGGAATTGACGACGCGGTGGTTGCTGCCCAGCAGTTCCGCGCGCGCATAGCCGCTGATTTCGCAGAACTTGTCGTTGGCGTAGGTAATGGTGCCCTGCAAGTCGGTCATGCTGACGATGGCGTGCTGGTCGAGCGCGAACTTCTGGTTTTCCAGTGCCTGCCGTGCGGCGAGGACGGCACGCTGGCTTTCCTTCCGGTACTGGACCAGGCTGG
>JACRPB010000368.1 GCA_016214175.1 Rhodocyclales bacterium
GTCGTGTTCGAAGGGATTTTCGACGTCGCCGCCGGGGCGCCGAGCCTCGTCGTCAGTTTCCTCGCGGTGCTTGAACTGGCGCGCGAAAGCCTGATCGAGATCACCCAGAACGAGGCCCTGGCGCCTATTTACGTCAAACTGCCCGATAATCCCGACGATGGTCACGCTCTACAAGCCTGAAGATTACAAAATCGTTCTCGAAGCCGCGCTGCTCGCCGCCGGCGATCCGATGCCGCTGGCCGAACTCAAGAAGCTCTTCGACGAGGAATTCGACGACGACACCTGGCGCACGCTGCTCGACGACCTGCGCCGCGACTGGGCCAACCGCGGCATCGAACTGGTGCAGTTGGCCACCGGCTGGCGCTTCCAGACGCGGCCCGAGTACCAGGCCTTCCTCGACCGGTTGAAGAACGAAAAGCCGCCGAAGTATTCGCGCGCCGTGATGGAGACGCTGGCCATCATCGCCTATCGCCAGCCGGTGACGCGCGGCGACATCGAGGACATCCGCGGCGTCGCGGTGTCGCCGAACATCCTCAAGACCCTCGAAGCGCGCGGTTGGATCGACACCGTCGGCCACCGCGATGCGCCGGGCCGGCCTGCGCTGCATGCGACCACGCGCAAGTTTCTCGACGACCTCGGTTTGCGCAGTCTTTCCGAGTTGCCGCCGCTAACCGAAATCGAAAAGGTGATGGATCTTGCAGAAGCCGCCCCGCCCGAACGCGCCGAAAGCACCGCGCAGCAGCACGAAGCGTAGCCCGATCCGGCTGCCGCAGGCCACAGCGGCGGCGGACGCGGCGGGCGCACCGGCGGGCGGCGGAGGCCGCGCCGCGCCGGCGCCCGACGAAGCGTCGGTCAAGCTGCAGAAAGCACTGGCCGATGCCGGCTACGGCTCGCGCCGCGAACTCGAAGAGTGGATCGCCGCCGGGCGCGTCAGCGTCAACGGCGAGGCCGCTCACGTCGGCCAGCGCATCGGCCGCCACGACAAGATCCGCGTCAACGGCCGGCTCGTCAACCTCAAGTTCGCTGCGCGCCTGCCGCGCGTGCTGCTCTACCACAAGCCCGAAGGCGAGATCGTCTCGCGCGACGATCCGGAAAAGCGTCCCAGCGTGTTCGAAAAGCTGCCGCGGGTGAACGGCGGGCGCTGGATCGCCATCGGCCGCCTGGACTTCAACTCCTGCGGCCTGCTGCTGTTTACCACCAGCGGCGATCTCGCCAACCGCTTGATGCATCCGCGTTACGGGCTCGAACGCGATTACGCGGTGCGCATTCTCGGCGCACTGAGCGAAGAGGCCGCAGCCCAACTCACGGTCGGCATCGACCTCGGCGACGGTCCGGCGCGCTTCGTCCGACTCCAGGATGCCGGCGGCGAGGGCGCCAACCACTGGTACAACGTGACGCTGACCGAAGGCCGCAACCGCGAGGTCAGGCGCATGTTCGAGGCGGTCGGCGTTACCGTCAGCCGCCTGATGCGCGTCCGCTACGGCCCGGTCGTGCTGCCGCCCGGACTGAAGCGGGGCCAGTGGCGCGAACTGGAGGATCCCGCCGTCGAGCAGCTTCTGAAACTCCTCAAAGAAGTCAAATCGGAAGCAAAAAACCCAGAAAAATCCGCAGCATGATTGCATCGGCAACACCTACCCTGCTATACTCCGCCTGTTTTTTGGCACCGTTCTCGGGGTAGAGAGAAAGAATGGGCTTTCGGGCCCGTTTTTTATTTGTGTTTCCGGAAATGCAACTGGTCGAACTGATTGAACAGGCCGTCGCCGGCCTTGGCTACGAACTCGTCGATTTCGAGGCGAGTCCGCGTGCGCGTCTGCTCCGTGTCCTCATCGACAAGGAAGCGGGGATATCGGTCGACGATTGCGCCCTCGTCAGCAATCATTTGACGCGGCTGTTCACGGTCGAGAGCATCGACTATGACCGTCTGGAAGTCTCGTCCCCCGGTTTGGACCGGCCGCTCAAGAAGCCCGCCGATTTTGTGCGATTCGCCGGCCAGGAGGCGCAGTTCAAGCTGCGCGTTCCGGTAGGTAATCAGCGCAACTTCAAGGGCACGATCCTGGGCGTTGCCGACGATCGTGTGCGCTTCAGCGTCGAGGGCGTGGAGACGGACTTCCCGCTCGACAACGTCGAGAAGGCGCGCCTGGTGCCAAAGTTTTAGCTTCAGCGCTGGGTGATGACCGTGCAGCGGGCGTTGGCCGGAACTAAAGTCTTGGATACGAATATGTCGGAGGAACTTGAATGAGCCGCGAGATGTTGCTGCTGGTGGACGCCCTGGCACGGGAAAAGAACGTGGATAAGGACACGGTGTTCGCCGCTCTTGAGCTGGCCCTGGCCTCCGCGACCAAGAAGCGCGTGAACGACGAGGCCGACGTGCGCGTCGAGATCGATCGCAACACCGGTGCCCATGAGGCCTTCCGCCGCTGGCTGGTGGTCGAGGACGATGTGGTCGAAAATCCGGAACAGCAGATCGGTCTGACCGATGCGCGCGAGCAGGTCGCCGACGTTCAGCTCGAAGACTACATCGAAGAGGCGCTGGAGCCGGTGGACTTCGGCCGCATCGGTGCCCAAGCCGCAAAGCAAGTGATCCTGCAGAAGATCCGCGACGCCGAGCGCGAGCAGGTGCTCAACGACTTCCTCGAACGCAAGGAACACCTGGTCACCGGCCAGGTCAAGCGCATGGAAAAGGGCGACGCCATCATCGAAGCCGGCCGCATCGAAGCGCGCCTGCCGCGCGACCAGATGATCCCGAAGGAGAATCTGCGCCCCGGCGACCGCGTGCGTGCCTGGCTGAAGAAGATCGACCGCAACGCGCGCGGCCCGCAACTGATCCTCTCGCGCACCGCCCCCGAATTCATCATGAAGCTGTTCGAGCTCGAAGTGCCCGAGATCGAGGACGGCCTGATCGAGATCAAGGCCGCGGCGCGCGACCCCGGCGTGCGCGCCAAGATCGCCGTCAAGTCCAACGATCCGCGCATCGATCCGCAAGGCACCTGCATCGGCATGCGCGGCTCGCGCGTCACCGCCGTGACCAACGAGCTGGCGGGCGAGCGCGTCGACATCGTGCTCTGGTCGGCCGATCCGGCGCAGTTCGTCATCGGCGCGCTGGCCCCCGCCCAGGTCAGCTCCATCGTCGTCGACGAAGAGAAGCACAGCATGGACGTCGTGGTCGACGAGGACAACCTCGCCATCTCCATCAGCCGTGGCGGCCAGTACGTGCGCCTCGCCACCGAAATGACCGGGTGGACCATCAATCTGATGACGGTCGAGGAATCGCAGCAGAAGCAGCAGGCCGAGAGTTCCTCCATTCGCCAGTTGTTCATGGACAAGCTCGACGTCGACGAGGAAGTGGCCGATATCCTGATCCAGGAAGGTTTCTCGACCCTGGAGGAAATCGCTTACGTGCCGTTGCAGGAGATGCTCGATATCGCCGCCTTCGATGAGGCGACCATCAACGAACTGCGCGACCGCGCCCGCAACGTGCTGCTGACCGAAGCCATCGTGGACGAGGAGCAGCTCGACAAGGTGGCGGAGGATATGCTGAATCTGGACGGCATGGACAAGTCGCTCGCGGCCAAGCGGGCCCGCAACGGCGTGTGCACCCGCGACGACCTCGCCGACCTGGCGGTGGACGAATTGACAGAAATGACCGGCATCGACGCGGAACGCGCCAAGACGCTGATCACCCTCGCACGCGCCCATTGGTTTGCGGACGAACAACAGTAAGGTGGTGCGGTTATGGCA
>JACRPB010000179.1 GCA_016214175.1 Rhodocyclales bacterium
CGCACCGGTCAATGCCGCAGCCAATTGCGGCGCCGCCGGCGCGATCCGTAGCGCCTTCGACGACGTCGCCGACTACGCCGGCTATACGACCAACGGCGTCTGCGACATCGACGGTGCTGCCGTTGCCGGCCTTGCCGATTATGGCGTCAGCGTTGCCGTCGACGCCGCGGCGAATCTCGGCGCACTCGGTGCGGGCAGCGTCATGCGCGTCACCGTTACCGTCACTCGCGGCGGCGAGTCCATTAGCCTCACCGGCTGGCGCACCAATTACGCGGCATGAAGAACCGCGGCTTCACCCTTCTCGAACTGGTCATGGTGATCGTCATCACCGGCGTCATCGCCAGTTCGCTTACGATCTTCCTGGTGCCGGCGGTGAACAGCTATTTCGACTCGCGCCGCCGCGCCGATCTTACTGACCTGGCCGACACCGCTCTGCGCCGCATGAGCCAGGACATCCGGCGCGCGGTGCCGAATTCGATCCGTTCCTTTTCGGGCACCTGTTTCAGCCTGTCGCCGACGACCAGTGGTGGGCGCTATCGGGTGGCGACGGATACGGTCAATGGGGTCGGCCAGGCGGTCGATACCAGTACGACGACGAGCAGTTTCGACGTCTTGAGTCCGATGGGCACGGTCCCGGCGGCCAACGACTGGGTGGTCGTCGACAACGAGAACAGTGCCGACGTCTACGCCGGTACCAATCGCGGCCAGGTCAGCGGCGTGGCGACGCCGGCGGCGACGGCTGGCCTCACCCGCATCACCCTGACCGGCGCCACCCAGTTCCCGGCTGGCTATGACGGTGGGCGCTTCGTCGTCGTGTCGAACGGCGAGCAGGCGGTGTTCTACAGTTGCAACGGCGGTACGCTATACCGCACGGTTGCCGCCTTCGGCGCCAATCAGGCGACGACCTGCGGCCTGACAAACGGTGCGATCGTCGCTACCGACATCGCCGGCTGTACCTTCGTCTACGACCCTAACCAGGGCGCGACCCAGCAAAGCGGTTTCGTTTGGATGCGACTCCAACTTAGCCGCAGCGGGGAGACCATCACGCTCACCCACGGCGCCCACGTGGATAACGCGCCATGAGGCGGCAACGCGGCCTCGGCGCCATCGCCGCCATCGCCGTTCTCGTCATTCTCGCGGCGCTGTCGGCGGCTATCGTTGCCGTCGGCACTTCGCAACACATGAGTTCGGCCCAGGACGTGCTGTCGGCGCGCGCCTGGCAAGCGGCGCGGGCGGGCAATGAATGGGGGCTGTTTCAGGCGCTGCAGCCGGGTGGTGCCTGGACGGTCGGCGCGGCGAGCGACCTTTGCCCGGCGGCAGGCGCCCTGGGCCAGGGGACGACGCGGACGACCACGCTCGACCTGACCGGGACTGCCGGATTTTTTGTCACCGTAACGGGCGACTGCTGGCGCTACAACGAGGGCGAATCCGCGCCCGGCACGGCGGCGACGGTGAACCTTTACCGCATCACCGCCGTCGCGTGTCCGGCAGCGGCCTGTCCGGCCGCCGGGGCCGCTGTTGCATCCCCCGGCTACGTCGAACGTACCCGCGTTGTTCTGGCGACGAACTGACCAGAGCGGGCGGCGATGGAGCCGCCGCGCCGTGACGCCTGACACGGCCCTGCGGTTGGCGCGCTACTTCAATACCACCGCGCAGTTCTGGCTCAACCTGCAAAGCGCGTTCGACTTGAAGCAGGTCGAGCGCGAGGAGGGCAAGAAGATTGCCGAAGATGTCCGGCCAATGGTGCGGGCTGCATAGTCCGCCCTGCCGCTATGTCCCGTAGCGCCGAGCTGGAGTTGATGGCGGCGGTTCCGATGAAGCACGCACGGAGAGCCCGGACTTCTACATTGAAAATCCGGTAGGCGTCGCCGGATTTTCAATGTCATTTCCCGGCATGGATCGTCCCGATTATCTCCTCCGGATCGAAGAACAGTTCGCCGTCCACCCGGTGGCGTCCCCGATTTCGATCCGTTCCTTCCAACCAACCCCCGCATCGACCGCAACTTTCCGCAACGCTTGAGCCTCTCTTCAGAGGCCAGGCCTCGCGCGCCAAACGCCCCAGTTGACCGCCTTTTCTCCCTGTTTTCAGGGAAACCCTAGGCTTGCAACTGGCTAAAGTTCTATCCATCCTAAAAGCAGAGGGTGTTTTTTCGGCGATGTGGCCACGACGCAGCCAACAAAGCGACAACTGGACCTCCGTCATTCTTTCCCCAGGGCGTATCGAGGTTGCCGAAGTGCGGCAACGCACCGACGCGCGGCCCGAGGTGAGCGGATGGGAGTCCGTCGCCTACGAAGGCGTGGAACTCGACGCCTTGAAGCGTTTGCGCGGCAGCCTGCACGGGCGCTGCACGACGCTGCTGCGCCACGGCCAGTACCAGATGCTGCAAGTGCCGGCGCCGCAGGTGCCGGCGGCGGAGCGCAGCCAGGCGGTGCGCTGGCAGATCAAGGAAATGGTGGATTTCCCGGTCGCCCAGGCGGGCGTCGACGTGCTCGACATTCCGGTGGCGCAAGGCGGCGGCGGGCGCGGACCGCAGGTATTCGCGGTGGCGGCGAGCCATGCCGTGCTGACGCCGCGCATCCATTTGTTCCAGGATGCCAAGATTCCACTGGCGGCCATCGACATTCCCGAACTCGCGCAGCGCAACGTGGCCGTGCTGTTCGAGGAAGAGAACCGCGGGCTGGCCTTTCTGAACTTCGACGCCGACGGCGGCCGCCTGACCATCACTTACAAGGGCGAGCTCTATGCGAGCCGGCATATCGAGATCGGCGCCAAGGAACTCGCGGCGCGCGGCGGCGAGGCGCCGGGTGGGGTTTTCGAGCGCGTGCTGCTGGACGTGCAGCGCTCGCTCGACAACTTCGACCGCAACTTCAGCTTCATCACCCTGGCGCGTCTGCTGGTCGTGCCGATCCCTGGTGCGGCGGCCTTCGTCGAGTACCTGAAATCCAACTTGTACCAGCCGGTGGAGTTGCTCGACTTGAGCAAGGGCCTGGATTTCGCGGCGGTGCCCGCCCTCGCCGCGCCCGAGCAGCAGGCGGCCGCGCTGCTGGCCATCGGCGCGGCCTTGCGCGTGGAAGCGAAGGCGCCGGCATGAGCCAGCAGATCAATCTCTACGATCCGGCCCTGCTGAAGAAGCGCGAGCTGCTGACGGTCGCCAACCTGGCGGGCCTGGCGCTGGTGCTGCTGCTGGCGGTTGGCGCCTGGGGCGGGGTCGCGCGCATGGAGCTGGCGGCGCTGGAGGCGCAGGGCAAGGTACTGGCGCCGCAATTGAAGGCGCAGCAGGAACAGGTCGTGCAGATCGGCAAGCAGTTGGCGGCGGCAAAGCCCGATCCGCGGTTGGAGGCGGAATTGACCGCCGCGCGTTCCCTGCTGGCGGTGCGCAGCGAGATCGGCGCGGCGCTGAAAAAAGGCGTCGGTGCCGAGGCGCCGAGCTTTGCGGAATTCCTGCGTGGGCTCGCGCGCCAGTCGCTGAACGGCCTTTGGCTGACCGCCTTCAAGGTCGGCGAAAACGGCGCGAACATGGAAATCCGCGGCCGCATGCTCGATCCGGCCCTGCTGCCGGAATACATCCAGCGCCTCAGCGGCGAGCCGGCGTTCAAGGGCCGGGCTTTTGCCGATCTGAAGGTTGCGCCGCCGCAAGCCGCAGGCCAGGCCGCCCCGGCGCAGGCGGCGCCGACGGCGGCCGCGCCCTTTCTCGAATTCATGTTGATTCCGGCGCAGTCGGGCGCGCCCGAGGCGGGCAACGCGCCGCCGAAGCTGGCGGCGGTATCGCTGGGCGACTTGGTGCCGCCGGAAGCGGCGCGCACGCTGGAGAAGAAGCGATGAAGGCGCGCTGGCGAGCCCTGGAGGCGAAGTTCGGCGCCTTGCAGAAGCGGGAGAAGCAGATCCTCGTCGTCGCCACGGTGCTGGCCATCGTCATGGGCGGGCAGGCGCTCTGGGTCGACCCGGCGCTGACGCGCATCGCCGCGTTGAAGAAGCAGATCGCCAAAAATAGAAACGAAGCGCAGACGCTGCAAGCGCAAATCGTGGTCCTGGCGGCTCAGGTCAAGGACCCCGACGCGTCGAACAAGGCGGCGCTGGCCGAGGTCAAGAGCAAGACCGCCGAGACCGAGCGCGCCTTGCGTGCCTACGACCACGCCCTGGTGCCCGCGGACAAGGCGGCCAAGCTGCTGCAAGCGCTGATGGCGCGCCATCGTGGGCTGGAGCTGGTGAGCTTGCAGACCATGCCGCCGGTGCCGCTGCTGGCGCCGCCGAAGGCCGAGGCCAAGCCGGAAACAAAGCCCGGCGCCAAGGTCGCGGAAAGCAAGACGCCGGCAGTGCCGGGCGCCAACATCCACAAGCACGGCATCGAAATCAAGATGGCCGGCAACTACCTCGACCTGCTGGCCTACGTCGCCGATCTCGAACAACTGCCGCAGAAGCTGCTGTGGGGAAACATGGCCCTGGCCGTCGTCGCGTATCCGCGCACGGAGCTGACGCTGACGGTCTACACCCTGAGTCTGGATTCGATATGGCTGGTGGTCTGACATGAGCCCTGCTGCCGCCGACACCGCCGTGATGATCGCCTGCGGGCTCGCCCTGCTGGCGGCGATGACGGTCGCCCAGGCCCAGGCGCTGGCCGATCCGACGAAGCCGCCGGCGTCGATCGAGAAGCCGGTTGCGGCCGAAGCCGCAGAGGCCAAGCCGGCGCCGGCCGGCTTGCAGTCGGTGATCCTGCGCGCCGGCGGCAAGCCGGCCGCCATCATCAACGGCGAGTACGTGGTGCTGGGCGGCCGCCTCGGCGAAGCCCGGCTGGTGAAGATCAGCGAGGACTCGGTCACGCTGAAGAGCGCAGCCGGCCGCGAAACGCTCCGATTGATGCCGGGCGTCGAGAAGACGCCGGTCGCCCCGGCGCGAACGGGCGAGAAGAAGGCCGCCGGAAAAGCGGCTGGAAAAGAGGCGAAGAAATGAGGACCAGACTTCTGCTATCGGCCCTGGCGGCCCTGCTGCTCGCGGCCTGCGCGCCAACGCCGATGCGCAGCGGCGAAGTGTTCGACCGCGCCAAGGACGAAGTGCTGCAAGCAGCGGCCGAGCGCCGCAGCGCGGACGTCGCGGAAAAGGCCTTGCTGCCGCCCTTGGCGGTGGAAATGCCGAAGAACGGCGAAGTCGAGCCGCGCTTCGATCTTTCTGTAGTGAATGCGTCGGCGGCCCAGGTCTTCATGGCCCTGGTCACCGGCACGCGCTACAACATGCTGGTGAACCCGGAAGTGACCGGGCAGATCACCGTGCGCTTGAAGGACGTGACGGTGCGGGAGGCGCTGGAGTCGATACGCGAACTCTACGGTTACGAATTCACGATCAAGGGCAACCGCATTTCTATTCAACCCAACAGCTTGCAGTCGCGCATATTTCAGGTGAACTACCTGGCGTCCAAGCGACAAGGGGGGTCGGACTTGCGCGTGACTTCTGGCGCCACTTCAGGGCCGAGCGGCGGCGCTGGTGCGATGAGTGGAGCAGCGCAGGGTGCGCCATCTACTGGGGCACAGGGAGGCGGAAGTACGGGCAACTCAACCAGCCGCGTCAGCACAACCATCGACAGCGACTTCTGGAGTGGTTTAACGACGGCATTGACGACAATCGTTGGTAGCGAACAGGGGCGAAGCGTCGTGGTCAATCCACAGTCGGGGATCGTGGTAATTCGCGCGCTGCCGCGCGAACTACGCTCGGTTGAATCCTACCTCAGGGCGACACAGACGATCGTCGAGCGGCAGGTTGTACTTGAGGCGAAGATCATCGATGTCACTTTGAACCAGGAATACCAGTCTGGCATTAACTGGGGGGCATTCAAGAGTGGGTCGAACAGCCAGAGTGCCATTGGCGTGGCCGGTCCGAATACAAACCTCCGAACGTTCAATTCAGGAAACGTCAACGTTACGCAGGGTTACGAACGTGTTATTGACAACAACGGTAACCTTTCTTATGTGC
>JACRPB010000346.1 GCA_016214175.1 Rhodocyclales bacterium
GCAGGCGGTCACCAGCGCCGGCACCGGCTGCATGGCGGCACTGGACGCCGAGCGCTATCTGGACAACCTGGGCGGCTGACATGGGGCGGCATACCTCGCCACATGACGAGGAAGCCGGCCATCTGTTCCGCAGCGCGGTGGCCGGCGCAGTGCCCTTGGCGACCGATCGCTTCCATCACGAGCCGCCCCCTCCGCCCGCGATTCCGCGCCAGCGCCTGGCAGACGAGCAAGCGGCGCTCGATGAATCCCTGCACGGTCCGGCCCTGCTCGACCTGCACCTCGAAGGCGGCGACGAGGCTGCCTGGCTGCGACCGGGCATGGCGCAGTCCGTGCTGCGCGACCTGCGCCGCGGCCGCTGGGTGACCCAGGCCAACCTCGACCTGCATGGCATGAATCGCGAGGAAGCGCGCCGGCAACTGCTCGTCTACCTTGCCGAATGCCGGCAACTGGGCTTGCGCTGCGTCCGCGTCGTGCACGGCAAAGGCCTGCGCTCACCGGGTCGCGAGCCGGTGCTGAAGAAACTGGTGTTGGGTTGGCTCAGCCAGAAACAGGAAGTGCTGGCTTTCTGCCAGTCCCGCGCAGCCGAAGGCGGCGCGGGCGCAGTGATCGTACTGCTGAAGGCTAAATAGCCGCTTCGTTGGTTTCACCGGTCCGGATGCGAACGATCTGTTCGACCGGAGTGACGAAGATCTTGCCGTCGCCGATCTTGCCGGTACGCGCCGCCTTGATGATGGCCTCGATGGCGGCCTCGGTCGTTTCGTTGGCGACGACGAGTTCGATTTTGATCTTGGGCAGGAAGTCGACGACGTACTCGGCGCCGCGATAAAGCTCGGTGTGGCCCTTCTGGCGACCGAAGCCCTTGACCTCGGTGACGGTGAGTCCGGTAACGCCGACTTCGGACAAGGCTTCGCGCACTTCGTCGAGCTTGAAGGGCTTGATGATGGCTTCGATTTTCTTCATTTGCATAGTCTCCGAATCACGACCATTCGTCTGGATAGCGCGATGTTATCGGATATCGCCAATCCTTGCCAAATCCGCGCTGGCTGATGCGGATGCCCACCGGCGACTGGCGCCGCTTGTACTCGTTGCGCTTGAGCAGACCGACGACCCGGCGCACATCGGCCTCCGCATAGCCGCTGGCGATGATCGCACGCGGGCTGCGGTCGTACTCCATGTAGGCTTCGATGATGGCGTCGAGCACTTCGTAGGGCGGCAGGGAATCCTGATCGGTCTGGTCGGGCTTGAGTTCGGCCGAAGGCGCCCGCGTGATGATGTTCACGGGTACCACCGGCGCCAACGTATTGCGCCACCGCGACAGTTGATAGACGAAGGTCTTGAAGACGTCCTTGATGACGGCGAAGCCGCCGGCCATGTCGCCATAGAGGGTGGCATAGCCGACCGCCATTTCGCTCTTGTTGCCGGTGGTGAGGACGATGGCGCCGGTACGGTTCGACAGCGCCATCAGCACCATGCCGCGAATGCGCGCCTGGATGTTTTCGGGCGTGGTGTCGGCCCAGGCCGTCGGCGGCAGGTCGGCGAACAGCGGTTGCAGCATCGCGGCGTAGGTATTCATCGCCGCTTCGATCGGCACTTCGTCGTAGCGCACTCCGAGCGCAGCGACGAGGGCGCGCGAATCGTCCAGGCTCATCTGCGCCGTGTAAGGCGAAGGCATCATGACCGCCCGCACCTTGTCCGGCCCCAGCGCATCGGCCGCGATACACAGGGTCAGGGCCGAATCGATGCCGCCGGAGAGGCCGATAATGGCGCCGGGAAAGCCGTTCTTGCCGAGGTAATCGCGCACGCCGAGTTTCAGCGCCGCATAGACGTCTTCCTCGATCGCCGTGGCCGGTGCGATCGCGCCGGGCAGCACGTGCCCGCCCTCGACCTCGACGACGGCCAAGGCCTCGACGAAAGCCGGCAGTTGATGCGTAAGGCGGCCGGCGGCATCCATGGCGAAGGAAGCGCCGTCGAACACCAGTTCGTCCTGGCCGCCGACCATGTTGACGTAAATGATCGGCATGCCGGTATCGGCGACGCGGCCGCGCAACACCTCGTAGCGATGCCGCTGCTTGTGCATGTGAAAGGGCGATGCGTTCAGCGCAATCAGGATTTCCGCGCCGGCATCCCGCGCCGCCCTGGCGGCCGGCGCTTCCCAGATGTCGGCGCAGATGTTGAGACCGACGCGCACGCCCTTCAAGTCGACGACGCAGGGTTCCTCGGCGGCGTCGAAATAGCGCTCCTCGTCGAAGACCTCGTAATTGGGCAGATGGCGCTTGCGGTAGGTCGCGGCGATACCGCCGTCGCGCAGCAGCGAAGCCGCATTGTGGCGCTTGCCGTTGCGCTCCTCGGGGTGGCCGACGACGAGAGGCAGCGGCGTCGCGGCGGCCAGCGCCTCCAGTTCGCGCCGGCAGGCGCGATAGAAATCGGCGCGCAGCAGCAAGTCTTCCGGCGGATAACCGCACAGCGCCAGTTCCGGCGTCACCAAGACGTCGGCGCCCAGCGCCTGCGCCTCGACGCCGGCGGCGAGGATGCGCCGGGCGTTGCCGGCGATGTCGCCGACGGTGCAGTTGATCTGGGCAACGGCGATTTTCAGCGCGGACATCGGGTTTCCTCTACGCCAGCGCCGGCCCGCTGAGGCGGCGGCGCTCGAACGGCCTCAGAAGGCCGGCTTCTCCTTGGCGTCGTCGTAACGCGCCACGCCTTCCATGATTTCGCGCTTCGCCTCCTCGATCTCCACCCAGCCGTTCACCTTGACGAACTTGCCGGGTTCCAGATCCTTGTAGTGGGCGAAGAAGTGCGAAATCTGGTCGAGCATGACCTGCGGAAAGTCGCGCGGGCTCTGGATGTCTCGATACATCGGCGTCAGCTTGTCCACGGGCACGGCGAGCAGCTTGGCGTCGTCGCCGGCCTCATCGGTCATTTTCAGCATGCCGACCGGGCGGCAGCGCACCACGACGCCGGGCGGCAGCGCGAACTGCGACATCACCAGCACGTCGACCGGATCGCCGTCGCCGGCGATGGTGTGCGGAATGTAGCCGTAGTTGCAGGGATAGTGCATGGCCGTGGACATGAAGCGGTCGACGAAAATCGCGCCCGACTCCTTGTCGACCTCGTACTTGATCGGCTCGGCGTGCATCGGGATTTCGATGACGACGTTGAAATCGTTCGGCAAATCCTTGCCGGGGGGGACGCGGTCGAGGCCCACGGAGTGCTCCTTGCGAAAAGCGCGAATTATACAGGCGTCGCTTCAGGACGCCTCGAAGCCGGCGTCGTCGATCGCCTGTGCCATGGCCTCGCGCGTGACCTGACCGGCTTCGAACTCGACCGTGGCCTCGCCCTTTTCGAGCGAGACCTCGGCCTGCGTCACGCCCGGCAGCGCCAGCAGCACGCTGGTCACGCTCTTGACGCAACCGCCGCAGGACATGCCGCTTACCTTCAATGTCGTCGTTTCCATCATCGCTACTCCTTGGGGTGCCAGCGCCGCAGCAGCAGCGAATTGCTGACCACCGACACCGAACTCATGGCCATCGCCGCGCCGGCGACAACCGGATTGAGAAAGCCGAGCGCCGCCAGCGGGATGCCCAGCACATTGTAGATGAAGGCCCAGAACAGGTTCTGGCGGATCTTCGCCAGCGTCGCCCGCGACAGGGCGATGGCGTCGGGCACGCCGGCCAGATCGTTGCGCATCAGCGTCACGTCGGCGGCTTCCATGGCCACGTCGGAACCCGCACCCATGGCGAAGCTGACATCGGCAGCCGCCAGGGCCGGCGCATCGTTGATGCCGTCGCCGGCCATGCCGACGCTACGCCCGCCAGCCTTGAGCCTGGCGATGGCGCCGGCCTTGTCGCCCGGCAGCACTTCGGCTTCAAAGCGTTCGATGCCCGCCGCGCGGGCAATGGCGGCGGCCGTGCGCGCGTTGTCGCCGGTCAGCATCACCACCTCCACGCCCAGCGCCTGCAAACGCGCAACGGCGGCGCGGGACGTCGCGCGTATCGGGTCGGCGATGCCGATCAGGCCGATGGCTGTACCGGCGACGGCGACGACGACGACGCTGCGGCCTTGCTCCTGGAGCGCCATCAGCGGCGCAGCGGCGACTGCGATGCCGGCGGCGGCAAGATAGGCCGGGGACCCCGCCATCACCGTCTGGCCCGCCAACTCGCCCGCCAGTCCTTGACCGGGAACCGCCACCGTGTTCGTCGTCAACGCCAGCGCGAGATTCCTCTCCCTGGCCGCAGCGACCACCGCGGCGGCCAGCGGATGGGTGGAGGCC
>JACRPB010000327.1 GCA_016214175.1 Rhodocyclales bacterium
GGTGCCGAGCAGCACCCAGCGCTTGGCGGCACCGCCGTCCTTGCTCATCAGGTATTCCACCGCCGGGATGGCCTGCTGGTTGGGCGCGGCGCCGGTGTAGAAGACGTTCTTTTCCAGTTCTTCGCCCTCGTACTGCACGGGATAGAAGAGCAGGCCGTTGAGTTCCTTGAACACCGGGTTCACCGACTTGCGCGACACCGAAGTCCAGCAGCCGAAGGTGACGGCGACCTTGTCCTGGGTCAGCAACTGGCGGGCTTTTTCGGCGAATAGCGGCCAGTTGGAGGCCGGGTCGACCACCACCGGCTCAAGCTGCTTGCCGAGCACGCCACCCTTGGCGTTGATCTCGGCGATGGTCATCAGCGCGGTTTCCTTCAGCGCCGTCTCCGAAATGGCCATCGTGCCGGAAAGCGAATGCAGGATACCGACCTTGATGGTGTCGGCGGCCAGAACGGGGAGGGAAGTGACGCCGGCGGCGACCAGTGCCGCCGAGAGGGTGAGGACTTTGACGAAATTGCGACGTTGCATTGAAGGCTCCTTGTGTAGTTGGCGACGGACAGACTGCTTCTGTGCGTTGCCAGACTACGGAGCCAGGGCGCTGGGCGGAATACGTCAGATTGCGTAGGTCAGGGGTGCTTACAAAAGTTCTTTGAATTGCTCGACCGTAAGCCCGGCGTCGCGGACGATGCCGCCGAGCGTAAAAGCATTGACGGGGTTGTGTCGCGGAATGGTCAGGATACGGATGCCATTCGACATCACGATGTGCTTACCTTGGCGCATGACGGAAAAACCGGATTTCTCAAGAGCACGAACGGCATCGAGATGATTGATCCCGGGAATCTTGGGCAAAGCTACACCGTCATCTCGATTTCGCGAACCTGCTCGCCGCGAAGTTGTTCGTCGACCACGGCGAGATATTCGCGCAGAGCGTCCTTGATGTTTTCGACGGCCTCGGCTTCGGTGGCCCCCTGTGACCAGCATCCCGGGAGCCCCGGCACCGAAACCGAGAAACCTTCATCTGATTGGTGAAGAGCGATGCGATAACGCATAAGGCCTCCTGCAAAAATGCCAGTATAGCGCCGAGGCTGTTGATGCCCAACCTCGGGTCCGGTAGGCGCTATCCGCCCTCGCCGCCGGAAAGCAGCGCCCGCACCTTGTTCGTCGCCACCGTCGCCGCGGCGGTGCGGGTTTCGACGCCGAGCTTTTCGAAGACGTGCTCCAGGTGTTTATTCACCGTGCGCGGGCTGGTGCCGAGGATGTCGCCGATGTCCTTGTTGGTCTTGCCCTTGATGACCCAGAACAAGACTTCCGCCTCGCGCGGCGTGAGCGGGAGTGCGGCGGTGAGGCGTGCGGCGAGGGTGGCGTCGTCCATGGCGTCGGGCGCGCCGCGCGCCGCGTCCTGCAACTGCCGCGCGGTGCGCAGGTGGGCGGCGATGCGCGCCAGCACTTCGGCCGGCCGGATGGGCTTGGTGACGTAGTCGGAACTGCCGGCGGCGAAGGCGGCGACGACATGCTCCGTTTCCGTGAGGCCGGTCATGAACACGATGGGAATGTGCTGGGTCGAGAAATCGGCCTTCAGGCGGCGCGCCACCTCGAAACCGTCGATGCCGGGCATTATGGCGTCGAGCAGAATGACGCTGGGCAGCGCCTGGCGCGCGCGCGCCAGCGCCGATTCGCCGTTGGTGGCGACCAACACCTTGTAGCCGGCCTCGTCGAGCGCATCGTGCAGCAGCGAGAGATTTTCTGGCACGTCGTCCACGATCAGGACGACGTCCGCGGTTTCCTTGGCGTTCATGATTTCAGCAACGCCGCGATCTCGTCGATGCGAAACGATTGCGCGAGTTCGCGCAGTCGTTGCGTAAACCCGGCGCATTCGGGATGGGCGGCGGCGATCTGGTCGAGTTGGGCGTGGATGCCGCGCATGTAGCCGGCGCGGACCTCCTCCTCCAGCGCGGCCAGCGCCTCGGCGGGCGGACGCGGAAAGTCGGCGGCGGGCGGCGGTATGGCTGCGATGGCGTCGGCATCCGTCCATTCCAGGTCCAGTGCGCGGCCTGTCCATTCCAGCAGTTCGGCGACATTCACCGGCTTGAGGATGAAATCCTCGGCGGCGATGCCGAGGTCGTTGTCGAGACCCCTGTCGAAGGCGTTGGCGGAGATGATGGCGATGCGGGCGGCGGACAGCTTGTCGCGGCGGATGATGCGTATCGTCTCCCAACCGTCGAGTCCCGGCATGGCGAGATCCATGAAAATCAGGTGCGGACGGAAGCGTGGCAGCACTTCGAGACATTCGGCGCCCGAGGCGGCCTGGTCGAGTTCGAAGCCGAGGGGAACGAGGATGCTGATGAGCATTTCGCGGTCGACGGCTTCGTTGTCTACGATCAGGATGCGGCGGCGTTCGCCGCCATAGCCGGTATGGCGCGCATGGGCCAGTTCGCGCGCCGCGACCGCCGCATGGACGTGAGGCAGGAAGAGGCGGGCGACGAAGCGACTGCCCTTGCCGGACGTGCTGCGCACGGTCAGCTCGCCGCCCATGAGGTCGGTCAGCATGCGCGCGATGGTGAGTCCCAGGCCGGTGCCGCCGACGGCGCCGGCGGCGGTGCTGCCGCGCACGAAGGGTTCGAAGATGCGCTCGATTTCCTCGGCGGCGATGCCGGGGCCGCTGTCCTCGATCTCGAAGCTCGCCATTTCGCGCGTGTAGTGCAGGCGCAAGGCGATGCCGCCCTGGGCGGTGAACTTGACGGCGTTGCCGAGCAGGTTGATGAGGATCTGGCGCAGCCGCTTTTCGTCGGCGCGGACCACGGCGGGCAGGCCGTCGGCCGGCTCGTAAGTGAACTCGATGCCTTTTTGCCGCGCTTGCACCTCGAACATGCGCACGATTTGCTGCATGAAGTCGGCGAAGGCCAGCGGCTTGACCTGGAGCGCGAGGCGTCCGCCTTCGATGCGGGCGAGGTCGAGGGTGCCCTCGATCAGCGACAGTAGGTGTTCGCCGCTGCGGCGGATGACGTTCACCGCCTGGCGCCGGTGCGCCGGGATGGCCGGGTCGCCGTCGAGAATCTGCGCGTAGCCGAGAATGCTGTTGAGCGGCGTGCGCAGTTCGTGGCTGATCGAGGTGATATGGCGCGTCTTCGCCTGGTTGGCCTGGTCGGCGACTTCCTTCGCTTTCTGCAATTGCTCGTCGGTGCGCTGGTGCGATTCGATTTCGCGCATCAACAGATGGGTCTGGCGGTTCGATTCTTCCTGCGCCACTTGCCGGCTCTTGTGGTTGAGCACCAGCCACCAGGCGACGATGCCCGAGATCAGCAGCAGCGCGGCGTAGGCGTTGACGAAAGACCGCCGCAGATGCGGTGCCAGTTCTGCCGCGGCGGCGCCGAGGCTGGCCAGTTCGTGGAAATAGAGCACGCCGAGCAGCAGGGCGAGCAGGGGCACGACGACCGCCATCAGCAGCAGGTAGTGGCCGAGACCCGATTCGACGTAGGGCATCATCGGCGCCGGCAGCAGATGGCGCAGTACCGCCGCCCATTGCGCCGACAGGCGGCCGGCCGGCTTGCAGAGGTCGTCGCAGCGGGCGTCGAGCGCGCAGCAGAGCGAACAGATTTGGCCCTGGTAGGCCGGGCAATGGGCCATGTCCTCGCCTTCGTAGCTCTTGCCGCAGATGCAGCAGGTGGCGGCATGCGGCGCCGCATCCGCCTTGCGGGCGAGGTAGTAGCGGCCGTGCGTCGCCCAGGCGATTGCTGGCGCGCAGACCAGCGCGGCGACGATGGCGACGAAGGAGGCGTAGGGTTGCAGCGCGACGCCGAACAGGCCGACGAAAGTGGCGATGGACAGCGCCGAAGCGATCAGCATGGCGCCGACGCCGACCGGGTTGATGTCGTAGAGATAGGCGCGGCGGAATTCGATGCCGGCCGGCGACAGGCCGAGCGGCTTGTTGATGACGAGGTCGGCGACCACCGCCATCATCCAGGCGATGGCGATGTTGGAGTACAGGCCCAGTACCTGGCCGAGCGCCTGGAACACGTCCAGTTCCATCAGCATCAGCGCGATCAGCGTGTTGAACACCATCCAGACGACGCGGCCGGGATGGCTGTGGGTGAGGCGGGCGAAGAAGTTCGACCAGGCCAGCGAGCCGGCGTAAGCGTTGGTGACGTTGATCTTGAGCTGGGAGATGACGACGAAGAGGGCGGTGACCGCGACGGCCAGGACGGTGTTGTCGAAGACGCTGGAGAAGCCGATCAGATACATCTGGTTCGGATCGACGGCCTTCTCGGGCGGCACCAGGTTGCGCAGCGCGAGGTAGGCGAGCAGGGCGCCGCCGAGCATCTTGGCGACGCCGGGCAGCACCCAGCCGGGGCCGCCGAAGATGACGCCGACGAGCCAGCGGCGGCGGTTGGCGGCGATGCGTTCGGGCATGAAGCGCAGGTAGTCCACCTGCTCGCCCATTTGCGTGATGAGCGCGATGCCGACGGTGAGCGCGGCGCCGAACAGGCGCATGTCGAATTCGCCGCCGTTGCCGGCGCTGCCCGGATAGCGCCAAAGCCCGGCAAGTACCTCGGGTTGCTGGAAGAGCAGGAAGGCATAGGGCAGTATCAACAAGCCCAGCCACAGCGGTTGCGTCAGCGTTTGCAGGCGGCTGATGGCGGTAACGCCGTGAGTGACCAGGGGAATCACCACCAGTGCGCAAATCAGATAGCCCCAGGCCGGCGGGATGTGAAAGGCGAGTTCCAGCGCGTAGGCCATGATCGCCGCTTCGAGGGCGAAAAA
>JACRPB010000328.1:0-11570 GCA_016214175.1 Rhodocyclales bacterium
GACCACCAGTTCCTGGGCCAGGCGCTTGGTGACTTCGGCCGAGCCGCCGTCGTCCTTGAGCACGATCTCGACCTTGCGGCCGGCGACCGTGTCGCCGTGCTGTTCCTGGAAGACCTTGATGGCGGTTTCGATCTGCTTGCCTGTCGAGGTGAAGGGGCCCGACAAGGGCAGGATGAGGCCGACCTTGATCGGGTCGGCGGCGAGGACCGGCCCGGCGGCGATGGTGCCGGCCAGGGCCAGGGCCGCGAGCATGGTATTGCGGCGCTTCGGGTTGGTGAGGGTGTTCATGTTTCCTCCGTGGTGGTAAGTCTGATGGGGTCTGGAATGCGATCTCAGCGCAGCAGACGGAAGTCGCCGTTCTCGATGCGCACGAGGACGCGGCCGCGCTGGTCGAGGCCGAAGTGGTCGCCGGCCGTGTAGTTGTAGACGCCCTGGCTGGCGGTGATGTCGCGCTGGGATTCGAGAGCGTCGCGCAACGCAGCGCGGAATTCCTTGGTGCCCGGCTTGGCGGCCTTGAGGGCGACCGGGACGATGCGCTCCAGGACGCGCATGGTGTCGAAGGCATGGGCGCCGAACTGGGTGCGCGAACCCTTGCCGTATTTCGCTTCGTAGATGCGCACGTAGTCGAGGCCGGCCTTGCGCGCGGGATGGTTCTCGGCCAACTGCTCGGCGACCAGGACCGGACCGACCGGCATGATGGCGCCTTCCATGGCCTTGCCGCCGACGCGAATCACGTCGTGGCTGCCGGCGGCATGGGTCTGGTAGATGAGGCCCTTGTAGCCGCGCTCGACGAGGGTCATTTGCGGCAGGGCGGCGCCGGCGCCCGAACCGGCGACCAGCACGGCGTCGGGCTTGGCGGCGAGGAGCTTGACGACCTGGCCGGTGACGCTGGTGTCGGGCCGGTTGTAGCGCTCGCTGGCGACGATCTGGATCGCCGAGCCGGCCAGGCCCTTCGTCACTTCCTTGAGCCAGACTTCACCCCAGGGGTCGTTGTAGCCGATGAAGCCGAGCGTCTTGAAGCCGCGCGCCTTCATGTCGGCGACGACGGCGTCGGCCATCAGGGAAATCGGCTGCGGCAGGCGGAAAATCCATTTCTGCTTCTCGGCCGGGACTTCGATCGGCGCCCAGGCCATTTGCACGGTTTCGCTCTCGCTGGCGACCTGGCTGACGGCGAGCGCCGTGGTGGTCAGCGCCGAACCGGCGATGACGTCCACGTTGTCTTCCAATGTCATCTTGCGCACGTTCTTGACCGCGTTGGTCGGGTCGGAGCCGTCGTCGAGGACGATGACGCGCAGCTTTTCGCCGGCGATCTTGTCGGGCCAGAACTCCAGGCTGTTTTTCAGCGGCATGCCGAGGGCGGCGCCGGGGCCGGTCAGCGGCAGGCTGATGCCGATGGTGATGTCGGCGTGGGCGGCCTGCATGGCGAGTGCGGCAAGCAGGACGGCGAGATGACGAACGGGTGAATGCATGGCAACTTCCTCCTCTGGTTTGTTATTCGAATCGATTTCAGTTTGCTGCGCCGGCGGCTGTCGCCGCGCGGATTTGCTCGATGGCGGCGACGATGGCGCGGACGTGCGCCGGCGTCGAACCGCAGCAGCCGCCGATGAAGCGCACGCCGGCGGCGACCAGTTCCGGCACGGCGCGGCTGAAGTCCTCGGGGCCGGCCTTGTAGTGGGTGGAACCGTCGGCGGCCATTTCCGGGCGGCCGGCGTTGCCCTTGATCCACAGCGGCAGCTCGGCGCCGTTCTGCGCCAGTTCGCGCGCGACCTTGATGTAGGCATCGATGCCGATGCCGCAGTTGGCGCCGACGAAGCTGGCGCCGCCGTCGCGCGCCGCCTGCCAGGCCTGGGCGGTGGTGACGCCCATCATGGTGCGATTCTTGTCCTTGCCCGAGTCGAAGGTGAAGCTGACGCCGACCGGCAGGTCGCAGGCGGCGAGGCAGGCGCGCAGCGCGGCCTTGGCTTCTTCGAGATCGGCCATGGTCTCGATGACGATGGCGTCGGCGCCGCCGGCGGCGAGCGCCGCCGCTTGTTCGGCGAAGGCGGCTTCGGCGTCGGCGACGGCCAGTTGCTTCATGGAGACGAGCTTGCCGGTGGGGCCGATGGAGCCGAAGACCAGGGCGCGGTCGCCGGCGGCCTGGCGTGAGATGGCGGCGCCGGCGCGCGTCAGTTCGGTCGAGCGGCCGGCAGCGCCATGACGTTCGAGGACGATGCGGTTCGAGGAGAAGGTGTTGGTGAGGATGATGCGGGCACCGGCGTCGACGTAGGAGCGCGCGACCGCGAGCACCTTGTCCGGAGCGGAAACGTTCCAGAGGTCTTTCAATTCGGCGGACGGCCCGCCCTGCTTCATGAGTTCGGTGCCCCAGGCGCCGTCGGTGGGCGAAAGCGGCAAGGCGCTGAAGTTTTCCCGCGTCAGTTTGTTCAAGATGTTCCCTTCAGGTGGCGGCGGCCGGCCCCAGGCCGTAGGGCGCCGGAGTCAGGTTCACGATGCGCGAGAACAGGCCGGCGAACTCGCCGTCGGCGCCCGCAAACGGATCGAAGTTGTCGGCGAATTCGGCGTCGATGGCCGCCCAGTCGGCAGCGGTCAGCGCGGTGCGCGCCAGCGGCAGGAGTTCGGTTTCCTCGCAGTTGAGGTGGCTCCAGGTGAATTCGAGATACTTGGCGACGACCTCGGCAAAGGCGGCGAAGCCCGCCGCACCGACGCTCTGGTAGTGGATCAGGGCCTTCTGCAGGGTCACCGTCATGGCGTAGCCGTCCTGGTGCTCCTGCTCCAGTTTCGCGATCAGTTGCGCAGCGTCGGGCGAGCGGTCGCGCAGGCGCGCGAACAGGTACTGGTCTTCCTTCGGGTGATGCACGGTTTCCGGTCCGAGGGTGATGTAATCGACCATGGCGGCAAGCAGGCCGAAGTCGGGCTGGAGCTTGTTGGCGCGGAGGGCGTCGACGACGTAGGCCAGGGCCTGAAGGACGGCGCCGAGCGCGCGGTGTTCGTTGTGGATGATGTCGATGGTTTTCATCTGGGCTTCCTGGCGGCTTACTGTCCTCCGACACCGAGCCAGCGGTCGAGTTGCGATTTGTCCTGGATCAGGGGCTCGCTGGCGCCGGCATAGACGGTGCGCCCGCGCTCCAGTACGACGGCCTGACGCGTCAGCGGCAGGATCTGGCGCGCGTGCTGTTCGACGAGAATGACGGCCATGTCGCCGCTTTTGGCCATGCGGCCGATGATGGTCAGCAGTTCCTGCACGATCAGCGGCGCCAGGCCTTCGAGCGGTTCGTCGAGCAGCAGCAGCTTCGGGTTGAGCATCAGGGCGCGGGCCAGGGCCAGCATCTGCTGTTCGCCGCCGGAGAGCTGGTTGCCCATGTTGGCGCGGCGCTCCTGCAAGCGCGGGAAAAGTTCGTAGGTGCGCTGCAAGGTCCAGGGGCCGGGGCGGGCGACGACGCTCAGGTTTTCCTCGACGCTCAGCGAGGCGAAAATGTCGCGTTCCTGCGGCACCCAGCCGAGCCCGAGGTGGGCGCGCCGATGCGAGGGCACGGCGACGAGGTCGGCACCTGCGTAGCGCATCTTGCCCGACTTCAACTGCGTCGCGCCCATCAGGGTCGCCAGCAGGGTGGTCTTGCCCATGCCGTTGCGGCCCAAGAGCGCCATGCTGTCGCCGGCGTCGAGCGAGAACGAAATGTCTTCGAGGACCACGGCGTCGCCGTAGCCGGCCCAGACGTTTTCGAGGCGCAGCAATTCAGTCATGGAGCGCCTCGCCCAGATAGACTTCCTTGACCCGCTTGTCCTTGGCGATGACCTCGGGCACGTCTTCGGTGAGCAGGGCGCCGCCGACCAGCACGGTGATGCGCTCGGCGAAGCGGAACACCAGTTCCATGTCGTGTTCGATGAGCAGGATGGTGACTTCGCGCGGCAGGCGGGCGATGGTGTCGAAGAGTTCGCGGCTCTCGCCGGTCGGCACGCCGGCCGCGGGTTCGTCGAGCAGCAGCACCTGCGGCTTCGCCGCCAGCGCCAGCGCGATTTCGATCATGCGCTGGCGGCCGTAGGCGAGGTTGCGCGTCTTCTCGTGCGCGACGTCGAGCAGGCGCAGCGTGCCCAGCAGTTCGGCCGCTTCGTCCACCGCCGCGCCGTGGGCGGCCAGCGGCCGCCACCAGTTCCAGCCGTAGCCGAGGCGCTCGCAGACCGAGAGCGTTACCGATTCGAGCACCGTCATGTCGGCGAACAGGCGGTTGATCTGGAAGGTGCGCACCAGGCCGCGCTTGACGCGCTGGTGCTGGGCGAGGTGGGTGACGTCCTCGCCCTTGAGGATGACGGCGCCGGCGTTCGGTTCGAGAAAGCCGGTGAGCAGGTTGATGAGCGTGGTCTTGCCGGCGCCGTTGGGGCCGATCAGGGCGTGGCGGGCGCCGGCGGCGACGGAGAGGCTGACGTCGCTGGTGGCGATGAAGCCGCCGAACTGCTTGACCAGGCCGCGGGTTTCGAGCACGGCGGTCATGGCGCTTTTCTCCCGAGGCGGGCGACGGCGGCGCGGCCGAGTCCCATGATGCCGTCGCGCGCGAAGAGCACGATCAGCACCAGGGTGGCGCCGAGCCAGAACTGCCAGTACTGCGGGTTGATGTCGGACAGGAAGTGATGGGCGACCATGAAGAAGACGGTGCCGATGAGCGCGCCGTAAAGGCTGCCGCTGCCGCCGAGCACGAGGATGAGCAGGATTTCCGCCGAGCGGTTGAAGGCCAGCACGTCCACCGAGGCGAATTGCGTGGTCTGGGTCAGCAGCGCGCCGGCGATGCCGGCATAGGCGGCGGCGAGGGTGTAGATCGTCACCAGCCGGCCGTGCACCGGGGCGCCGATGGCCGGCATGCGCAGCACGTTCTGCTTGATCCCGCGCAGCGACAGGCCGAAGGGGCTGTTGACCAGGCGCCGCGCCAGCAGGAAGAGCAGGAACAGCACGATGACCGTGTACCAGTAGGCGGTCTTGCCGTAGAGGTCGAAGCTGAAGGCGCCGAATATCGGCTTCATTTCGATGCCTTGCAGGCCGTCGACGCCGCCGGTGATGTCGGTCATCTTGTTGGCGGCTTCGAACAGCATCATGGAGACGCCGAGGGTCACCATCAGGCGCGTCAAATCGGCGCCGCGCAGGACGAGGAAACTGGTGACGAAGCCGATCAGGCCGGCGACCCCGGCGGCGGCGGCGAGGCCGAGCAGCGGGTCGCCCCAGCCGTATTTGCCCAGCATGCCGGCGGCGTAGGCGCCGAGGCCGAAGAAGGCGGCCTGGCCGAGCGAGACGATGCCGGCATAGCCGAGGATGAGGTCGAGCGAAAGGACGAACAGCGCCGTGATGGCGATCTGCGAGAGCAGGGCCAGGTAGTCCGGAAACAGGAAGTAGGCCGCCGGCGGCAGCAGCCAGAAGGCGAATTCGGCCGGGTGCCAGGCCGCGGCGCGGCGCAGGGGGGAGAGATCGAGGGCAGCGGGAGTCAAGATGAGGCAGCTTTCATTTGGCCGCGGAGCGGCCGAACAGTCCTTGCGGCTTGAAGATCAGCATCACCACCATGACCGCATAGATGATGAAGGCGCCGACCTGCGGCAGGTAGTACTTGCCGCAGACGTCGAACAGGCCCAGCATCAGCGAGGCGATCAGCGAACCGTGGATGTTGCCGCTGCCGCCGACGGCGACGACGATGAGGAAATAGACCATGTACTTGACCGGGAAGCCCGGATCGAGGCCCAGCATCTCGACGCCGAGCGCGCCGCCGAGTCCGGCCAGCCCGGAGCCGAGGGCGAAGGCGAGCGTGAACACGCGGTCGACGTCGATGCCGAGGCCGCGCGCGGCGCGCGGGTTGTCCACCGCCGCCCGCAGTTGCGCGCCGAAGCGCGTGCGGCGCACCATCCAGTGCAGGCCGTAGGCGAGGCCGAGGCCGATGACGATGAGGAACAGGCGGTAGATGCCGACGTCGATGCCGGGCAGCACGAACTGGCCGAGCAGGAAGTCGGGCAGCATGATCGGCTGCTGGCGCGCGCCGAAGAAGTAGTGGGCGGCGCTGATCGACATGAAGACGATGCCGATCGAGAACAGCACCTGGTCGAGGTGCGAGGCGGCGTAGAGGCGGCGGTAAAGCGTGCGCTCCAGCACCACGCCGGCCAGCGCCGCGGCGGCGGCCGCGGTCGGCACGGCGAGCAGGAAGGGCCAGCCCGCCTGCCCGAGCAGCAGCACGCAGACGTAGCCGCCGAGCATGGCGAAGGCGCCGTGGGCGAGATTGACGAAATTCATCAGGCCCAGGGTCACGGAAAGACCGATGCTGATCAGGAACAGCAGCATGCCTGCCGCCACGCCGTCGAAAACTATGGTCACTGCCTGTCTCTTTCAAAAAAGGGCGCGTCGCCGCGCCCAGGTTCTTTACTGCTTGCCCGGATCCTTGAATTCGTCGATGTGGTCGAATTCGACGTTCTGCAGCTTGCCGCCGACGCGCTGCACCTTGCGCACATAGACGGTCTGCACGATGTCGCGGGTGGCCGGGTCGATGCTGATCGGACCGCGCGGGCTCATCCATTTCATGCCCTTGGCGGTGTCGACGAACTTGTCGGCATCGACGCTGCCGCCGGTCTTGGCGAGCACTTCGGCGATCAGGTGCATGCCGTCGTAGCCGGCTACCGCCATGAAGTTGGGGCGGTCGCTCGGATAGGCCTTGGCGTAGGCTTCGGTGAAGGCCTTGTTCTCGGGCGAGGCGTGGGCTTCGGCGTAGTGGAAGGAGTTGATGACGCCGACGGCGGCATCGCCGTGGGCATCGACCGATTCTTCCTCGGTCAGGTCGCCGGTGGCGATCAGCTTGATGCCGGCCTGCTCCAGGCCGCGCTCGCGAAAGCCCTTGACGAAGGAGACGCCGAGTTCGCCGGCCGGCAGGAAGACGAAGACGGCGTCGGGGCGGGTGTCTTTCACCTTTTGCAGATAAGGCGCGAAGTCGGCGTTCTTCACCGGCACGCGCACTTCGCCGACGATTTCGCCGCCGCCGGCGACGAAGGTCTTCTTGAACTGGCCCTCGGCGTCGTGGCCGGGACCGTAGTCGGCGACGACGGTGAAGACTTTCTTGATGCCGTTCTTCGCCGCCCAGGTGGCGACCGGCGCGGTGATCTGCGGCAGCGTCATCGAGACGCGCACGATGTAATTCGACTTGGTCGTCACCGCCGAGGTGGCGGCGTTCATGACCACCATCGGCTTCTTCGCCTCGGTGGCGACCGGGGCGACGGCGAAGGCCGAGGGCGTGAGGCCGAAGCCGGCGAGGATGTCCACCTTGTCCTTGACCACGAGTTCCTGCGCCAGGCGCTTGCTGACGTCGCCGGCGGTGCCCGGCGCGTCGTCCTTGACCACGAGTTCGATCTTGCGGCCGCCGAAGGTGTCGCCGTGCTTGGCCAGGTAGAGGCGCACGCCGTGGTCGATCTGCTTGCCGTAGGCGGCGAAGGGACCCGTCATCGGCAGGATCAGGCCGATCTTGACGGGGTCTGCGGCCAGTGCGCCGCATGCAAAAGTGAATAGGGTTGCCGCGATGCCGATACCGTTCCTGAGTTTCATGATTTGTCTCCTCGTTTTATGTGAGCCGCGGGCGAGGGCTCCTTGGCTTTCTTCCGCTTTGCCTGCCATGCCGGGAAAACCTACCACCAAAGTATCGTTGGACCGTCGATAGTTTGACACCGGATGAAGAGGCCGCAGCGGTTATCTCAAGATTTCATGCCCGCTACCGGAATTGAATACAGCGGCGGCGGCGCCGTGGCAGCGCGCAGAGCCGGCTGCGGGGCGGGAAAAGCGCCGTCGCGGGCACCTGGCTATGCACTTCAGGCAAACAAGGTGCATAATGGCAATGCATTACTTTCGTATTGCTCGCCCCTCAATACAAATCCCATAGGAGAGACTTCCATGACACGCAAGTCCAAAGCCCCCGACCTCAAAAAAGTTGCAGAAACCCGCAAGAAATCCGGACTCAATCAATCCGAATACTGGAGCCGCTTCGGCGTCACCCAGTCGGGTGGATCCCGCTACGAAAACGGCCGCACCATCCCGAAGTCGGTGGCGGCCCTGATCTGGCTGCTGGAAACCGGCCGGGTTGCCGAAAAGGATCTGCAGGCGGCGCTGAAGGCGACCGCCAGATAACTTCGGGCGGCGTGCCGCCGTACGACGGGCCGCGCGCTAGCGTACTTGCGCCAGACGCGCGGCCTGGAGAGCTTCCGCCAGTTGATGCACCGCCATGGCGTAGAAGCTGCTGCGGTTATAGCGCGTCAAGACGTAGAAATTGTTGTAGCCCAGCCAATATTCCGTCGGCGCATCGGGCGTCACGAGATCGATCAGCGCGGCCGGTTCGGGCGGCGCATCGGTGGCGTCGACTTCCGGCATGTCGGCCGGCCGCCGCTGCGGTTTGATGCCGGCGTCGAGCAGCGCAGCGACGTCGCCGACGATCCGCGCCGGATGGGCGATCGGCGCGCCGCTCTCCCAACCGTGTTCCTTGAGGAAATGCGCCACGCTGCCGATGGCGTCGGCGGCGCTCGCCGCGAGGTCGATGCGGCCGTCGCCGTCGAAGTCGACGCCCCAACGGCGCCGGCTGCTGGGCAGGAACTGCGGCAAGCCGAGCGCGCCGGCGAACGAGCCCTTATACGAGAACGGATTGCGCTTTTCGTCGCGCGCGAGCAGCAGCAGGGCTTCGAGCTCGTTGCGAAACAGGGCGGCACGCGGCGGGTAGTCGAAGGCCAGCGTCGTCAATGCGTCGAAGGTCGTGAAGCGGCCTAGGTTGCGGCCGTAGATGGTCTCGACGCCGATGATGGCGAGCACGATGTCGGCCGGGACGCCGTAGGCGGCTTGCGCCCGCGCCAGTTCCGCGCCATGCGCGCGCGCGAAACGCAGGCCGGCGGCGATGCGCCGCGGCTCGACGAAGCGGCTACGGTAGGTCTGCCAGGAGCGTATCGACGGGTCGCGCGGCGGCATCACCGCGGCAATCACCGCGTCGATGCGCTTGGACTTGGCGAACAGCGCGCGCAGCGCCTCGACGCCGAAGTCGTGGCGTTCGTGCATCTCGGCGATGAAGGCGCCGACGTCTTCGCGCCCGGCGTAGTTGCCGGCGTGGGCCGCGGCTGCGAGCAGCAGCAGGAAGGGGTAGAGCAGGAGGCGTTTCACGGGTGGAAGGCGGCGATGCGCGTGCGTAGTCGTTCGAATTCTGCCGCAGGGGCAACGCCGTAGCGTACCTGGCCGTAGCTCGCCGCGATCTCGCGAATAGCGGCCGAAAGCTCTGGCCGTGCCGCAGCGATGCGCTCGGCGTAGGCGAGCGGACCTTCCCAGCGCCGGGGCGGCAGGCCGCGCCGGGCGAGGCGGCGCGTCAGCCGCAGCCATAGCGCTTGGCCGGGATCGAGGCGCCGCCGCTGGTTGAGCGCCCACAGGGTGAGGCCGCACACCAGTACTGCGCCGCACGCGGCCAGCGTCGTGGTCATGCTGCGCCAGTCGGGCGCGCGCATGCCGAGCCGGGCCAGCAGGTCGCGCTGGCGTTGCGGGTTGTAGCCGAGCACCCACTGGTTCCAGTGATTGCCGGCGGCTTCCCAGCGGAAGCGCAAGTCGCGCAGCCAGGACAATTCGCGGCGCATCAGCAGAGGCAAAGGACTGCCGGCGGGAACGGCGGCAGCGAGATTCTGCTCGATGCGTTTCGGGAAACTGGCGGCGGTGGGATCGACGCGCGTCCAGCCGCGCCCTTCGAGCCAGACTTCGGCCCAGGCATGGGCGTCGGATTGGCGCACCGTGAGGTCGCCGTCGACGGGATTGATCTCGCCGCCCTGGTAGCCGGTGACGACGCGCGCCGGCACGCCGGCGCTGCGCATGGCGAAGACGAAGGCGCCGGCGAAATGTTCGCAGAATCCACGGCGCGTATCGAAAAGGAATTCGTCCACGCTGTCCTCGCCCAGCAGCGGCGGTTCGAGCGTATAGGCCAGTTCCTGGCCCACGAAGAAGGCGAGGGCTTCGCGCAGGATGGCGTCGTTGTCGGCATGGCGCGTGCGCCAACTGCGTCCCAGTTCCTGGGTGCGCGGATTGCTCCGCGCCGGCACCGTCGTCGCCAGGGCCAGCACCCGCCGCGACTCGAACGCGCCGGCGCGCAAGGCGGGTTGCGAGAGGATTTCGTAGCGGCGGCGCTGGGTGACGGCCTCGCGCGCCAGCAATTGATAATCGCTGGCGATCAGGCTGTTCGCCGGCAACGACGCCGGCAGTTCCAGTGCGAACAGCCATGGCTTGTTGTGGGGTTCCAGCGTGACTTCGTAGCCTAGGCTGTCGCCTTGGACGGCGTAGGGCAGGCGGTTGCCCATCGTAAACGTGGCCGGCCGCCAAGTGGTGCCGTCGAACAGCGTCAGCACCGGACCGCGCCAGTACAACTGGTCGCGCGGCGGCAAGGCACCGCCGAATCGGGCGCGGAAGGCGATGGCGTCCGACAGCGTGAGGCGGCCGATGGAACCGGGCGACATGCTGTCGGAAAGGCCGCTCAGGGCGCTGAAGGCATCGCGCGGCAGGCCCCAGAGCGGTCCCGAGACGCGCGGAAAGAGGACGAACAGGATCAGCAGGAAAGGCGCGGCCTGGGCCAGCATCAATCCCGCCAGGCGCAGCAGGCGCGGCGGCGGCAGGCGGCTGTCGGCGAGGCAGATCAGGGCGGCGGTGGTGGCGACCACGGCGCCCAGCAGCGCCACCGCCTGGGGAATGGACTGCGAGTAGAACAGGCTGGTCAGCACGAGAAAGTAGCACAGCAAGACGATGGCCGTGCCGTCGCGGCGGGCGCCGCTTTCGAGCTGCTTCAAGGTGAGCAGCAAGACCAGCGAGGCGACGCCCGGATTCTGGCCGAACAGCGTGTGGTACTGGGCGACGATGCCGACTGCGCCGGCGGCGACGGCGGTGCTGAGCACCCAGCGCGACAGGGGCGGCTGGCGTAGCGCGATCTGCCAGGCGCGCAGGCCGAGGCCGGCGGCGGCGCCGGCGACGAGCCAGAGCGGCAGGTCGGTGACGAGCGGCAGGAAGGCGACCGTCGTCGCGCCGAGCAGCCACCAGGATTGAACCCGGTCGAGGGGGCGCTTAGCGGGATTCATACAGGGCCAGGGCCTTGAGGCAGGCGTGGACATGGTAGGCATCGCGCCCCGGCGGCAGCTCGGTGCCGGGCAGGCGCAGCCCCCAGGCGTAGCCGGCGGCGGCGGCGTCGAGGACCCAGCGCGCGAGCAGCGCCAGGCGCGCTTCGACGTCGAGCTCCGGCGGCAGCGCCTGCCAGTCCAGCCAGACGTCTTCGGCGTTGGCGCCGGCGAACTGCTTGGTCAGCAGCGGCGCCGAACCGTCCTGGCGCGCGGCAGCCTTCCAGGCGACGTGGCGCGGCGGGTCGGCCGGCTGGTGGCCGCGCAGGCCGGCGAAGTCCTCGGCGCCGCGGCTTTGCTGCATGCGGCCGGCACTGGTACCGCCGTGGGCCGGCAACGGCGGCGCCCCGGCCGCGGGCTGCGGGTAAACGAGGCAGCGCATGTCCGGGGCGGCGTAGCTCCAGGCGCGGATCAGACCGAGCGGGAAGTCGGTTTCGAGGGTGATGTGCGGC
>JACRPB010000328.1:11592-16261 GCA_016214175.1 Rhodocyclales bacterium
TGGCAGCGCCAGCCAGCCGCGTTTTTGCGTCATGACGCCGAGGCGGGCCTCGGCGTCGGCGGCCGGCGGCAGGTCGACGCAATCCTCGCCATGGCCGGGCACGGCGAGGCGGATCTGCCGCCGTTCGTCCTGGCGTGGGTTATGCAAGACGATGGCGAAGTGGGCGAATTCGCCGGCGAAGACCGGCTCGGCGCGTCCGGTACTGAGGCTGATGCCGACGAGATTGCGGAAGGTGTGCAGGATGGCGACGATGCCGAGTCCGACCAGCAGGAAGACTAGGCCGTGGCCGAGGCTCAGGTTGTAGTTGATGGCGCCCAGCAGCATGACGGCCAGTGCCGCGGCGAACAGCAGGCCGGCGCGCGTCGGCAGCACATAGACGCGCCGCTGCGACAGCACGATCGGTACGGCCTCGGGCGGGCGCGTGCGCAAGGCCCAGGTGGCGAACTTTTCTCGCAGCGTGGCCGCAAGGCTCATGTCACGCACGCTCAGGGAACGGCGACGGCCTCGATCAGTCGTGCCGCGACTTCCGTTGCATTCATGCGCGCGCTGGTTTCGCCGCTCGGTCGCAGGCGGTGGATGGCGACGCCGGGCAGCACTGCCTGCACGTCTTCCGGCAGCACGTGGTCGCGATTATCGAGCAGGGCCCAGGCGCGCGCCGCGGCGACGAGAGCCAGCGCCGCGCGCGGCGACAGCCCGGCCTGCCACAGCGGCGAACTGCGGGTGTGCAGCACCAGCGCCTGCACGTAGTCGATGAGCGGTGCCGCGACGTGAATCGCGCGCGCCGCATGCTGCATGGCCAGCAGTTCGGCGCCGGAAAGGCAGGGCTGCAAGGCGGCGGCCATTTCGCGGCGGTCGGCGCCGGCGAGCAGCGCGCGCTCCGCAGCGCGGTCGGGATAGCCGAGCTCGATGCGCATCAGAAAGCGGTCGAGCTGCGACTCGGGCAACGGAAAGGTGCCTATGTGGTGCGAAGGATTCTGCGTGGCGATGACGAAGAAGGGTTCGGGCAAAAGCCGCGTGCTGCCCTCGGCCGTGATCTGCCGCTCTTCCATGGCTTCGAGCAGCGCGCTCTGGGTTTTCGGCGTGGCGCGGTTCACCTCGTCGGCCAGGATCATCTGCGCGAAAATGGGGCCAGGGTGAAATTCAAAGCCGCTCGTCGCGCGGTCGAAGACCGATACGCCGATGATGTCGGCCGGCAGCATGTCGCTGGTGAACTGGATGCGCTGGAAGTCGAGGCCCAGCAGGCGGGCCAGCGTGTGGGCCAAGGTCGTCTTGCCGACGCCGGGCAGGTCTTCGATCAGCAAGTGGCCGCGCGCCAGCAGACAGGCGACGGCGAGACGCAATTGATGTTCCTTGCCGAGGATGATGCGACCGGCCTCTTCCAATACTTGAACGATGGCCTGGCGGGGCTGCGGTGCGAGCATGGTCTTGGGCTTTGGGGGGGAAACGAGCGATAATGCCTACTCCCGAGCATTGTATGCGATTCGCCACATGACCATAGCCTTCATCACCCATCGTGATTGTTGGAAGCACGATATGGGTGCCCACCACCCCGAGTGCCCGGAACGCTTGGGAGCCATTCAGGATCGCTTGATCGCGGCCGGTCTCGATCTCTACCTGTCGTTCCACGATGCGCCGCTGGCCGAGATGGAGCATTTGCTGCGCGTGCATCCGCGCAGCTACGTCGAAATGCTGCAATCGAGCAGTCCGCAGCACGGCATTCACCATCTCGATCCGGATACGGCGATGAGCCCCGGCACCTGGCAGGCGGCCTTGCGCGCGGCGGGCTCCGGCATCCTGGCGACGGACCTGGTGATGAAGAAGGACGTGCCGAGCGCCTTCTGTGCCGTGCGCCCGCCCGGCCACCACGCCGAACGCGCCAAGGCGATGGGTTTCTGCTTCTTCAACAACGTCGCCGTGGCTGCGCGCTACGCGCTCGACGTCTGGGGCCTGCAACGCGTGGCCATCGTCGATTTCGACGTGCACCACGGCAACGGCACCGAGGACATCCTCTCCGGCGACGAGCGGGTACTGATGGTGAGCACCTTTCAGCATCCGTTCTATCCCTACTGCGGCACCGAGAATCCGGCGCCGAACATGTGCAACGTCCCGCTCAAGGCCGGCACCCGCGGCGACGGTTTCCGCGAGGTCGTCGACAGCGTCTGGCTGCCGCGGCTGCGCGCCTTCGCGCCCGAGTTGCTGCTGATCTCGGCGGGGTTCGACGCGCACTACGAAGACGACATGGCCTCGCTCGGACTGCTCGAGTCGGATTACGCCTGGGTCACGGAGCGCCTCAAGGAAGTGGCGCGCGAGTCGGCGCAGGGGCGCATTGTTTCGATCCTCGAAGGCGGCTACTGCCTCTCGGCCCTGGCGCGCAGCGTCGCCGCCCACATCAAGGTTCTCGCGGACTTGTAAGTTCAGCCGGGCCGCATTCCGCTGTAGAATCGCAAATCCCTTACTCTGGTAGAGCTATGATTCAAGGTTCGATTCCCGCCATCGTCACACCGATGCACGAAGACGGCAGCCTCGACCTGCCGCGCCTGCGCCGACTCGTCGATTGGCATATCGCCGAAGGCAGCGACGGCATCGTCGTCGTCGGCACCACCGGCGAATCTCCCACGGTCGATTTCGACGAACACTGCGAACTGATTCGCTGCGTCGTCGCCCAGGCTGCCAAGCGCGTGCCCGTGATCGCCGGCACCGGCGCCAACTCGACCGCCGAGGCCATCGAATTGGCGCGCTTCGCCAAGGAAGCCGGCGCCGATGGACATCTCTCGGTCGTACCCTATTACAACAAGCCGACGCAGGAAGGCTTGTACCGGCATTTCCGCACCATCGCCGAAAGCGTGGATCTGCCGATGATTCTCTACAACGTGCCGGGACGCACGGTGGCCGATCTCGCCAACGAGACGACGCTGCGTCTGGCGCAGGTGCCGGGCATCGTCGGCATCAAGGACGCCACCGGCAACATCGAGCGCGGCGCCGAGCTGACCAAGCGCGCGCCCGCGGGATTCACCGTGCTCAGCGGCGACGACGCCACTGCGCTGGCGCTGACGCTGCTGGGCGGCAAGGGCGTGATCTCGGTTACCGCCAACATCGCACCGCGGCTGATGCACGAAATGATCGCCGCCGCTCTCGCCGGCAACGTCGCCGGCGCGCGCAGTATCAATTGGCAGTTGCTCGGCCTGCACAAGAACCTCTTCCTTGAGGCCAACCCGATTCCCGTCAAGTGGGCTTGCGCGCGCATGGGTCTGATCGGCGGCGGTCTGCGCCTGCCGATGACGCCCTTCTCGCCGGAATTTCACGACAAGCTCCTTGCCGCCATGGGCGAGGCGGGAATCAGACTCTGACGCCGGAAAATCAAACGATGCGAAAGCTATTGTGGATAGTGTTGCCTGCCGTTCTGCTCGCCGCGTGCGAGATGACGATGCCCGAGTCGAAGAAGATCGACTACAAGTCGGCAGGGAAACTGCCGCCGCTGGAAATTCCCCCCGATCTGACGCGGCCGAGCCGCGACGAGCGCTACACGGTGCCCGACGTGGCGACCAGCAAGGGCTCGGCGACGTTCTCGGCCTATTCCGGCGAGCGCGGCGGTACGCGTACCGCCGCGGCGCAGGAAGTGCTGCCGCAAGTCGAAAAGGTGCGCATCGAGCGTTCGGGCACCCAGCGCTGGCTCGTCGTTGGCGGCAAGCCCGAGGAACTCTGGCCGGTGGTCAAGGAGTTCTGGCAGGAAGTGGGCATGCTGGTCAACGTCGAAATGCCCGAGGCCGGCATCATGGAGACGGACTGGGCGGAGAACCGCGCCAAGCTGCCGCAGGATTTCATCCGCGGCGCGGTCGGCAAGCTTTTCGACTCCTTGTACTCGACGCCGGAACGCGACAAGTACCGCACCCGTCTGGAGAAAGGGGCGACGCCCGGCACTACCGAAATCTACATCAGCCATCGCGGCATGTACGAGGTGTATACCAACGAGGGCAAGAGCGAGACGCGCTGGCAGCCGCGGGCGGCCGATCCGGAACTTGAGGCCGAGATGCTGCGCCGGCTCATGGTGCGGCTGGGCACCGACGATGCCCAGGCCAAGACGATGCTGGCGAGCGGCGGCCGGGTCGAGGAGCGCGCCAAGCTGAAGCCCGCCGCCGATGGGATCGGTACCCTCGAATTGCAGGAGGCGTTCGACCGCGCCTGGCGCCGTGTCGGCTTGGCACTGGACCGCGTCGGATTCACGGTTGAGGATCGCGACCGTTCGCAGGGACTCTACTTCGTGCGCTACGTCGATCCGGAGATCGACGCCGCCAAGAAGGAGGACAAGGGGTTCATGTCGAAGCTGATGTTCTGGAAAGGCAAGCCCGATCCGATGAAGAACATGCAGTTCCGCATTTTCGTCAAGGGCGGCGATGCGAGCAGTTCCGTCCAGGTGTTGACGCGCGAAGGCGGCATCGATCAATCCGACACCTCGAAAAAAATCCTCGGCCTGCTTTACGAACAGCTTAAGTGAAGTATCGCATCGTCTAAGGTCGTCTCGCCGACCGCCTGAAAGCCCGGTACATCCGGGCTTTTTTGATGTTCCATGTACCTGCCTAATTCGAGGGCATAGGTTTTCGAAAAAGTATCGTTCGGTTCTCTGCCGAGTGCTGTTTTCGTCTGACCGAATTCGCGTGTCGTCAGCACTATT
>JACRPB010000180.1 GCA_016214175.1 Rhodocyclales bacterium
ACCGCCATGCGGCCGATGTGGCCGTCGGGCAGCAGGCGGCCGGTGCCGATGGGCGCGCCCGCCGCATCGCGGGCGACGGCGTGGAGGCTGTCCGCATCGTGCTCGTCCCATTCCAGTTCCTGCGGAACCCCCTGCTCGCGCTGGAACACCGCCTCGCGCACCGGCCGCGCGGCAGCGGCCAGCCCGTCCCAGGCGCCGCTTGCGACGGCGAATTCGACGATATCCACCGGCGTGTACACCGGCACGCGATCGAACAATTCGACGATGTCGGCATTGCGCATGCGCACGCAGCCGATCGACCCCGGCGCGCCCATGTCCACCGTGTCGGGGCTGCCGTGGAGGTAGATGTAGCGGCGCATGGTGTCCACCATGCCGAGGCGGTTCACGCCCGGCTCGCGGCCCGAGAGCCAGAGGATGCGCGTCAGAATCCAGTCGCGGCCGGGATTGGCGGCGCCGAAGGCCGGCGTCCAGACTTCGCCGGTCGGCCGGCGGCGCACGAAGACCGTGTTTTCCGGCTGGCCGGCGCCGATCTTGGCGCGGATCAGGTGCTTGCCGCGCGGCGTGCGATAGCTGCCGCGCTGTTCCCCGGCGCCGTTCTTCGCCGTCGACACGATATTGCGGCGCAGCAAGGCGCCGTCGTCGTCGCGCAACTCCAGGGTTTGGGCGGGAAGACTGACGCGGATGCGCATCAGGCCAGCGCCGTCTTGCCGCGACGGGCGGCGAAAAAGCCCGACAGCAGCGCGCCGCATTCTGCGGCCAGCACGCCGCCGACGATCTCGGCATGGTGGTTGAGGCGCTCTTCGGCGAACAGGTCGACGACGCTGCCGGCCGCGCCCGTCTTCGGATCGCGGGCGCCGAAAACCACCCGCGCCACGCGCGCATGCATGATCGCGCCGGCGCACATGATGCAGGGCTCCAGGGTGACGTAGAGCGTCGCGCCGGGCAGGCGGTAATTGCCCAGGCGCGCCGCGGCGTCGCGCAGGGCCATCACCTCGGCATGCGCCGTCGGATCGCGGCGGCCGATCGGCTGGTTGTAGCCGCGGCCGACGATCGCGCCGTCGATGACCACCACGGCGCCGACCGGCACCTCGTCGGCGCTGCCGGCCGCGCGCGCGAGGTCGAGCGCGGCGGCCATGTAGCTTTCGTCGGCGGTGGCGGGTTCTGCTGGCATGGGCGGATTCTAGTCGATGGCGCGCCGGCGACCGCACGGCGATCCGCGCCTCACGGCTTGGCCGAGGGATTGATGACCATGCGCACGCGCTGTTTGCCGGGCGCCTTGCGGTCGGCGACGATTTCCAGCGCCGTCGGCGGCGGCGCGTCGCGCTTCAGGCTCTCGCGCGCGTACTTCGCCCGCAGGGCGGCGATGTTGCGGTCGATCTTGTCCACGGCAAGGCCGCGCTCGGCAAGGATGGCGCGGATGTTGAGCAGGTCTTCGAGATCCTTGGGCGCCGCTTCCGACTTGCGCACTTCGCCCCACTCGGCCTTGGGCTTGCTGGCGGCGACGCGGAATTCGGCCTGCGTGCCGACCAGGCGCGCAATTTTGGTGCGGCCGAATTTCATCGCCCAGTCGAGGGCGCCATGGCCGTTCTCGTTCTTGATCCGGGTATCGGCGCCGCGCGCCAGCAGGCGCCGCGCCATGTCCTCGCGGCCTTCATAGACCGCCATCATCAGCACGCTGGAACCGTTCGGGCTGAGGGCATTGACGTCGGCGCCGCGGGCGAGCAGCGCGTCGGCGACCTCGGCATGGCCGGCGAAGGCCGCGTAATGCAGCGCCGTCCATTGCAGCGCCTCGCGTTCGACGTTGGCGCCGTGGGCCAGCAGCCACTGCACCGCCGCCAAGTGGCCCTTCCAGGCCGCATGCATGAGCGCGGTTTCGCCGAGCGCATTGCTCAGATTGACGTCGGTGCCGCGCTCGACGAATACCTCCATCAACCGAATGTTGCCTTCCCAGGCGCCGATCATGAGGCCGCTGCCGATGCGGTCGCCCTGGAAATTCGGATCGAGGCCGTTCTTCAGCCAGGCGCGCGCCAGGTCGATGTCGCCCAATTCCATCTTGATGCGAAACAGCGCCGGATCGGGCAAGGCGGTGGATGGGGAAAGGAATCCGGGCAAAAGGCCGAACTGGGCCTGGGTCGGCACCGGCAGGGCCGCCAGGAGGACGGCGCCGCACAGCGCCAGCAAGTTGCGGTGATACATTAGCGTGCTTCCATGATTGAACCGCGCCATCCTACCGCTTTCCGTAGCGCAGACCCCATGCGCCTGGCGCTGGCCGGCTTAATTTCCCTGCTGCTCCACGCGCTGGTGATGGGCGGCGGCCCGTGGCTGCTGCGCAGCCCGGCGAAACCGGCCCCGCCCCCCGAACCCCAGTTGCAGGCCGTGCTGCTGCCGAAGCTCCCGGCGCCGGTGTTGCTGGCGCCGGAAACCGCGGCCCCGGCCGCGACGGCCCCATCGCCGCAACGCGCCGCGGCCAAGCCTGAGGCGGTACCGGCCGCGCGCCGCGCGCGCGCCGCCACGGCCGATCTGACGACGCAGGCCTCGCGGCAAATCGCCGCCAGGCTCTTCTACCCGCCAGAAGCCATCGCGCGCGGCCTCGAAGGCGAGGCCCTGGTCCTGCTGTTCCTCGACGAGGCCGGCAACGCCGTCGCCGCGCGGCTGGAGCGCAGCAGCGGCCACGCGCTGCTCGACAGCGCCGCCGTCGGCGCCGCCCAGGCGGTGCGCGCCCTGCCGGTAGGCGCGCCGCAGGAAGTGCTGCTGCCGGTGCGCTTCCGTCTCAGGTAGCGGCACGCGACTCCAGGGCTTCCCAGCGTTCCAGCAGGCCGAGCAGTTCGGCGTCGATGGCGTCGAGCCGGGCGGCGATCGCCTGCGCCTGCTGCGCGCCGCCCTGGTACAAGTCCGGGTCTTCCAGTTGCTGCGACAAGGCCTTCTGTTCCGTTTCCAGCGCGGCGATGCGGCCCGGCAAGGCTTCCAGCTCGCGCGCCTCCTTCCAGCTCAGCCTGGCGGCTTCGCTGCGTTCGCTGCGCGGCCTGGCCGCGGCGGCAGGCGTCTTGGCGGCCGCACTCTCTGCTTCCCGGCGCTGCGCCTGCCAGTCGGCCCAGTCGCTATAGCCGCCCGCATATTCACGCCAGACGCCGTCGCCCGCGGCGGCGATGGTCTGGGTCACCACGTTGTCGAGAAAGACGCGGTCGTGGCTGACTAGGAACACCGTGCCCGAGTAGTCCTGCAGCAACTGCTCCAGCAGTTCCAGGGTCTCGATGTCGAGATCGTTGGTCGGCTCGTCGAGCACCAGTACGTTGGCCGGCCGCGCGAACAGGCGCGCCAGCAGCAGCCGGTTGCGCTCGCCGCCGGAAAGCGACTTCACCGGCGAACGCGCTCGTTCCGGCGCGAACAGAAAGTCTTCGAGATAGCCGATGACGTGCTTCTTGGCGCCGCCGATCTCGACGTAGTCCGAACCGGGGGAGATCACGTCGGCGAGCGAGGCTTCGGGGTTCAATTGGGCGCGGAACTGGTCGAAATAGGCGACGTCGATCTTGGTGCCGAGGCGCACGCTGCCGGCGTCCGCCGCCAGTTCTCCGAGGATCAGGCGCAACAGCGTCGTCTTGCCGGCGCCGTTGGCGCCGATGACGCCGATCTTGTCGCCGCGCTGGATGCGGCAGGAGAAGTCGCGCACGACGACCTTGTCGCCGAAGCGCTTGCAGACCTTCTCCAATTCGGCGACGAGCTTGCCGCTCTTGTCGCCGCTGTCGATCTGCATCTTCACGCTGCCCAGCCGCTCGCGCCGCGCCGCGCGCTCGGCGCGCAAGCGGTCGAGCCGCTGCACGCGGAACACGGCGCGCGTGCGGCGCGCCTCGACGCCCTTGCGGATCCAGACTTCCTCTTCCTTCAGCAGCTTGTCGGCGCGCGCCGTCGCCAGCGCCTCCTCGTTCCGCATGTACTCCTTGCGCTCCTGGTAGGCCGCGAAAGCACGTCGGGCGCCACGGCCAGCGCCTGGGCCAGCGCCAGGCGCTTCTTCTGCCCGCCCGAGAGCGTGCCGACCTGCGCCTCGGCATCGAGCGCGAAGCGCGCGATGACCTGCTCGGCGCGCGCCTCAAAGGTCCAGGCGCCCGCGGCCTCCAGATCGTGCTGGATCGTCTGCATGCGCGTCAGCAGCGCCTCGTGATCGGCATCGGGCTCGGCCATGCGATGCGACACCTCGTGGTATTCGGCCAGCAACTGCGAGACCTCGCCCATGCCGGCGACGACCGCTGCGAACACCGTCAGCGCCGGATCGAACGGCGGTTCCTGCGGCACGTAGCCGATGCGCAGGCCCGGCTGCCGCCAGACTTCGCCGTCGTCGAGCTTGCCCGATCCGGCGAGTATCGCCAGCAGCGAGGATTTGCCGCTGCCGTTGCGGCCGATGAGGGCGACGCGCTCGCCGGGATCGATCTGGAAATCGGCGGCATCGAGCAGCGCGACGTGGCCGTAAGCCAGATGTGCGGCCGCAAGTTTCAGTAAAGGCATCGCCCGAGTTTAACCAAGAAAAACCCATAAAAAAGGGCCTGGGATCGCCAGGCCCTCGTCGATTGCGCGAAACCCGCTCAGCTCGTCGTCGTCGCCAGCAGGCCGGCGTCGCCCTTCAGCTTCGCCTGCGCCGCCGCCAGGCGCGCGATGGGCACGCGCGGACCAGAGCAGGAGACGTAGGTGAGGCCGATGCTGTGGCAGAACTCGATCGAGGCCGGGTGGCCGCCGTGTTCGCCGCAGATGCCGATCTTGAGGTCGGGACGCGCGGAACGGCCGCGTTCGACGGCGATCTTCATGACTTCGCCGACGCCCTTGACGTCGAGCACCTCGAAGGGGTTGTCTTCGAGGATGCCGCTCTTGTTGTAGTCGGGCAGGAACTTGTTCTCGGCATCTTCGCGCGAGAACGAGAACGTCGCCTGGGTCAGGTCGTTGGTGCCGAAAGAGAAGAACTCGGCATCCTCGGCCATGCGCCCGGCGCGCATGCAGGCGCGCACGACTTCGAGCATCGAACCGAACTTGTACTGGACGTCGATGCCGTGCGTGAGCTGGACGATCTTATGCACGCGCAGCACGTAGCTGTGAATGCGCTTGAGTTCTTCGACCGTCGCCACCTGCGGCACCATGATCTCCGGATGCACTTCGATGCCTTCCTTGGCGCATTGCGCGGCCGCTTCGAGCACGGCCTGGATCTGCATCGAGTAGATTTCGGGGAAGGTGATGCCCAGACGCACGCCGCGGTGGCCCAGCGTCGGGTTCACTTCGGACAGCGAACGCACCTTGCGCAGCGTCTTTTCCTTCTTGAGGATGACGTCTTCGTCGAGGTGGTTGGACTTGAAGGTGTCGAGGCCTTCGGTGAGGCGGCCGAGGCCGTCTGCGTACTTCTGGTGCAGCGCCGGGTTCAGCAGCTTCAGCGTCTCGGGCAGTTCTTCCAGGCCCTTGATGGTGTCGCGCAGATGGCGCAGGTGGGTGATTTCCAGTTCGAGCTGGGCGGCGGTCGGCAGGAACTCGTGCATCGGCGGGTCGAGCAGGCGCACCGTGACCGGCAGTCCCTTCATGGCCTTGAAAATGCCCTTGAAGTCGTTGCGCTGGATCGGCAGCAGGCGGTCGAGGGCGGCCTGGCGCTCTTCCAGCGTCTCGGCGAGGATCATCTCCTGGACGATGGGCAGGCGGTCGGTGCTGTTGAACATTCGCTCGGTGCGGCACAGGCCGATGCCCTTGGCGCCGAACTCGCGGGCGCGCGCGGCGTCGTTGGGGGTGTCGGCATTGGCGCGCACTTCGAGGCGGGCGAAGTCGTCGGCCCAGGACAGGAGCGTGTTCAGTTCTTCGGAGAACTCGGGTTCCACCGTCGGCACTTCGCCGGCATAGACGTGGCCGGTGCCGCCGTCGATGGTGACGATGTCGCCTTCATGCAGCACGGTATCGCCGATGTGCGCCTTGCGCTGGACGTCGTCGATGTGGATCGCTTCGCAGCCGGAGACGCAGGGCTTGCCCATGCCGCGGGCGACCACCGCCGCGTGCGAAGTCTTGCCGCCGCGGCTGGTGAGGATGCCCTGGGCCTGGAAGAAGCCGTGGATGTCCTCGGGCTTGGTCTCTTCGCGCACCAGGATGATCTTCTCGCCGGCGCGACCGCGCGCTTCGGCGGTGTCGGCGTCGAACACGATCTTGCCCGAGGCGGCGCCCGGCGAGGCCGGCAGGCCCTGGGCCAGCGACTTGCCCTTGAAGTTGGGCGCCAGTTGCGGCACCAGCAGTTGTTCGAGAATGGCCGGCTCGACGCGCAGAATGGCGCGCTCGCGGCTGATGATGCCGTCGTTGGCCATCTCGACCGAAGTGCGCACCATGCCGAGCGCGTTCATCTTGCCGTTGCGCGTTTGCAGGCAGTAGAGCTTGCCCTTCTCGA
>JACRPB010000181.1:0-2647 GCA_016214175.1 Rhodocyclales bacterium
ACCCTCGACGGTGGCGACGGCGTCGATGTACTCTCAGGCGGCAGCGGCGACGACACCCTGTTCGGCGGCTCTGCCGCCGATCAGCTTGCCGGTGGCGAGGGGGCGGACATCCTGCTCGGCGAAGCCGGCAACGATACCCTGGCCGGCGATGCCGGCAACGACCACCTCGGCGGCGGCCCGGGCGACGACACCCTCACCGGCGGCGACGGCGTCGATCTGCTGCTCGGCAGCGCCGGCAACGACACGCTATCCGGCGATGCCGGCAGCGACGAACTACAAGGCGGCGACGGCAACGATGCCCTGACGGGCGGCGCCGACGCCGACCGCCTCTTCGGCGAAGCGGGCCACGATACGCTCACCGGTGGCGCCGGTGACGACATCCTCGTCGGTGGCGACGGCAACGACACCTACGTTTACAACCTCGGCGACGGCATCGACCGCATTGTCGACAGCAACGCCAACGGCCAGATCAATACGCTGGTTTTTGGGGCCGGCATCGATGCCTCGCAGATCAAACTCGGCCTGGGCTCGCTGCTGCTCGACCTCGGCAACGGCAACGCCGTCCATATCGACAACTTCAACCCCGACGATCCCCTGGGTTCAACTAGCATTCAGCGCTTCGAGTTTGCCGACGGCACGGCGCTCAGCGTGCAGCAAGTTCTCGCGCGCGGCTTCGATCTGGCCGGCACCGACGGTAACGACGTCATCCACGGCACCGGCACCGACGACCGCATCACGGGCGGCAAGGGCGCCGACTCCCTCCAGGGCGGGCTGGGCAACGACACCTACATTTACCACCGTGGCGACGGTGCCGACAGCATCGTCGACTACTGGATATGGACGGCACAGAGCGGCGAACAGTTCGGCAACACCAACACCCTGAGCCTGGGCGCCGGCATATCGGCCGCCGATATCGCCGTGCGTTTTGATAGTGGCACGCGCCATGTCACGCTCGACTTCGGCGGCGGCGACAGCATCGACATCGGGCTCGTCGACAACATCGGCGTGCGGGTGCTGCAATTTGCCGACGGCAGTTCGCAGTTCATCAGCGAGTTCTTCGTCACCACGGGTGGATGCCCTGAGCGGCACGCCTTACAACGACCGCATCGAGGGCATGGCGAGCAACGACGTTCTTGCCGGAAACGCAGGTAGCGACATCTACCTCTACAACCTGGGCGACGGAGCGGATGTTATCAGCGACAGCGGGCGCTACTTCGGGTTGCCGGGAGCGGACGGCAATACGTTGAAGTTCGGGCCGGGCATTACGCCGGACATGATCCGGGTACTGCATGAGGGCAACCGCTGCGTGTTGGACCTCGGCAACGGCGACCGCATTGACGTCGGCATGAATGCCTTCGACGATCAGCTACTGCACGGCTTCGATTTGAATGCGAATCCGTTTACAAGCTTTGCGATACAGACGGTGGAGTTTGCGGACGGCACCTCCGTCGGCATGCAGGACTTCGTGATGCAACGGGGGTTGGCGAAGACGGGGACGGCGGGGGAGGAGACGCTGGTTGGCGACGACTTGTATCACGCCTGGATTGCCGACCGGCTGGAGGGCGGGGCGGGGAACGATGTTCTCCAGGGCGGCGGCGGCAGCGATATCTACGTCTTCAACCGCGGCGACGGCGCGGACAGGATCGAAGACACCCCGTATGGTTCGGTGTGGGATGCGACCTGGCATGAGTGGTTGGCGAACGGCCTCAACACGGTCGTTTTCGGCGCCGGCATCGGCGCAGGCGGGTATGGACGATGCGGACTACTTGTCGGGCACCATGTTCGTCGACCGCATCGATGGCTATGCGGGAGACGACACGCTGTTCGGCGTGCAAGGCGACGACGTGCTGGTGGGAGGCACGGGCAACGACACTCTTGCGGGTGGCGATGGCGGCGATACCTATGTCTTCAACGCAGGCGACGGCGCGGATACGGTGAGCGACACGAGCGCCGTGCAAGGCTGGGATGCCGAAGGACAGCCGATCTGGCTGGATCAGCCCAACACCCTGGCTTTCGGCCCCGGCGTGACGGCGGACATGATTACGCCGCTATGGGACGGCGGCACGTTGACGCTGGACCTCGGCAACGGCGACAGCGTCGCCGTGGGTTCGTTGACCGACGTCGCGATTCAGATCGTCCGGTTTGACGACGGTACGTCGCTGGCGATGGCGGATTTTCTGGCGCAGAAAGGCGCGATCCAGCTTGCCGGCACCGACGGCAACGACGTCATGGCGACCTTCGGCAACGGCCAGTCGCTGCTGGGCGCAGGCGGCGACGACCAGCTTTACGGTAGCGTGCGCGACGATACGCTGGCGGGCGGGGCGGGGAACGACCTGCTGGTCGGTGCGGCGGGAAAGGATACCTACGTCTATAACCTGGGCGACGGCGCCGATACGATCGTCGATCGCAACACCATGTGGACCGGCGAGGATGCCAATACGCTGCGCTTCGGCGTCGGCATTACGCCGGACATGATTGCGCCGCGCATGGATAACGACAGCCGTGTGATTACGCTCGACTTGGGCAACGGGGACAGCATCGCCATTGGATCGGTATTCGACCTGTCCGTCCAGAACCTGCAATTCGCCGATGGCGTTCAATTGTCGGTGGGGCAACTCGTGGAACTGCGGGGCGGTTTCACGCTCAT
>JACRPB010000181.1:2680-3412 GCA_016214175.1 Rhodocyclales bacterium
TCGGCACGCCCGATAACGATTGGATCAACGGTACCGGATATGCCGACCGTATCGATGGTTGGGTGGGCGACGATACGATCTATGGCCATGAGGGCAACGACATGCTGACGGGCGGCGAAGGCAACGATTTGCTGGCCGGCGACGAAGGCGACGATACCTATATCTTCAACCGCGGCGACGGGGTGGATGTCATCGAGGATAGCGGCGGGTATTGGGACGAACACGAGAACTGGGTCAGCGCGAACAACGTGCTGGTCTTCGGCGATGGCATCACGCCGGCGATGGTGACCGCGCTGCTCGACCAAAACCAGAACGTGACGCTGGACCTGGGCGGCGGCGACAGCGTGAATATCGGTTGGCGGGAGAGACCGTCCATCCAGAGAATCGTGTTTTCGGACGGAACGCAGTTTGCCATCGAGAATGTCTTGTCAGGCACGCCGACCGCCAATCCGCTTGCTGATCGGGTGATCCACCAGGGCGACAATTTCAGCCTCTCGGTTGCCGGAACTGCGTTTGTCGATTTCGACGGCGACAGCCTGAACTATATTGCCACGCTAGCCGATGGTTCCGCATTGCCAGCCTGGCTCGCTTTCGATGGAGCCACGGGGACTTTCAGCGGTGTGCCGGGCAACTGGGATGTGGCTTCGCTCGATTTGACGGTGACGGCGACCGATCCTTTAGGGCAGTCGGCGAGCAGCGGTTTCAAGCTGGACATACTGAATGCCAACGATG
>JACRPB010000351.1 GCA_016214175.1 Rhodocyclales bacterium
TAGGGAGAAGCGCGCGCCCTCGCCGTTGGCGAGTTCGACGCGGCCGTGCCGGCCCGCCGGCGTGGCGTGGCGGGCGGCGATGAGGCGGGCGAAACTCAGGCCGAGGCCGCTCGAGGTTTCCGACATCGCGGCGACCTGGCCGGCCAGAATGTCGGGCGGATAGCCGGGGCCGTCGTCGGCGACGTCGAAGCGGATGCCGCCTTCGGCGTCGGCCGCCAGCGCGAAGCGCACGCTGCCGGCGGCATGACGCAAGGCGTTGCGCAGCGCGTCGAGCAGCACGAACTTCACCTGGTAGGCGTCGAAGGCCCAGGCGCCGATCGCGGCGGCGGCGGCGAAGTCCGTCGCGACGGCGATGCCCGACGGCGGCGAGCCGAGTTCGGCCATGACGTCGGCCAGGAAGTCGTCGAGATACTGGTCGGCGACGTTGAGGCGCAACGTGCCCTGGTCGGCGCGGTAGAGCGCCAGCAGTTCCACCAGTTGGGCGCTGATGCGGGCGGCGACCGCCTGCGCCTGTCCGAGCGCGGGCGAGGGCGCCTGCCGCTGCGCTTCGGCGAGCCAGGTGTTGAGCTCGGTCAACGCGTTCTTGGCATCGTGGATGGCGATGGCGACGAGGGAATCCATGCGCGTTCCTAAATGTTGGCGCCCGGCGCCAGCTTGCGGTAGAAGGCCTCGACGTCGCCGAGCTTGGGGTGCTCGGGATCGGCGCGGCGCGCCTGCAGGATGTAGCGCTCGGCGAGCGCCAGCTTTTCGATGTCCGCGCCCTTCTGCTGGATCGACATCAGCAGCGCCATGGCGGTGTTGATGGCGACCTGCGCGTTGTTGTGGAGGCGGTCAGCGGCCTCGCGCAGCATGGCGATGGCCTGGTCCAGCGCGCCGGACTTGGCGAGGCCGACGGCGTCGTTGTTGAGCTTGATCATGCGCCGGCGCGTCGTTTCGAGTAGGACCGAGCCTTCGTCGCCGCGGCCGGCGGCGGCGAAGACGGCCTGGGCGCGGGCGAAGACGCCGTCGTTCTCGTGATTGTCTTCGGCGACGGTGCGGATGATGTTGGTGGCTTCCTCCGCCCGTCCGCCGGCGAAGCAGGCCTGCGCCACTTCCAGCGCCGTCGCCGGATCGAGGTCGGCCGTCTTCATCACTTCCAGCGCCTTGTCCATCGCCGCGGCGGCGGCGGCGGCGTTGCCGGCGCGGCTATGCACCTGGCTTTCGACGGCGGCCTGGCGCGCGGCGAGTTCCGGCGTGCGCTGGAAATGGACGCTCATGTCCTTGACGGCGGCCAGCGCCTCTTGCGTCTTGCCCTGCTCGGCATAGCTCTTCGCCAAACCGGCATAGTCGTCATGGCTCTTGAAGAAGCCGGTGCGGTCCTTGTCCACGGTGCGGCGGAAGGCTTCCTCGGCGCGCGAAAAGTCTTTGTTGGCGAGCGCCAGGCCGCCGATGTGCCGCTGGCGCTGCGTGCTCGGCGCGACCTTGAGCGCCTGCTCGACCACCTGCTGGGCGGCGGCCTTGTCGCTGCCTTCGAGGATCTGGGCCAGGGTGTCGTAGGCGGCCAGGTAGTTCGGATAGGCCGCCAGCGCCCGCTGCAAGTGGCCCTTGGCGGCCTCGGCATTGCCGTCGGCGGCGAGCGCCCGCGCCTTGCCGACCTCGGCCCAGGGCGTCGAGCGCTGTTTGAGTACGCCTTCGTACAAGGCCAGCGCCTCGTCGCTGCGCTCCAGGCTCAGCAGCAGCTCGCCCTTCACGCGCAGGACGTCGAGCAGGTAGCGGCTGTTTCCGGCGAGCATCTGGTCGCAGGCGGCGAGCGCCAGCCTGCGGTCGCCGCGTTCGCCCAGGTGCTTGTGTATCGGCCGCAGCGCCGCCTTCTTTTCGAGGATGCGCACCAGCCGGCTGCGCAGGGTGTCGGACGTGAAGGGCTTCAGCAGGTAGTCGTCGGGCGCGAACTCGGCGGCGGTGGAGACCTGCTCGTAGCCCGATTCGCCGGTGATCATGAGGAAGACGGTTGACGGCGGCAAGAGCTTCTTGCGTCGCACCAGTTCGAGGAACTGCTGGCCGTCGGCGCCCTGGCCGAGGTTGTAGTCGCAGACGACGAGGTCGTACTGCTTCGCCGTCAGCCGCTCGATGGCCTCCTTGATGTTGCGCGCGGTGTCGCATTTCTCCAGCCCGCCGTCGGCGAGCTGGATGCGCACCGTCGAACGCATCTCGGGGATGTCGTCGATCAGCAGGCCGCTTTTGTCGCGCAGGTCCATTGGGGGTCAGGGCGCGGCGTGATAGGCGGTGAGGCGCGCCACTTCGTTCTTCGCGCCGAGTATCACCGGCACGCGCTGGTGCAGCTTCGTCGGCTGAATGTCGAGTATGCGCTCGCGGCCGGTGGTCGCGGCGCCGCCGGCCTGCTCGACGATCATCGCCATCGGATTGGCCTCGTACATCAGGCGCAGCTTGCCGCCCTTGTCCTTCATCTTGCTGTCGAGCGGATAGAGGAAGACGCCGCCGCGGGTGAGGATGCGGAAGACGTCGGCCACCATCGAAGCGACCCAGCGCATGTTGAAGTCCTGGCCGCGCGGGCCGTCCTTGCCCGCCACCAGTTCGTCCACGTAGCGCTGTACCGGCGCTTCCCAGAAGCGCTGGTTCGACATGTTGATGGCGAACTCGCGCGTGTCCTCGGGAATGCGCATGTTCTCCTGCGTCAGCACGAAGTGGCCGAATTCGCGGTCGAGCGTGAAGCAATGCACGCCGCTGCCGAAAGTGAGTACCAGCAGCGTGGTCGGCCCATAGACGGCGAAGCCGGCGCAGACCTGCTGCGTGCCCGGTTGCAGGAAGACCTTTTCGTCCACCGCGGCCACGCCTTCCGGACAGCGCAGCACCGAGAAAATGGTGCCGACGGAAATGTTGACGTCGATGTTCGAGGGTGGCCGCCCCACTCGTTGGCTTCGAGCAGGATTTCGTTGGAAATCACGTCGAGCTTTTTCTGCGCCTCGCCCTGCACGTTCTCGCTGCCGGCGCCGCCGAGCACGCCGGCCAGGCTGCCTTTGCCGATGGCGATGGAAATCGCCTTGCAGGCGCGGGAAACGACTTCGACGAGAAAGCGCAGGTCGGCGCCGATGACTTGTTTGTTGCGCTCTTCCTCGATGAGGAAGCGCGCCAGGGTGACGGGAGGCATGGTCGAGGCTCGATGGGTTCAAAGAAGAGCGCCGATTATAACCACGCCGGCGGCCGCGCCCGGCTTGCCGCGGGTGCCCCCGTCGCTGCCCCTGTACCGCCCCTTTCCACAGCCACGGCCGCAACCTATACTGCGCTCCAATGACCATAAGAAGAACAGGATGAACCTGAATTCCAACGGTTTCGACCCGACGGACGCTCCGGCGGAGGCAGATTCGGCTGCGGCTCTGCGCGAGTTGCCGGGTATCGATGCGGCCGTCGGTCTCGGCTACGTCGGCCACAAACCCCTGCTCTACTTCCGGCTGCTGGTCAAGTTCCGCGACGGCCACGGCCGGAATTTCGCGCCCGATTTTTGTGACGCCGCGGCGCGCGGCGACTGGGCGGAGGCAAGACGCCTGGCCCATACGCTGAAAAGCGTCGCGCGGACGCTGGGGGCGCTGCCGTTGGGCGAACTCGCCAGCCGGCTGGAAGAGATCTGCCGCGAGCAGCGCGATGCTGCGGCGGCAACGGGCGCGCCGCTCCCGCGCGCCGGCGATGCGGATGGGCTGCTGCGCGCCCCGACGGAGGCGGTCATCGCCGAACTGGCGACCGTCGTGAGCGGCCTGAAGGGTCTGGACGCGCCCGCGGCGGAGGACGCTGGCGACAAAACGCCGCAAGAGTTGCTTACCAGGCTTGCATATCTGCTCCGCTCCCGCGATACTGCGGCCAATGACCTTGCCATAGAATGCGACCAGGCGTTCGGCAAGCTCGGTTACGCGGCCGCAGCAGGCGCCATTGTCAGCGCCGTCGGCCGCTACGATTACGAACAGGCGTTGCATGGGGTGCTCGAACTGGCGCGCGAACTGCGCATCGCCGTCGAGGGCTAGCAGGCTGTTGAAATTCGATCCCGTGTAAACGAAAGATACGGGGTCGACGTTATGGATAGGGTGTTCATGACGAGGTTGGAGCAATAGAGATGCGTGGATCGGATGGGATGCAAGAAAGCCTCTTCACAGTAGCGAAGCTCGACGACTTCGTGCCATCTGACCATCCGCTGCGCAACGTGCGCACGTTGGTCAATGAAGCGCTCGGTCGCCTCAACGGTCTGTTCAACTCGATCTACGCCGACACAGGGCGAGAGTCCATCGCTCCGGAGAAACTGGTACGAGCGCTGCTGCTGCAAGTGTTCTACTCGGTGCGCTCGGAGCGGCAACTGATGGAACAGATGCGCTACAACCTTCTGTTCCGCTGGTTTGTCGGCCTGTCCATCGACGATGCCGTCTGGGACCACTCGGTGTTCTCCAAGAACCGTGACCGATTGCTGGCCCACGAGGTAGTCGAATCGTTCTTTGCTGAAGTGATGGCCCTGGCCGACCGGAAGGGCCTGCTGTCCAAAGAACACTTCTCCGTCGATGGCACCCTGATCCAAGCGTGGGCGGGCCAGAAGAGCTTCCGCCCCAAGGACGGCTCGGACGATCAAACGCCGTCGGGCGGCGGGCGCAACGCCCTGGCGGACTGGAAAGGCCGGCCGCGCAGCAACGACACCCACGCCAGCACGACAGACCCCGATTCGCGGCTCTACCGCAAGAGCCACAACACGGCCTCGATCCTCTGCTACCAGGGCCATGTCCTGATGGAGAACCGCACCGGCTTGGTGGTCGGCGCCGTCGTTTCGCATGCCGATGGCACCGGCGAAAGAGCTGCCGCGCTGGCTATGCTCGACACCGTGCCGGGGACTCGCCCCAAGACGGTCGCCGCCGACAAAGCTTACGACACCGCCGACTTCGTCGCTGCCTGCCGCCAGCGCAACGTGACGCCTCACGTCGCCCAGAACGATGGCCGGCGCGGCGGTAGTGCGATTGACGGGCGCACGACGCGGCATGGCGGCTACCGGGTGAGCCAGACGATCCGCAAACGTATTGAGGAACACTTCGGTTGGGCCAAGACGGTGGGGCGAATTCGACAGACGGTCTTCCGAGGAATCAACCGTGTCGATCAGCACTTCAAACTGACCATGACCGCCAGCAACATCGTGCGCATGGCCCGAATACTGTTTGCGGTGCCGCAAGGAGCGCTGCAATGAGGCGCCAAGACCGCCTTGGCGGATGGCGCCACATCGGCGCAGCATCCGAAATGCCACGACTTCAGAATCGCTTCGCATTTGATCGGCTCGTCATCACAGTCCCGTTCCGTTTGGATCGGCGAATTTCAACAGCCTGCTAACCTTTGACTGGGACGAACGAAAGGCCGCGGCCAATCTAAAAGGCACGGTGTGAGTTTCGAGTAAGCGAAGTCCGCATTCTTCGATGAGCGTGCCAAGCTGATTGACGACCCCGACCATTCTGAAGATGAGGAACATCTGATTCTGCATGGTCTGAGTTCTGCGCTGAGGCTCCCTGTTGTTTGTCACTGCTACCGAGACGAAGGTGGTGTCATCCGAATCATCTCCGTGCGGAAAGCTTCGACCAGGGAATCCAGGTTCTATTCGTAAGAGGTGCCCTATGCGTAAGGAATACGATTTCTCCAACGCCAGAAAGAACCCATCCGCTTCTCAACTGAAGAAGCGGATCACGATCCGTCTCGATGGCGACGCCCTCGATTACTTCAAGTCCATTTCCGCGGAGGTCGGTATTCCATACCAAAGCCTCATCAATCTCTATTTGCGCGATTGCGCGGCGTCCCGTCGCAAGCTGAACTTGAATTGGAAGTAGGCGGTCCAGCCAATTCCCGGCAGGCCGCCCGTCACTCCAACGACTGGAGGAAACGCTCGCGCGCGGTGTCCAGCGCCGCCTGCCGGTCTTCGGGAACGATGGCCTTGCACTGCGCGTAGAACGCTGCGAAGGCGACGAGGACGTCGGCGCGCGCCAGGGTTGCGCGGGACGTCGCCGGCGGCGGGGCATCCGCCTGATCCAGGGGGCGCAGCGTCGCGTATTTCGGGATCAGGCGCTGGCCGGCGCTGCCGGCGCCGATCAGCGGTCCGGTCTTTACGTACTCCTGGCCTTCGTATTCGAAACGGGCGCCGAGCGGCAGTTGATGGATTTTCATGATCGCCTCATGCGGTCGATGATGTCTGCGCCGAGGCGCTGCGCATCAGCCCCGCCGCACGCTCGAAACGCCCTCGACGTCGCCGACCAGCCCCAGCACCTTCTGCAGCGGCGCCAATCCGCGCAACTCCACGGTGAAGGCCATGCGCGCGATGCCGCTCTTCGACTGGGTCTTGACCGCGGTGACGTTGAGCTTCTCCTTGGTCAGCACGTCGGAGATGTCGCGCAGCAGGCCCTGGCGGTCATGGGCTTCGACCAGGATGTCGGTGGCGTAAAGGGCTTCCTGCTGGCCGCCCCATTGCGCGTCGATGACGCGTTCGGGATTCTTCGCCGCCATGTTGCGGAAGTTGGTGCAATCGACGCGATGCACCGAAACGCCGCGGCCGCGCGTGACGAAGCCGGCGACGGCGTCGGGCGGCACCGGCTTGCAGCAGCGGCCGAGCTGGGTCAGCAGCTTGTCGACGCCGACGACGAGAATCTTCGATTCGCTGGCGCGGCTGGCGCGCGTGACGACTTCGGGCTCGGGCACCGCCGCCGCGTCGCCGTGCAACGCGACATGGATCGCGCGCGGACCGACTTCGCCGCGCGCGGCGGCGAGGTAGAGCGCATCGGTGTTCTTGAAGCCGAGCTTGTGCGCGAGTTCTTCGAGGTTGGCCTGGGTGCTGCCTTCGCGTTGCAGCTCGCGCGCGATGACGGCGCGGCCTTCGGCCAGCATCGACTCTTCCTGCTGCGCCGCGAACCACTGCTTGACCTTCTGGCGCGCGCGCGGCGTGGCGAGATAGCCGGGCGCGCTGAGCCAGTCGCGCGAGGGGCCGCCGCTCTTGGCGGCGACGATCTCGACGCTCTGGCCGTTGGCGAGCGGCGTGTTGAGCGGCACCAGGTGGCCGTCGACGCGCGCGCCGCGGCAGCGATGGCCGAGGTCGGTGTGCAGGCGATAGGCGAAGTCGACGGGGGTGGCGCCCTTGGCGAGGTCGATGACGCGGCCCTGCGGCGTCATGACGTAGATGGTGTCGTCGAGCGCGGCGCGCTTGAACTGCTCGACCCAGGCCTCGGAATCGGTGACCTCGTCGCGCCACGACAACAGTTGCCGCAGCCAGGCGATCTTGTCGTCGTAGCTCGAATCGGCCTTCGCCGCGGCGCCGGCCTCCTTGTAGCGCCAGTGCGCGGCGACGCCGAGCTCGGCGTGGCGGTGCATCTCGGGCGTGCGGATCTGCACTTCGAGCGCGCGGCCGTCGTCGGCGATGACTGCGGTGTGCAGCGAGCGGTAGTAGTTGCCCTTCGGATGCGAGATGTAGTCGTCGAACTCGCCGTGGATCGGCTGCCACAGCGCATGCACGATGCCAAGCGCCGTGTAGCAGTCGCGCTCGCCGGCAACGATGATGCGCAGTGCGCGCACGTCGTAGACGCGGTCGAAGTCGATGTCCTTGCCGCGCATCTTGTTGCGGATGCTGTAGATGTGCTTGGGCCGGCCATAGACCTCGGCGTCGGCGATGCCCGATTTCGCCAGTTCTTCCTGCAAGCGCGCCACCGCCCGCTCGATGAAGGACTCGCGCTCGGCGCGCTTCTCGTCGAGCATCTTGGCGATGCGCTTGTAGGTCTCGGGTTCGAGAAAGCGGAACGAGAGGTCTTCGATTTCCCACTTCACCTGCCAGACGCCGAGCCGGTTGGCGAGCGGCGCATAGATCTCCAGGCTCTCGCGCGCCGTTTCCTCGCGCGCCTGGCCCGGCTGGTCGGTCATCCAGCGCAGCGTCTGCGTGCGGCTGGCCAGGCGCAGCAGCACGACGCGGATGTCCTCGGACATCGCCAGCAGCATCTTGCGCAAGGTCTCGGCCTGGGTCTTCACCTCGGCCGCGCCGAGCGCCGCGGCGCGCGTCAGCGGCCGCAGCGTGCCGAGGCGGAACAGGCCATGCACGAGAGCCGCCACCGGCTCGCCGAATTCGGCGCCGAGCTTTTCCTTGGCCTCGTCGAGACTGTCGTAGGCGGCAAACAGCAGCGCAGCGATGCGCGTGTCGATGTCGAGGTTGAGCGCGGCGACGATCAGCGCCGTGCCCACGGCGTGCGGAAAGCGGCCCTCGCCGGTGCCGAGCGTGCGGTCGCCATAGAGCTCGCCGGCCAGCGCGAAGGCGCGCGCCACCTTGCCGCAGCCTTCGGGCGACAAGCCTTCGGTCAGGCGCGGCAGCGCGTTTTCATCGACGCCGGAATCGGGCAGGGCATGAACGACGGAGACCATAGGGAAGCTGGTGAGGGAAAGTCGCGGCGAACCTTCGCCGCGCATCGCTATTCTACAGGGCCGCCTTGCGGGCGTAGCAAGCGGCGCGACGCGTTTGCGCCGGCTGCGCCGCCTATGACTTTCGTCAAATTGTCCCGGCCGATACCCGCGCGTAGTATGCAAGGCATATAACGATAAGCAAGGAGACGCAGTTGTCCCATCGCATTCTTGTCCGGCCCCACGCCCTGGGCGTCGTCGTATTCGATCCCGCAAGCGGCCGCAGCGAGTTGTTGATCCCCGGCGAAGCATGCTGCGGCGTGAGCTACGAGCAGTTGGAAGAACATGCCCGCACCGGCAGTCCGATCGAGGTCTCCGACGCCGCGGCAAGCAACTGCATCCTGCGACCGCGCCAGCGGCGCGCAACCTAGCCGCAATAGCGCCGATGCCAGCTCACGGACGGCCCGATCCACGGCTCAGCGATGAGCTTCTCGCCACCGGCGCAGCTTGCGTCGAAGGCTCGGGCGCCGCATCGTCCATGCGCGATTCGAATAGGGTTTGGAACCTGGCGTGGCTGTATCTGCTGATCAACGTCCTGCTTGACGTCCTGATCGAAATCGGTTTGGCGATGCACGACGGCATCCGCCTGTGGCCCTGACCGACCAAGGGTCCGTCTAAGACATTGGTTTCCGGCGGGCGCGCCCCGCCTCGCCATCGGGTCCGCTCCCCGTCACGACGCGCCGCGTGCGCGGTTCGATATTCGCGCGTTGCCGATAACGTTATTCACGCATTGAAACCTTCCGACGCGGCACCCATCCTACCCACGAGAGGCATCGCCGGGAGGCATTCCCATGAGCTCGGTTTGGCATCGTCACGTCTGGGTCAACCGCCTGCAAAGCGCCGTGCTGGTCCTGTTCATGCTTGGCCTGCTGACCCTGCTCGGCGCCGTACTGCTCGGCAGAGACGGCGCCTGGATGACGCTCGGTGCCGGTCTGATCGCACTGATACTGGAGCCGGCAGCGTCGTCGCGCCTGACGCTGCGCATGTACCGCGCCCTGCCGATACGCGCCGACGAAGCGCCGCAGTTGTGGCTGACCGTGCGCACCCTGGCCGCGCGCGCCGGTCTGCCCGCGCAGCCGACCCTGCACTACGTTCCGAGCGCGGTCGCCAACGCCTTCGCCGTCGGCAACGCGCGTGCCTGCGCCATCGCGCTCTCCGACGGCCTGCTGCGCGGACTGTCGCCGCGCGAACTGACCGGCGTGCTCGCCCACGAGATCGCCCACGTCGCCCACGGCGACCTGCGCGTGATGGGACTTGCCGACTACCTGAGCCGCCTCACCAGTCTGCTCGCGCTGATGGGCTACGGGATGCTGCTGGCGACGGTGCCGCTGCTGCTGCTGGGCGACCTCGTCATCGACTGGCGGGCGCTGGGGCTGCTGATCCTCGCGCCGCAACTCGCCCTGCTGGCGCAGCTCGGGCTGTCGCGGGTGCGCGAATTCGAGGCCGACATGGCCGCGGTGGCGCTGACCGGCGACCCGCAAGGCCTGATCGCGGCGCTGCGCCGCATCGACCAGGAAAGCCGCGGCTGGCGCGAGATCCTGATGCCGGGCCTCGGCAATTCGGAACCGTCGTGGCTGCGCACCCATCCGGCGCTGACGGAACGCATCCGCCGCCTGATGACGCTGCAGCCGGCCGACCAGATCGCGGCGAGCGGCGCACACGAGCGGAACTGGCTGACGACGAGCCTGCCCGAGCGACGCCGGCGGGTCGGGGACCTCCGGTTCTGAGGCGGGTTCGGGCGAGTCGCCCCTGCGCCGCGCTTGCCGTGCCGCTACAGCATGCAAAATCCTGCAACCGACGCCTGGGTGATTCGTGCCCAGACCGTCAACAGCCCAACGCGTCGATTCAACTACATCCTCACGGCCAAAATGCCATCGGTCGTGAACTCCACCGCAAAAGCGGCACGCCGCAGTCGGATTGCAACTTCGTTGGACACATCGCGTCCGCTGCTACGCTTATTCGGTGCGCCGACGTAGTGGAACAACTTGCCCTTGCGTCTTACGACGCGGGCCAGTTGCCGATAGAAGGCTTGCGAGTAAAGTTCTCCAGCGATGCCGAACCGGGGCGGGTCGTGCAGGATCGCATCGACCGACTGGTCCGGCAGCGCGGCGATCTGTTCGACGATGTCGCCCTGCGTCAGCGTCAGTCCGTCGCCGACCGCGGGCGACCACGGGTTCAGGCTGCGCAGCCAGATGACGTCCGGGTTCTTTTCGTAGGAAAACACCTGCTTCGCCTGCCCCTGCAAGCACCAGGCGGCGAAATAGCCCAGGCCGCCACAAGTATCCAGGACCACTTTGCCGCGCGGTTGAATGAAGCCGACCTTGCGCTCGGCATCGGCATAGGGCGAAACGCGCTGCGTAGGCAACATCTTGATGCCGTCGATTTCGAACGTCGGCGGTCCCCACGGCGTCGGCACCAGCTTTATCAGCGACGCCGCATAGCGCGCCACCGGCTGGAATGACTCGTGTATCCAGTGGTAGACGGTCCTGTCCCTGCAATCCTCGGGATAAGGGAATGGTCGGCCGTTCCAGTTCCAGCCCGCCGGCGTCAGCTCGACTGTCGTTTGCGAACGTTGCAGATCCAGCGAGCATTCGACGATGCTGGCGCCGGCACGCTGGCCGGCGCGCAATTGTTCAAGCACCGTCAGGGTCAACAGCGGGCCGATCATTCCGTCGTCTCTGCAATTACGCCTTCACTGGATGCTGGCATGGTACGCCGGCACAGAGGGTTCGAATTTCAAAGCCCGATATTTACTTAAATAGCTGGCTATTCCTGGAGGACGGCGCATGCTGGGTAGCTCGCCGGTGCCATGCGACCGGAAATCCAACCAGGAGACCAGCAATGATGACCAAACCCCATTTGCGACGCGCCCTCGACTCTCCACGCACCGAGACCGGCGACGCGGCGCTTCCGGCCGCTCGCTGGCACGCCGTGGCGGTTCCCACGCACCTCATGCCCTATGAGGCGGCAGCCAAGGCGATATTCATCAGGGCAAACGGCGGGCCGGCCTACTACAAGGCGACCGGTACGCAACAGAGCATCTGACGGTGCTCTCAACGAAATGGCGATCGGCATTTGCCGACGCCGCTTAGCAGGAGTACAGCCATGAGCAAAGTACAAAAGAACAACAAGGAAGCCAAGAAGCCGTCTCTTCTCAGTCCCAAGGAAAAGAAGGCGGCCAAACAGGTCAAGAAGCACGCCGGCGACGTCGTTCCGCTGCTTGTTGCCCACTGAGTCCCGTCACCAGGAAATCGGCGCCAATCCGCGCCCGCGGTCGGTGGAGTTGCCGCTGACTTGATCACGCGCATGGATTTCGGCGCGAGCCTGGCCCGCTGGACGACGGCATTGCGCCGCTCTTGGCCACGGGCCTCGCGCAACGAGGAACCCCCACTGCGATCGGAGCTGTTCAGCGCCGATCAAATGGCTCAGCACGGCTATGCGCTGGCGGCCGCGCACCATCTGGCCGCGGGGCGCGCGCCGGATCTGCTGCTGGCCCGCCTCGCCGCGAACGAAGCGGCCCTGGTCGGCGTCTGCGACCTGCTGACCGCGGAGGCGACGGCAAAGCACCGCATCACCCCGGCCGGCGAGTGGCTGCTCGACAATTTCTACCTCATCGAAGAACACATCCGCACCGCGGAACGACATCTGCCCAAGGGCTATAGCCGCGAGCTGCCGCGCCTGGCGCGCGGCCCTTCCGCCGGACGTCCGCGCGTCTACGACATTGCGCTGGAAACCATCGCGCACGGCGACGGCCGCATCGACACGGTAAGCCTCAGCCGCTTCGTCGTCGCCTACCAGACCGTCACCGCCCTCACGCTCGGCGAGCTGTGGGCGATCCCGATCATGTTGCGGCTGGCGGCGATCGAGAACCTGCGCCGCGTCGCCGTGCGCATCGCCGAGGCCTGGACCGAGAGAAACCTCGCCGACGCCTGGGCCGGCCGGATGACGGAGACCGCCGACCAGGACCCGAAGAGCCTGATCCTGGTGATCGCGGACATGGCGCGCTCGAACCCGCCGCTGGGCAGCGCCTTCGTCGCCGAGCTGGCGCGCCAGTTGCAGGGACGCGGCCCCGCCCTGGCCTTGCCCTTGACCTGGATCGAACAGCGCCTCTCCGAATCGGGCGCGACGATCGCGCAGCGGGTGCAGGCGGAGAACCAGCAGCAGGCCGCCAACCAGGTTTCCATCAGCAACAGCATCGGCAGCCTGCGCGTCCTCAGCGCCATTGACTGGCGCGATTTCGTCGAGGCCATGAGCGTCGTCGAGCAGACCCTGCGCGACGATCCGGCCGGCGTCTATGGCCGCATGGACTTCGCCACGCGCGATCGCTACCGCCACGTCACCGAAGCCCTGGCGCGCAAGGGCCGGCTGAGCGAAGGCGATGTGGCGCGCGCGGCCGTCGATCTGGCGCGCGCCGCGGCGGACAGCGGCGTCGCGGAACGTGCGGCGCACGTCGGCTACTACCTGATCGACCGGGGGCTGCCGGAACTCGAGCGCGCGGCGGGCGTCCGCCTGCGCCGCGGCGAAGCCCTGCGGCGGGCCATGGGCAAGCTGCCGTTGCCGCTGTATCTGGGGGCGATCGCGCTGCTCACCACCGTCGTCGCGCTGGGCCTGACGACGCTTGGCGCCGGCCTGTCGATCTGGCTGCTGCTGCCGTTCGGCGCGGCCTCCCTGCTGGCCGCCAGCCGCCTGGCCGCGGGCATGGTGAATTGGCTGGCGACGCTGCTGGTGATGCCGCAGCCGCTACCGCGCCTGGACTTCAGCAAGGGCATACCGCCGACGGCGCGCACGCTGGTCGTGGTGCCGACCATGCTGACCAGCGCCGCGGGCATCGACGACCTGGCCGAGGCGCTGGAGGTGCGGTATCTAGCCAACAGCGACGCCTGCCTGCACTACGCGCTGCTGACTGACCTGCGCGATGCAGGCGTGGAATCGCTGCCCGAAGACGCTGCGCTGGTGCGACTGGCGCAGATGCGCATCGCCGATCTCAACGCCAAATACCGCGCCGAGCGCGGCGGCGACATCTTCTTTCTATTTCATCGCCCGCGGCGCTGGAACGCCCAGGACAGCATCTGGATGGGCTACGAGCGCAAGCGCGGCAAGCTCGCGGATCTGAACCGGCTGCTGCGCAGCGGCGCCGGCGACGCCTTCTCGCACGTCGTCGGCGATACTGCGGTGCTGGCCGACGTCCGTTACGTCATCACCCTCGATACCGACACGCAGTTGCCGCGCGACGCCGCGCAGCAATTCGTCGGCGCCATGGCGCACCCGCTGAATCGCGCCCGCTACGATGCCGGCAAACAGCGCGTCGGCAGCGGCTACGGCATCTTGCAGCCGCGCGTGGCGATCAGCCTGCCGGGAACCAACCGTTCGCGCTATGCGCGCCTGTACGGCGGCGAGCCGGGCATCGATCCCTACACGCGCGCGGTTTCCGACGTCTATCAGGACCTGTGCGGCGAAGGCTCCTTCATCGGCAAGGGCATCTACGACGTCGACGCCTTCGAGCAGGCCTTGGCCGGGCGCTTCCCCGAGAACCGCATTCTCAGCCACGATCTGATCGAAGGCTGCCATGCGCGTGCCGGCCTGCTGAGCGACGTGCAGTTGTTCGAAGACGCGCCGGCCAGCTACGGCGCCGACGTCAGCCGGCGCCACCGCTGGATACGCGGCGACTGGCAACTCGCGGCCTGGCTGCGGCGGCGCGTGCCCGGCGGCGGCGGGCAGCGCGCGGACAATCCGCTCTCGCTGCTGGCGCAGTGGAAGCTTTTCGACAACCTGCGCCGCAGCCTGGTCCCGGCGGCACTGACCCTGCTGCTGCTGATCGGCTGGCTGGCGCTGCTGCCGGCCTGGCCGCTGACTGCGGCGGTGATAGTCATCCTGCTGCTGCCTTCGTGTTGCGCGTCCGTGCTCGACTTGTTGCGCGTGCCGGACGAGGTGCTGCTGCGGCAACACCTCGCCGCCGTCTGGCGCTCGACATCGCGGCAGTTCATGCAGGCCGCATTCGAGCTGGCCTGTCTGCCGTATGAGGCCGCCTACAGTCTGGACGCCGTCGCGCGCACGCTCTGGCGGTTGCGGGTTACGCGCCGGCGCCTGCTCGAATGGAACCCGTCGGCGGCGGCCGAGCGCGACGCGGCTGCGCGCGGCGGCCATGCGCTGGCGGCGTCGTTGCGGGCGATGTGGGTCGGGCCGGCCGTCGCCGTCGCCGTTGCGATCTACCTGGCAGCCCTGGCGCCGGGGCTGCTGGCCGCGGCGGCGCCGATACTGCTGCTGTGGTTCGTGTCGCCGGTCGCCGCCTGGTGGATCAGCCAGCCGCTGGCGCGGCGCAAGGCAACGCTCAGCGGCGCGCAGACGTCCTTCCTGCGCATGCTGGCGCGGCGCACCTGGGCCTTCTTCGATCATTTCGTCGGACCGGACGACCATTGGCTGCCGCCGGACAACTACCAGGAATATCGCGCCGCCGCCATCGCGCATCGCACCTCGCCGACCAATATGGGCCTGGCGCTGCTGGCCAACCTGTCCGCTTACGACTTCGGCTATCTGCCGGCCGGCCTGCTGCTCGAACGCACCGCCAAGGCCTTCGCCACCATGACGGCGCTCGAACGTCACCAGGGCCACTTCTACAACTGGTACGACACGCAGACGCTGTTGCCGTTGCTGCCGCGCTACGTCTCGACCGTCGATAGCGGCAACCTGGCCGGCCACCTGCTCACGCTGCGTGCGGGGCTGCTGGCCCTGGCCGACGAGCGGATCCTGCCGGCGCGGCTGTTCGACGGCCTGCGGGACACGCTGGATGTCCTGGCCGCCGCGGCCGACGGGCATGCCGCGGCGACGGTGGACGAATTCCGGCGCGAACTCGATGCCGCGCCTGCCGCCACGCTCGCGGCGACGCAGCGCTCGCTGGCGCGGCTGAGCCCCATCGCCGCCGCGCTGGTGGGCCAGCTTGCGGTCACCAGCCACGGTGCCGCCGCGAGCGAAGCGCACGACTGGGCGCAGGCGCTGGCGCGCCAAGTCGCCGCGGCGCTGCATGAGCTGAGCGCCTTCGCGCCCTGGCTGCCGGATGGCCGCGGTGCGACCGACGACAACGCCGGAATGCCGACGCTGCGCGAATTGGCCAACGTCGGCAGCACCCACGCCCGCAACCGCATCGCCGCCGTCGAACGCCTGGCGGCGCAGGCCCGCGACCTCGCGCGCCTGGATTACGGCTTCCTGTTCGACAAGACGCGCCATTTGCTGAGCATCGGCTACAACGTCGACGAGCGCCGGCTGGATACGGGCTACTACGACCTGCTGGCCTCCGAAGCGCGGCTGTGCAATTTCGTCGCCATCGCCCAGGGACAACTGCCGCAGGAAAGCTGGTTCGCGCTCGGCCGGCTGCTCACCGGCACCGGCGGCGAACCGGCGCTGCTGTCGTGGAGCGGCTCGATGTTCGAGTACCTGATGCCGCTCCTGGTGATGCCGACCTACGACAACACCTTGCTCGACCAGACCTGCAAGGCAGCCGTCGCGCGCCAGATCGAGTACGGCAAGCAGCGCGGCGTGCCCTGGGGCGTCTCGGAATCCGGCTACAACACGGTCGACGTGCACCTCAACTACCAGTACCGCGCCTTCGGCGTGCCGGGCCTCGGCCTCAAGCGCGGCCTGGCCGAGGATCTCGTCATTGCGCCCTATGCCTCTGTGATGGCGCTGATGGTGGCGCCCGAGGCTGCCTGCGGCAATCTGCAGCGGCTCGCGAGCGCGGGCATGGTCGGCAGGTTCGGCTTCTTCGAGGCGATCGACTACACGCCGGCGCGGCAGCGCCGCGGCCAGACGAGCACGGTGGTGCACGCCTTCATGGCCCACCACCAGGGCATGAGCCTGCTCGCCCTGGCCTACCTGATCCTGGAGCGGCCGATGCAGCGGCGCTTCGAAGCCGATCCGACCTTCCAGGCGGTGATGCTGCTGCTGCAAGAGCGCATACCGCGCGCGACGGCGCTGTTCTCGCACACGGCGCAACTCTCGGCCGCGCGCACGGTGGCGGTCGCCGCCGAGTTGCCGGTGCGCGTCTTCAGCAGCCCGGCGACGCCGCTGCCGGACGTGGTGCTGCTGTCGAACGGGCGTTATCACGTCATGGTCAGCAACGCCGGCGGCGGCTACAGCCGCTGGCAGGATCTCGCCGTCACGCGCTGGCGCGAGGACGGCACACGCGACGCCTGGGGCTCCTTCTGCTACGTGCGCGATCGCGCCAGCGGCGCCTTCTGGGCCACCGCCCACCAGCCGACGCGGAAACGCGCCGACGGCTACGAGGCGATCTTCTCCGAAGGCCGGGCCGAGTTTCGCCGCAGCGATGCCGTCGGCGGCGGCGCCGGCGATGCGGGCGCATTCGAGACCTACACCGAGATCGTCGTGTCGCCGGAAGACGACATCGAATTGCGGCGCGTCCGCATCACCAATCGATCCCGCCAGAAGAAGACGATCGACGTCACCAGCTATGCCGAAGTGGTGCTGGCGCCGCCGGCCGCCGATGCACTGCATCCGGCCTTCAGCAACCTGTTCGTGCAGACCGAGATACTGGACACGCAGCGCGCGATCCTGTGCACGCGGCGGCCGCGCTCGCTCGGCGAAGCCGCGCCCTGGATGTTTCACCTGATGGTGGCGCACGCTGCCGACGACGCAGAAATGTCCTACGAAACGGACCGCATGCGCTTCCTCGGGCGCAACGGCACGGCGGCGGCGCCGCGCGCGCTGCTCGAAGCGGCGGGTCTCGCGGGCAGCGAAGGTTCGGTGCTGGACCCGATCGCCGCCGTCCGCTGCGCACTGACGCTGGCGCCGGAAGAATCGGTGACCATCGACATGGTGTCGGGGGTCGCCGCCAGCCGCGACCTTGCCCTGCATCTGGTCGCGAAGTATCAGGACCGCCATCTCGCGGACCGCGTCTTCGAACTGGCCTGGACCCACAGCCAGGTCGTGCTGCGCCAGCTCAATGCCAGCGAAGCCGATGCGCTGCTTTATGCGCGCCTGGCGAGTTCGATCATCTACGCCAACGCCGCGCTGCGCGCCGACGCCGCCGTGCTGATCCGGAATCGGCGCGGGCAGTCGGGGCTGTGGGGTTATGCCATATCGGGCGATTTGCCGGTCGTGCTGCTGCAGATCGGCGACGTCGCCAGCATCGACCTGGTGCGGCAGATGGTCCAGGCGCATGCCTACTGGCGCCTGAAAGGCCTGGCGGTGGACCTGGTGATCTGGAACGAGGATCACGCCGGCTATCGGCAGCAACTGCAAGACCAGATCATGGGACTCATCGCCTCGGGGCTGGAGGCCAGCCTGATCGACCGGCCGGGCGGCATCTTCGTGCGGCCGGCCGAGCAGATCGCGAGCGAGGACCGCATCCTGATCCAGTCGGTGGCGCGCGTCATCATCAGCGACAGCCGCGGCAGCCTGGAAGAACAACTCGACCGGCGCGCGCCGACCGAGCAGCGCGTGCCGCCATTCGTGCCGAGCCGCGCAAGACATCCCGAGCTGGCGCCTGCCGCGCCGCGCCGCGACCTGATCCTCGGCAACGGACTCGGCGGCTTCACGGGCGACGGGCGCGAATACGTGATCGAGCTCGAACCCGGCCGGACGACGCCGGCGCCGTGGGCGAACGTGCTCGCCAATCCCGACTTCGGCACGGTGGTCTCGGAGCACGGCGCCGCCTATACCTGGAGCGAAAACGCGCACGAGTTCCGCCTTACGCCCTGGCACAACGACCCGGTCGGCGATGCCTGCGGCGAAGCCCTCTACCTGCGCGACGAAGAGAGCGGCCACGTCTGGTCGCCGACGCCCCAGCCGGTGCGCGCCGCGGCGCGCTACGTGGTGCGCCACGGCTTCGGTTACAGCGTGTTCGAAACGCGCGTCGGCGGCATCGCCTCCGAACTGTGGATCTACGTCGCGACGGACGCCGCCGTCAAGTTTTCGGTGCTGAAATTGCGCAACGATTCGGGCCAGCCGCGCCGGCTCAGCGCCACCGCCTATGTCGATTGGGTGCTGGGCGACTTGCGCGAGAAATCGGCCATGCACGTGACGACGGAACTCGACGTGCAGACCGGCGCGCTCTACGCGCGCAATCCGTACAGCATGGAATTTGCCGAGCGCGTCGCCTTCCTCGACGTGGACGCGGCCTCGCGCAGCGTCTCCGGCGACCGCCGCGAATTCCTCGGCCGCAACGGTTCGCTGGAGCATCCGGCCGCCATGAAGCGCCTCCACCTTTCCGGCAAGGTGGGCGCCGCGCTCGATCCCTGCGGCGCAGTCCAGGTGCAAGTCGAGCTGGCCGCCGGCGAAGCGCGCGAGATCGTTTTCCGTCTCGGCGTCGGCCGCAATGTCGATGATGCCGCCGCACTCGTGCAGCGCTTCCGCGGTGCGCTGGCAGCGCGCAATGCGCTCGAAGCGGTGTGGCTGCACTGGAACCACACGCTCGGCGCCGTGCAGGTGGAAACGCCCGATGCCGCGCTCAACGTGCTGGCGAACGGCTGGCTGCTCTACCAGACGCTCGCCTGCCGCATCTGGGCACGCAGCGGCTACTATCAGTCGGGGGGCGCCTTCGGCTTCCGCGATCAGTTGCAGGACGTGATGGCGCTGGTGCACGCCAAGCCGGCGCTGGTGCGCGAACATCTGCTGCTATGCGCGAGCCGCCAGTTCAAGGAGGGCGACGTTCAGCACTGGTGGCATCCGCCGGCGGGCCGCGGCGTGCGCACGCGTTGTTCGGACGACTACCTCTGGCTGCCGCTGGCGGTGTGCCGTTACGTGGCCAGCACTGCCGACACCGGCGTGCTCGACGAAGTCGCGCCCTTCCTCGAAGGCCGTCCGGTCAATGCGGAAGACGACTCCTACTACGACCTGCCCGGCCGCGCCGCGGAGTCCGCCAGCCTCTACCAGCATTGCGTGCTCGCGATCCGCCACGGACTGCGCTACGGCGCGCACGGCCTGCCCCTGATCGGTTCCGGCGACTGGAACGACGGCATGAACCTGGTCGGCATCGAGGGCAAGGGCGAGAGCGTCTGGCTGGGCTTTTTCCTCTGCACCGTGCTCAAGCAGTTTGCGCCGCTGGCGACGGCGCACGGCGATGCGGACTTCGCCGCGTCTTGCGTCACCGAAGAAGCGAAGCTGCGCGCAAGCATCGAGCAGCACGCCTGGGACGGCGACTGGTACCGCCGCGCCTATTTCGACGACGGCACGCCGCTGGGTTCCGCCGCCAACGCCGAATGCCGCATCGATTCGATCTCGCAGAGCTGGTCGGTGCTCTCGGGTGCCGACAACCTCGAGCGCTCGCGCCTGGCCATGCAGTCGGTCGACGCGCTGCTGGTGCGCCGCGACCGCGGCATCGTGCAACTGCTCGATCCGCCTTTCGACAGCGCCCAACTGAATCCCGGCTACATCCGCGGCTACGTGCCCGGCGTGCGCGAGAACGGCGGCCAGTACACCCATGGCGCGATCTGGGCCGCCATGGCCTTTGCCGCCCTGGGCGAGGGCGAGCGCGCCTGGGAACTGCTGGCCATGATCAACCCGGTGAACCACGCGCTGACGGCGCAGGACGTCGCCACCTACAAGGTCGAGCCCTACGTCGTCGCCGCCGACGTCTATGGCGTTGCGCCGCACGTCGGTCGCGGCGGCTGGAGCTGGTACACCGGCTCCGCCGGCTGGATGTACCGCCTGGTCGTGGAGTCGCTGCTCGGCCTGCGGCTCGAAGGCACTACGCTGCATCTGGCGCCCTGCCTGCCGGCGCATTGGCGGCAGTTCAAGATCCACTACCGCTACCGGGAAACCGTCTATCACATCGCCGTTATACAAGCGCAGGCCGGCGAGGATGCGCGCAGTGCGCAGACCGGACTGTCGGTCGACGGCATCGCGCAGCCCGACAACGCGATTCCGCTCATCGACGACCGCCGCGAACATCGGGTCGAGGCCAGTTGCCGCGATCCTCATGCAGCCGCAATCGGCATGGCCATCAAGGGGCGGCCCGCTTGATGAGCTTGGAATGAGCTGCAACGAAATGGCGGCCCGTGAGTCCAAAATGAATTGGTTGTGCAGGCGCCAAGGGGCATCCGGCGCAGCAGTGCCCGGCGAGCCGACGTAGTCCGTCGCATGCCAACTGTGTCGCGTTGAGTTTCAGCATCCTTCGAGGGTGGATTTGTGCTTACGAAAACCCAGGGTGCCTCCATTCCCGATCCGGCCGCCGTTGCGGAAGATGGCGCCACCGAGGTCATACGCCAGAAAGCCTTGTTGAAAACCGGGGCCTTGCAGAACGCGATTTTCAACAGCACCAATTTTTCGAGTATCGCCACGGACGCCAAGGGCGTCATCCAGATCTTCAACGTCGGCGCGGAACGCATGCTGGGTTACGCGGCCGCCGACGTCATCAACAAGATCACGCCGGCCGACATTTCCGATCCGCAGGAAGTGGTCTTGCGCGCGCAAGAGCTCAGCGCCGAACTCCAAACCTCGATCGCACCGGGCTTTGAGGCCTTGGTGTTCAAGGCCTCGCGGGGCATCGAGGACATCTATGAACTGACCTACATCCGCAAGGACGGTAGCCGCTTTCCGGCGGTGGTGTCGGTCACCGCCCTACGCGATGCACAAAACGTCGTGATCGGCTATCTGCTGATCGGCACCGACAACACCGCCCGCAAACAGGCGGAAGAGGCGCTGATCAAGGCCGGGGCGCTGCAGAACGCGATTTTCAACAGCGCCAATCTTTCGACAATCGCGACCGACACGAAGGGCGTTATTCAAATCTTCAACGTCGGCGCGGAACGCATGCTGGGCTACGCCGCCGCCGACGTCTTGAACAAGTTCACGCCGGCCGACATTTCCGATCCGCAGGAAGTGGTCATGCGCGCAATGGAACTCAGCGAGGAACTCGAAACGCCGATTGCACCGGGCTTCGAGGCCTTGGTATTCAAGGCCTCGCGGGGCATCGAGGACATCTATGAACTGACCTACATCCGTAAGGACGGGAGCCGCTTCCCGGCAGTGGTGTCGGTCACGGCCTTGCACGATGCGCAGGGCGGCATCATCGGCTACCTCTTGCTCGGTACCGACAACACCATTCGCAAGCAGTTCGAAGCGGAGCAGAAGCTACTCGGCCAGCGCTTGCGCGACTATCAGTTCTACACGCGCTCCCTCTTCGAGTCCAACATCGACGCCCTGATGACGACCGATCCGTCCGGGATCATCGCCGACGTCAATAAGCAGATGGAGGCGCTCACCGGTTGCACGCGCGACGAACTGATCGGTGCGCCGTTCAAGAACTTCTTCACCGATCCGGAACGGGCCGAAGCGAGCATTAAGCTGGCCTTGCGCAAGAAGGCAGTCACCAACTACGAACTCACCGCACGCGCCAGGGGCGGCCAGGAAACCGTGGTGTCATGCAATGTGACCACCTTCTACGATCGGGACAGGAGACTGCAAGGCGTGTTTACCGCTGCGCGAGACATCACCGAGCGCAAGCAGGCAGAGCAGCAAATCCTCAGTTTGGCATTGCACGACTCATTGACACACCTTCCCAATCGCGTGCTGCTCAAGGAGCGCTTGGGTCAAACGATGGCCGCCGGCAAGCGTAGTGGCCGTTATGGCGCGTTGATCTTCCTCGATCTGGACGAATTCAAACCGCTGAACGATCTGCACGGGCATTACGTAGGCGATTTGCTGCTGATCGAGGTGGCAAGACGCATCAGCAGTTGTGTGCGCGAGATGGATATCGTCGCTCGTTTTGGCGGCGACGAATTTGTCGTGATCCTCAGCGAGCTTCATGTCGACAAGACCCTATCCACGGCGGAGGCCGGCATGGTCGCTGAAAAGATTCGCGTCAGTCTCGGCCTCCCGTATGCACTTAAGGTCAAGCAAGACGGCGCTGCCGAGACCATCATCGAACATAAGTGCACGTCGAGCCTCGGCGTGGCGCTGTTTGCCGATCATGAGATCGGCACGGAGGAACTCATCAAGCGGGCGGATTCGGCGATGTATCAAGCCAAGGGGGCCGGCGGCAATTTGATTGCGTTCTACGATCAAGTGCCAGCAATGCTCACCGTGAACGCTGCGACCACTCAGGGGCCATAGTCCTACGAATCACCGTCCGCTTTCATCCGGTGTGACGATGCGTATCGGGCGAGTCCCGATCTTTGCCCCGGTGACTTCATCCACGGCCACGGCCTTAATTTCCGTTCCGGTTTCGGCATCGTAAAACCGAACCAGCTTGCCGCCACCCCGGTATTGACGCCCCCAGGCGCCAATCATGAAAAGCACCGGCAGGAAGTCGCGCCCGGCAGCGGTCAGCAGATACTCCTCGCGCGGGGGGCGCTCCGAGTAGAGCCGTTTCTCCAGCAATCCCTCTTCAGTCAGCGTCGCCAGCCGCCGCGTCAGTATCGTCGGTGCGATGCCCAGGCTTTTGCGGAATTGGTCAAAGCGCGTGAGGCCGGCATGGGCGTCGCGCAGGATCAGGATGCTCCACGCGTCGCCGGCGACAGCCAGGCTGCGCGCTATGGGGCAAGGTTCATTGCAAATATTTTCGCTGTCCATACCGTTTTGATAGTGACTTACTTTCGAATTAGTAGTATCGTTGCTTTCGTTTCGATAGTAACACTTAGACGGCAAGCAATCCACCCCACACGGAGATTCGATTTATGAGCAAGAACGATATGGGCGTCGCCCTTGTAACAGGGGCCTCTTCAGGCATCGGCGCGGCCACGGCGGAGCGGCTGGCCGAGGCCGGCTACCAGGTGTTCGGCACCAGCAGACGGGCAGCCGCGGCGGGTCAGCGACGCTTCGAGATGCTGACTCTGGACGTGACCAGCGACGAGTCGGTCGACGCCCTCGTCAAGGAGGTGATCCGGCGTGCCGGCCGTATCGACCTGCTGGTGAATAATGCGGGCTTCGGCGTCGCCCCTGCCGGCGCGGAAGAAAGCTCGATCGAACAGGCCAAGTCGATCTTCGAGACAAACTTCTTCGGGGTCCTCCGCATGACGCGAGCCGTTGTGCCCTATATGCGGCAGCAAGGGAACGGCCGTATCCTCAACATCGGCTCCGTGCTCGGCTTCCTGCCGATGCCATACGGGGCGCTCTACTCGGCCACCAAGCACGCCATCGAAGGCTATTCCGAATCGCTCGATCACGAGTTGCGCACGCGCGGCATCCGCGTATCGGTGATCGAGCCGGCTTACACGAACACGCCGTTCGAGACGAACCTGCTGGAGCCCGACGCAAAGCTCGACGAATATCGCGCGGCCCGTGCGGCCGTGAACAAGCGGGTGAACGAGCTGATGGCTGCGGCCGAAGGGCCTGCCGTGGTGGCCGAGATGGTGCTGAAGGCCGCGCGTGCGGCTCACCCGAAACTCCGTTACACCCCGAGTGGGCTCGCCAGCCGACTCAGACTCCTGCGCCGATTCGCACCCAGCGGCCTGGTGGATGCCGCCCTTCGGAAAGACTTGCGACTCGATGCCATACCGGGGTCGCTGCCGCGCTCTCCGGCCGTGCAACAACAAGCAACTCGGCCATCATGAAAGCATTCGTTCTCGATCGATATGGCAAAAAGAGCAGCTTGCGCCTCGGCGAAATGCCGGCGCCGGAACTGCGCGATGACGAAGTGTTGGTCCAGGTGCACGCGGCCGGTGTGAATCCGCTGGACTCCAAGATCAAAAGCGGCGAGTTCAAGCTCGTCCTGCCCTACCGCCTGCCGCTCATCCTGGGCCACGACGTGGCCGGAGTCGTGGTCCGGGTCGGGCCGCGCGTGCGGCAATTCAAGCCGGGTGACGAGGTTTATGCCCGGCCCGACGATTTCCGGATCGGTGCTTTCGCCGAATTCATCGCCATCAAGGAAACCTCGTTGGCGACCAAGCCCAAAACGCTCACCATGGAAGAGGCTGCCTCGATCCCCTTGGTCGGCCTGACCGCGTGGCAAGCGCTGATCGAAAAGGCGGATCTCAAACAGGGACAAAAGGTCTTCATTCAGGCCGGTTCCGGTGGCGTCGGGGCATTTGCCATCCAGTTGGCGAAACATCTCGGCGCATTCGTCGCGACGACGACGAGCACAGCGAACGTGGATTGGGTGAAGCGCCTCGGTGCCGACGTCGTCATCGATTACAAGCAAGACGATTTCGAAAACATCCTGCACGACTACGACGTCGTCTTGAATAGCCAGGACAGCGCGACGCTCGCCAAGTCCCTGAGCGTGCTCAAGCCCGGAGGAAAGCTCATCTCGATCTCCGGCCCGCCCGACCCGGCTTTTGGCGAAGCAATCGGCGCGCCGTGGTTGGTGAAATCGGTCATGCGCTTGCTGAGCTTGGGCATCCGGAGAAAAGCCGAACGCCGCAACGTCAGCTATTCGTTCCTCTTCATGAAAGCCAACGGCGGCCAGTTGCGCGCGATCGGCGCACTCGTCGATGCGGGGGCCATCCGCCCAGTGGTGGACCAGATCTTCCCGTTCGAGGCGACCCAGAAGGCAATGGATTACGTCGAATCCGGACGCGCCAAAGGCAAGGTCGTCGTCAAGATGTGATGAATGGAACCGACTGGTCGCGGGTGAAGGCAATTATGGCGCTCGTCGCGCAATTGCACTCGGCAAGGCGTTCAACACCTGCGCGCTTCCGACGACGGCTGCGGCAGGGCGGGGTGGGGCCTCATGCGCTCCCGCCCCTGGCGGGGTTCCCGCGTCGGCGGTACGCCGGACGGCCGGTCGCTCAAACTCGCCTGACGGCTCAAACAATCGCGACCGGACTTCCCCGTCCGGCGCACCGCCGCCACGGCGGTCGCAAAATCGGCCCCACCCCGCCCTATGAACTTGGGTGACGGGCCGATGCACTGGCGGCTTGCGGCCTTCAGCCGTACGACGTTTCCTTAAAGCTGCCATCCCGATGACCGCGGTACTTCGAGACGAGCAAGAGGGAAAATCTGGGCGACAGGCCCGCGCCGGGTTCACACGCCCTTCGACCACTCAGGCTGCCTCCGCTGTTCAGCGTGCTTGGCCCAGCCTATCCAACTCGAATCCTGCGGCCACATGCTCGATGTACATCGAGATCCCTTTCTCGCGAACCTGCTTAAATGCCTGGACAGCCTCGGCAGTCTTGTCATGCACGAGGTAGTACTGCCCTAAATAGAAATAGGCTTCGGCAGAGACCAGTTCGCGCTCATCGCCCTGTTTCTTGTTGATCTCTTCCACCAGTTGCTCCGGGGTCAGCGCGCCCACTAGCATTGCAGCCGCGGGGAGCGGCCATGCCCCAGTGGGCTCCTTGGCCATCCGGATGGTCAGGTCCTGAGGCAAGTCCCGCTTCAGCCTCTGCGTCGTCCACGCCTGCCACAAGCGCGCATAGTGGCTATCGGACTCATCGGAACTCTCGGCCACTGCCTTCACGAAGTCATTCAGGGCGTCCGGCAGCCTGCCCAAGTAGAAGTTCGCGTGACCTCGCCGATAGTAGGGGTAGAACCCACCTTCCCCCAAGGACAGCGCCTTGCCATAATCCGCGACGGCCTTGGCATATAGGCCAGATGCGAACAAGAGGTTGCCCCGACATACCCAGGCTCGGCCCAGGTCAGGAGCTAACTTCACGGCTTCATCCGCGTCCTTGAGACCTTCCGCAGCCTTGCCAATATCGGCAAGGGCCTCGGCACGATCGCAGTGCGCACGTGCCAAGTCATGGCCGCTAAGTCGCCCGGCTGCAATGGCCTTGCCAATCTGGGCGATCGTGCTCTGAAGGCGCGTCTGCATGATTTCCACCATGGTCTTCTTGCCGATCCCGAGGAACCCCTCACTCTTGATGGCCGCCCGATCGACGATCACCGTGCCGCCGACCAAGCGGTCGAACTCCTTGATATCTGCGAGGAACTGCGGCACCTGGGCAGCGGAAATGCTTTCCACATTAGGCGTGAACCTCAAGTCCAGCTTGAAGCGGTTTCCGCGAAAGGCCCGCGATACCTCGAGGCGAAAGAGGTCGCTGTTAGTAGCGGCACTGAATGGATCCCACATCATTGCCACGCCATCCGGCCACTCGACTTCCAGGTGATACTGCGCCGCGTAGGGATATGGCATCGGGACCAGAGGTAACCGGCGGTTGCCCTGTTGCGGCAGGCTAAATATGCCTTTGAGATTATCGGGAAAGAACCTAAAGATCCAATCCCCGCCAACCTCCTTGGCTGGATTGGGCACCCGGTAAGCAGAGGTCATTGTCACCCGATTCTGTTCGGGATCGTCGGCAAACTTAGGTACCCCATCGAGTTCGATCCCGGGATAACGTTGTTCGTAGCTCGACAAGGCGAACTTGCCGAGCTGTTGCGGCGACATCTGTGCTACGGCAAGACGAGCGGCTTCCGCCGCCAAGCCATTCCAGGACTTGTTGACCAACAAGTTACCCGGCTCACTAAACGTGCGTAAGGTGATCCTCTCGTTCAAGCTGACGGTGTTCATCTCCAGGCGGTTCGGGACGTCAATTACCTGAAGGTCCGTCGCATTCCTGTCTGCCACTAGAACTTGCGCCCCATGCGGCAGTGTCCCCATGCGCTCAAGTTTGCTGACCTGCCCCAGGAGCGTGCCGTCCACGTACCGATCGACGCCAGCGACCTTCACTTGCACCACTGCATGGTCGAAGGCCTGTGGCGAAGGAAGGAATTTCGACGGGCTCTTGTCCGCCCGCAACGATGCGAGGACCGCTCGTGCAGGTATCCCGAGTTCGCGCAGCAGCGCCAGCAACAGGTTCGTCTTATCTTTGCAGTCGCCAGAGCGCCTTTCCGTCGCCGCAGCAGGCTGACGGGGCCGGTGGGAGCTTTCGCCGAGCGAAATGCTGAAGTACCGAACTTTGTCCTGCACCCATTGGAGCGCACCGACCACCTTGGCTTCGTCCGTTGGCAATTGACGCAACCTGTCTACCACTCCCTTCAATTCACCGGTCAGCCCTCCGCGTCTGGCAAACAACTCGTCAGCCCAAATGGCGACCGAGTTCCAATCGGGGTACTCGCTGAACTGAAGCATACGATAGGCAAAGTAGGTAGGAGGCACGTTGTTTTCGGGATCAATACCTTCGATGGCGCGCTCCTCCCACCGCAGCACTCTATTGCCGTTAGCATCTTGAATCTGCGGCTCGCTTACCGCAGGCCGAAAATCGCCAAGCATGCGCCATGCGATCCGGCGGGTGGGCGGATAGATGAGGGTTACGCTCCGCAGATCAATCGGACGCGAATCGTCCCAGGCCGCAAAGGCCGAATATTTGCCGCCAAACACCGGGTTCTCGCCCTCGATCGTATACATGACATGAAGAACATCACCCACACGAACGTCGTTGAGCACCAGAAGCGCGCTGACAATCCCACTGTATTGTCCGGCCTCCAAGGCGGTCTCCCGCTGCAAAAATCTGATGCCGACGGTCTGGGTATGATCAATGACTTCGTCACCGCGGAGAATGCGCACGCGATGGAGATGTAACTTTTGATAGCTGGGTTCGAAGTCAAACGAGATTTGGCCGATCACCCCAAGCGATGCTCGGTCGTTGACTTGTACCGCGCGATTAATGAAAGTGGCGGGAACATCGGCCACTTGCAGTTGTGCGTCGGCCAGAAGCACAACCACGGGGGCAGTTCGTGTCGAAGGCTGAATGTCCAGCGGATGTGCCCAACCAGGCACTGGAACTCCCTGGCGGAACGACTCGCTCGCGACCTGAACTTCCCGAGCAACGGGCGCCACCGGTCCATCTGCCCCTTGGGCGGCCAAACTAATCGAAGCCCAGAAGCACAGCACGGCAACAAATAGGGCTTGCATCGTAGTGTAGTAACGGAGCATGGTCTCACCCGGCGCAGAAATGACCGGCGATTATATGGGCAATTGCGCGGCAACCGCCGAGCGCAAGCAACGGTCCGCTTGCAAGGTATGCCAATAGCGCGGTGCGATGCACCAAGCGCCGAAGCCAAACCGACAGGTAGCGGCAATACTTGCGCGCGGTGGCCTGGGCCGATCAATGAGGACCGAAGGCGGTTCATGCATCGCCTTTAAACCATCGTTTCTTCTTTGCCTATAAGGGATCCATACTTTGCGTGTTAGGCCGAATGTCCGCAGGGCGGGGTGACGGGCCGATGCACTGGCGGCTTGCGGCCGAGGCACTTTCGGGTTATGGCATGCGTTATGCGTGCATTGAGCATCGTCAAATCCGCGAGGCTCATCATGCAAGTGCAATCATCGACGCAATTACCCTCTTCCATCAACATCTGGCAGAGGCAGAAGGAGTTGGCCGAAATGCCGCCGGCAAATGCTGCCACCTCCGCGGCAAGCCCTTCCGCTAACGTGACCATTTCGCAGGCTGCCCGCGGTCTGGCCGCAACCGAAACGTCGCCCAATCCTTGGCTGACCTATCGGGCCATGGCGCTTCGGGAGGCGGAAGCCGATCCGGCCTATGCGAAGAAGACGGCGGAACAGTTCGCTTACGACGATAGTTTCGAGAAACACGGCCCGCTGGTCGATATCACCCACGACCCGATCCGCTATTCGGCCACAGGGGAAGTGGTGACGGAGGAAAGCCTGGCCGCGTTCAAGGCGGAAGCCGCAAAGGTCACAGCAGGGCGCATTGCCCTCTTTCAGGCGGAGAAGGCAAAGGGCACAGCTGACGCGCAGATTCTGGACAAGCTCTTCTCGTTCGTCGACGGCCAGTCCAACAACTATCTCAGGTTACTGAACTGGGCGCGCCCTTCCCTACAAAACGCCTCGGCGTAAGGAGCAGCGCCATGTCCTCGGTAACTACCCGCAAAGGAAGCGAGGTGGGTAGCATGATGCTTTCTCCCCGACGAACTCGAACGCCAACTTCCTCATGACACTTACCGGGATCATCACGTTCATAGCTCTCAATGGCATCTACGAACCCTCCGCCATCCAGCAACTGCCGGACGGGCGCTTCCTCTTGGCCGAAGACGAAAAAGAATCACCGTTCAGCCTGCTGACCATCCGTCCCGATGGTTCGACCACAGTGGAACGCCTGATTGTCGATGCAGAAGCAGGGGACCTCGGCAAGCTCGATGATCTCGAAGGACTGGCTATCGACCGTAACGGATTCGTCTACGCCATCACCTCTCACTCCCGCAACAGCAAGGGCGAAGAGAAGAAGTCACGGGAGAAACTGGTGCGCTTTCGGGTCGATGGCAACCGACTGGTCGCAGCTCACATCGCCAATGACCTGAAACGTACTCTGGCAGCCCGTCATCCTGTACTTGCCAGAGCAGCGCTCATCGCCGACGTCAAGGGCGACGGAGGATTCAATATCGAGGCCATCGAGTTCTCAGCGGATCAGCAGCACCTCCTGATCGGTTTTCGCAGCCCGCTGGATGCCGGACAGGCGCTCGTCGCGGTAATCAGGAATCCATTTGCAATGTTCGAACCGGGAACCGCAGCCGACGTTGCCTCCGAACTGATCCGGCTCGATCTGGGCGGCCACGGATTGCGTGGCATGAGCTGGATTCCCGCACTGCACGGTTATCTCCTGATCAGCGGGCCGGTCGCCAAGGAGAAAACTCATTTCCGCCTATGGTTCTGGAGCGGCGAGGCGAACACAAAGCCGCGTCAAGCCGAAGTCGAGGGCCTCCCTGGTTTCGAACACGCTGAGGGGGTGACGCCCGCGGTTATCGATGGAAAGCCACGCATCGTCATTGTCAGCGATGATGGCAGTCGTGAGGAAGGGCGGAACGCCAGATACTTGCTGCTAGACCCGGAGCAGATCAGGATTCTTCCCTGATCTCGCTTGCTGGTTAGCTCGCGTCAAATTTGGTTCTGCATGGACTTGAACGACCGTTGAACTTTGTTGCCTGCCGTTCATTTCCGGATAGCGCGAAGGTCAGCAAAGCGCACTTATGCAAAGTCCTCGATTATGGAAAGTGGCAAGTCGGAACGCGCGCCTGGGGCTGATGAGCCGGGGCAGGGTGGGGCCGATTTTGCGACCGCCGTGGCGGCGGTGCGCCGGACGGGGAAGTCCGGTCGCGATTGTTTGAGCTGTCAGGCGAGTTGAGCGACCGGCCGTCCGGCGTACCGACGACGCGGGAACCCCGCCAGGGGCGGGAGCGTATGAGGCCCTGCCCCGCCCTGCCGCAGCCGGCGCTGCGACACTGAAGCGCTTCGGTCCCTACCCCACCCACTTCCGCGCATTGCGGAACATCGCCAGCCAGGGCGAGTTCTCGCCCCAGCCTTGCGGATGCCAGGACATCTGCACCGTGCGGAAAATGCGCTCGGGATGCGGCATCATGATCGTGAAGCGGCCATCCGGCGTGGTGAGTCCGGCGAAGCCGGCCGGCGAGCCGATGGGGTTGAACGGAAAGATCGTCGCCACCGCACCGCGGTTGTCGACATAGCGCAGCGCGACGAGAGCCGCATCCTGCGCGGCCGCATCGGCGAACACCGCGCGGCCCTCGCCGTGCGAGACGACGATGGGCAGCTTGGAGCCGGCCATGCCCTGGAGAAAGATCGAGGGCGAGTCGGGGATTTCGACCATGACGAAGCGCGCCTCAAACTGTTCGCTGCGGTTGCGCTGAAAGGTCGGCCAGGCCGCTGCGCCGGGCACGATGGCGGCGAGGTTGCTCATCATCTGGCAGCCGTTGCAGACGCCGAGCGCGAAGGTGTCGGCGCGGCCGAAGAAGGCCGCGAACTCGCCGCGCAGGCGCTCGTTGAACAGCACCGACTTGGCCCAGCCCTGGCCGGCGCCGAGCACGTCGCCGTAAGAGAAGCCGCCGCAGGCGGCCACACCCTTGAAGTGCTTCAAATCGACGCGGCCGGCCTGGAGGTCGGACATGTGCACGTCGATGCTTTCGAAGCCGGCGCGATCGAAGGCGGCGGCCATTTCGACCTGGCCGTTCACGCCCTGCTCTCTCAGGATCGCAATCTTGGGCCGCGCGCCGCTCGCCACGAAGGGGGCGGCCGGATCGAAAGTCAGTTGCGCCGATAGCCCCGGATCGGCTGCATCGGCGAGCGCGTCGAATTCCTCTTGCGCGCAGGCGGCGTCGTCGCGCAGGCGCGCGATCCGGAAACTGGTTTCGCTCCAGAGCTGTTGCAGTTCGGCGCGCGGCGCCGCGAAGACCTGCTTCGCATTGCGCCAGACGCGGATTTCGTCGCGCTCGTTTTGCGTGCCGACGACGTGGGAACAGGCGCCGAGCCCCGCATCGCGCAGCATCTGCATCACGGCGCCGCGATCGCTGCGCTTCACTTGCAGCAGGGCGCCGAGTTCCTCGCTGAACAGCACGCCGAGCAGGCGGTCCTTGACGCGGCCGCCGATGACTTCGGGCTTGCGCTCTAGGCCGTCGACGTCGTTCATCAGTTCGTCGTAGCACAGCGTGTCGAGATTCAGCGACACGCCGACATGGCCGGCGAAGCTCATTTCGCAGGCGGCGGCGAAGAGGCCGCCGTCGCTGCGATCGTGATAGGCGAGCAGCAGCCCGGCGCGGTTGAGCTGCTGGATGGCGCCGAAGAAGGCGGTCAGCAGCGTCGCGTCGGCATCCGGCGGCTCGCTGCCGCTGACGCCATAGACCTGCGCCAGCGCCGAGCCGCCGAGGCGGTTGCGGCCGACACCGAGGTCGACCAGCACGAGTTCCGTTTCGCCGACTTCCGCATCGCGGCGCAGCTCGGGCGTCAGCGTCGCGCGCACGTCGGCGCAGGGCGCAAAGGCGGTGACGATCAAGGACAGCGGCGCCGTCACCTGTTTCTGTGCGCCGCCCTCTTCCCAGCGCGTGCGCATCGACAGCGAATCCTTGCCGACCGGAATCGAGACGCCGAGCGCCGGGCAAAAATCGAGGCCGACCGACTTCACGGTGTCGAACAGCGCCGCGTCCTCGGCGCCGTGGCCGGCCGCCGCCATCCAGTTGGCGGAGAGCTTGATCTTGGCCAGCGATTCGACGCGCGCCGCGGCGAGATTGGTGATCGCCTAGCCCACCGCCATGCGGCCCGAGGCCGGCGCGGAAAGCAGCGCGACGGGCGTGCGCTCGCCCATGGCGAAACACTCACCCAAATACGCGCCGAGCGTCGTTTCGTAACCCATCGTGGTAACGGCGACGTCGGCCACCGGCACTTGCCAGGGGCCGACCATCTGGTCGCGCGCCGTCATGCCGCCGACCGTGCGGTCGCCGATGGTGACGAGAAAATTCTTCGAGGCAACGGCCGGCAGGCGCAGCACGCGCCGCGCCGCGTCGGCGATTTCTATGCCGCCGAGATCGAGCGCCGCGCCGTGGTTCTGCACGCGCTGCGCGTCGCGGTGCAGGCGCGGCGCGCGGCCGAGCAGCACTTCCATCGGCATGTCGACGGGCTTGTTCCCGAAGTGATCGTCCTCCACCACCAGCAGGCCATCGTCGGTGGCCGTGCCGAGCACGGCGAACGGGCAGCGCTCGCGTTCGCACATCGCCTTGAACATCGCCAGGCTGGCCGGCGCGATGGCCAACACGTAGCGCTCCTGCGCCTCGTTGCTCCAGATTTCGCGCGGCGACATGCCGGGTTCTTCGGAAGGAATCGCGCGCAGGTCGAAGTGCGCGCCGCGGCCGGCGTCGTGCGCGAGTTCGGGCATCGCATTGGAAATGCCGCCGGCGCCGACGTCGTGGATGGCCAGTATCGGGTTGGCGTCGCCTAACTGCCAGCAGCGGTCGATCACCTCCTGCGCGCGGCGCTGTATTTCGGGGTTGCCGCGCTGCACCGAGGCGAAGTCGAGGTCGGCGGTGTTGGCGCCGGTCGCCATCGACGAGGCGGCGCCGCCGCCGAGCCCGATCAGCATGCCGGGACCGCCGAGCTGGATCAGCAGCGTGCCGGCGGGAAACTTCTCCTTGAAGCAGTGATCGGCGGCGATGTTGCCGACGCCGCCGGCGATCATGATCGGCTTGTGATAGCCGCGCATTTCGCCCGCGAATTCCTGCTCGAAAGTGCGGAAGTAGTCGGCCAGATTGGGGCGGCCGAATTCGTTGTTGAAGGCCGCCGCGCCGAGCGGGCCTTCGATCATGATGGCCAGCGCCGAGGCGATGCGATCGGGCTTGCCGTAGGTCGATTCCCAGGGCTGGGCAAAGCCGGGGATGTTGAGGTCGGAAACCGAAAAGCCGCACAGCCCGGCCTTGGGCTTGGAGCCGCGGCCGGTGGCGCCTTCGTCGCGAATTTCGCCGCCGGAGCCGGTGGCGGCGCCGGGGAAGGGCGAGATCGCGGTCGGGTGGTTGTGGGTCTCGACCTTGGCCAAGATGTGCGTGGTCTGTTCGACGTAGCGGTAGGCGCCGTCGGCGCCGGGAATAAAGCGCTGGGCCGTCGCGCCTTCGATCACGGCCGCATTGTCGGAATAGGCGACCACCGTGCCTTCCGGATGCGCCTTGTGCGTCTCGCGGATCATGCCGAACAGCGACAGCGGCTGATCCTCGCCGTCCATGGTCCACGAAGCGTTGAATATCTTGTGGCGGCAATGCTCGGAGTTCGCCTGCGCGAACATCATGAGTTCGACGTCGGTGGGATTGCGCTTGAGCTTGCCGAAGTTCTCGACCAGGTAATCGATCTCGTCCTCGGACAGCGCCAGGCCCAGCTCGGTGTTGGCGGCGACCAGCGCGGCGCGGCCGTGGCCGAGCACGTCCACCGTCGTCAGCGGCTGCGGCGCGACGTGGCGGAACAGCGCGTCGGCCGCATCGACGGCGGCCAGCACGGATTCGGTCATGCGGCCGTGCAGTTGCGCGGCAAGCGCTTCGCGCGCGATGGCCTTGCCGACAGCGTGGTAGGCGACGCCACGTTCGATGCGGCGCACGGCCTCGAAGCCGCAGTTATGCGCGATGTCGGTCGCCTTCGACGACCAGGGCGAGATCGTGCCCAGGCGCGGCGTCACCAGCAGCAGGTCGCCGGCGGGCGGCGGCGGCAGCACGGCCGGGACGCCCAGCAAGTCCTTCAGCCGCGCCAGTTCGTCGTCCGTCAGCGGGCGCGCCGACTCGACGAAGACCCAGTGCTCGGCCGTCAGCGCGGTCAGCGCCGGAACGGCGGCGCGCGCCTGGTCGGCGATGCGGGCAAGGCGGGTTGCGGAAAAGGCGGCGGCGCCGCGCAGCTTGAGGATTTCGGCCATGACGGGAGGGAGATGGGGGAGCGCTTCG
>JACRPB010000352.1 GCA_016214175.1 Rhodocyclales bacterium
GCGGCCGACGCCGCGCACACCGAAGAGCATTTCGGAAGCGCAGTTGGCGAGCACCTCGTTCATGTTCATGTGGGTCTGCGTGCCCGAGCCGGTCTGCCACACGGCCAGCGGACACTCCTCGTCGTGGCGTCCGGCCAGCACTTCGTCGACCGCCTCGGCAATGGCCTCGGCCTTCTGCGCATCGAGCAGGCCGAGATCGCGATTCGTCAGCGCGGCGGCGCGCTTGACCGCCGCCAGGGCGTGGATCAGCGCCGTCGGCATGCGCTCGTCGGAAATGCGGAAGTGTTCGAGCGCACGCTGCGTTTGCGCGCCCCACAGACGGTCCGCCGGCACGGCGACGTCGCCGAAGGTATCGCGTTCGATGCGGGTGGCTTCCATGAGCGCTTCGGTCTCCTGACAACCCTGCAAGCGTAAGGCCTTCCAGCAGCGCGGCGGCCGTGGCTTCGTCCCGCCGCTGGTCTATCCTGATTGTAGGCGGCTTCGCCGCCGCCCACTGCGGGAGCCGACCATGCAGCATCCTTTTCCAGACAGCTTGCAGGATTTCACTTTGACGTCCGGCGCACGCGGACGGTTCTGCTCGCTGCCGGCGCTCGAACAGGCAGGCATCGCCCGGGTCTCACGCCTGCCGGTGTCGATACGCATCGTGCTCGAATCCGTTCTGCGCCACTGCGACGACGACAAGATCACCGCCAGCCACGTGCGCGAACTCGCAAACTGGCAGCCGCGGGCGCCGCGCAACGCCGAAATCCCCTTCGTCGTCGCCCGCATCCTCTTGCAGGACTTCACCGGCGTGCCGCTGCTGGTCGACCTCGCCGCCATGAGGAGCGCAGTCCAACGCCACGGCGCCGACCCGAAAATCGTCGAGCCGCGCGTGCCGGTGGACCTCGTCGTCGACCACTCGGTGCAGGTCGATCACTACAACAGCGCCGACGCGCTCGACCTCAACATGAAGCTGGAATTTCGCCGCAACGCCGAGCGCTACCGCTTCATCAAGTGGGGCATGCAGGCCTTCCGCCGCTTCCGCGCCGTGCCGCCGGGCATCGGCATCGTGCACCAGGTCAACCTCGAATCCCTGGCGCGCGGCGTCTGGCAGGAGGACGGCATCTACTACCCCGATACCCTGGTCGGCACCGACTCCCACACCACCATGATCAACGGCCTCGGCGTCGTCGGCTGGGGCGTCGGCGGCATCGAGGCCGAGGCCGGCATGCTCGGCCAGCCGCTCTACTTCCTGACCCCCGACGTCGTCGGCGTGCAGCTCGACGGCCGCCTCGCCGAGGGCGTCACCGCCACCGACCTCGTCCTCGCCGTCACCGAGCGTCTGCGCCGCGCCGACGTCGTCGGCAAGTTCGTCGAGTTCCACGGCGCAGGCGCCGCTTCGCTGACCGTGCCCGACCGCGCCACGCTCGCCAATATGGCGCCGGAATACGGCGCGACCATGGGCTTTTTCCCGCCCGACGAAGCGACCGCCGCGTACCTCGCCGCCACCGGCCGCAGCGCCGCGGAAGTCGACGCCTTCCGCAGCTACTGGCAAGCGCAACAGATGTTCGGCACGCCGGCCGCGGGCGCCATCGACTACAGCGAAGTCATCGCGTTCGACCTCGGGCAAGTGCGCCCCAGCGTCGCCGGGCCGAAGCGGCCGCAGGATCGCATCGATCTCGGCGCCATGAAGCAGGGGTTTGCCGCCGCCTACGGCCTGGCGCGGACCGGCGGCGAAATCGACCACGGCAGCGTGCTCATTGCCGCCATCACCTCATGCACCAATACCTCGAATCCGAGCGTGATGCTGGCAGCGGGCCTCCTGGCGCAAAAGGCCGTCGCCCGCGGCCTCGCCGTCAAGCCCCAGGTCAAGACCTCGCTCGCGCCCGGCTCGCGCGTCGTCACCGCCTACCTGCAAAAAGCCGGTCTGCTGCCTTACCTCGAACAACTCGGCTTCGGCGTCGTCGCCTACGGCTGCACCACCTGCATCGGCAACGCCGGCCCGCTGGCGCCGGAAATCGAAGCGGCCATCGCCGCGCGCAAGCTCGTCTGCGCCGCCGTGCTGTCGGGCAATCGCAATTTCGAGGCGCGCATCCATCCCAGCCTCAAGGCCAACTACCTGATGAGTCCGCCGCTGGTGGTCGCCTTCGCCATCGCCGGCCGCGTGGACATCGATCTCGACCGGGAACCGCTCGGCAACGGCAAGGACGGCGAGCCGGTCTATCTGCGCGACATCTGGCCGAAGAGCGACGAAATCGCGGCCGCCATGCGCCACGCCATCGCCCCGCAAGCCTACGCCGATCTCTACCGCGACGCCGCCCGCGGCCATCCGCTATGGAACGACATCGCCGCACCGGGCGGCGCAACCTACGCCTGGGAGGCCTCGACCTATATCGCCGAGCCGCCCTTCTTCGCAGCTTTCGCACTGACGCCGGCGGCCCGCGGCGACGTCCGCAACGCCCGCGCCCTCGCCGTCTTCGGCGATTCGGTGACCACCGACCATATCAGCCCGGCCGGCAGCATCGCGCCGACCGCGCCCGCCGGTATCTATCTCCAGCAACACGGCGTCGTGCCTGCGGACTTCAACAGCTACGGCGCCCGCCGCGGCCACCACGAGGTGATGATGCGCGGCACTTTCGCCAACGTCCGCATCGCCAACCTGCTGCTGCCGCCGTGCGCCGACGGCACGCGCATCGAGGGAGGCTACGCCCTGTTGCAGCCGGAGGGCGAGACGCTGCCGCTCTACGATGCCGCGATGCGCTATCTGGCGCGCGGCACGCCGACGGTGATATTCGCCGGTACCGAATACGGCACCGGCTCCAGTCGCGACTGGGCGGCCAAGGGCACGCGCCTGCTCGGCGTCAAGGCCGTCGTCGCCCGGAGCTTCGAGCGCATCCACCGCTCCAATCTGGTCTGCATGGGCGTGCTGCCGCTGCAATTCCACGCCGGCGACGGCGTCGCCGCACTGGACCTGCGCGGCGACGAGGAGTTCGACATTCTCGGTTTGGACGCCGGCATCCGGCCGCAGCAGGAAGTGCGGCTCGTCGTCCGCCGCGCGAACGGCCGGAGGCAGGAACTCGGGGTGCTGCTGCGCATCGACACGCCGATCGAAGCCGACTACTACCGCCACGACGGCATCCTGCCCTACGTGCTGCGCGAACTGCTGGCGTCGGACGCGGCACCGGGGTCCGGCAGCGCCGAGGGACCGTCGCGACGCGAGTTTAAGGCATCGCGCTAGCGGGCCGCCGGCAGAGGCGAAGCGCTTCTGCGCCGCGCATCGCGCTTCGCCACGAGATGCTTCACCTGCGGAAAAACCTCGCTTTCCCATCTGCCGTAGCCCATCGCGCGCATCACTTCGAAGCGGTCCACGAAGATCGACCAGGACGGCACATAGGTCGACCGCAGTTTGCCGCCCACCGCCCGTCCCTCGTACAGCCAGGCCAAATCGGCGGGAAAGTGCTCGACCTTCAGGCTCGTCGCCATCTGCGGCCGCTCGACCTCCCGATAGGCGATCTTGTCGAATTCCGGCCAGCTTTGCAGCGCGCCCTTGCCTTCCGGCGCGGACTTCCAGCGCGTGCAATAAATGCAGTCGCTCGCCCCCCAGAACACCAGCAGGATTTCAGAATCCCGCGTGACGACGCCCTTGTCGGCGGCATGGGCATTGGCGATCGCAAAGACAACCCACAGGAGCGGCAGCAGATGCTTGAACATTGCTTTGAGATAGACACCGATTAGGGTTCGCCCGCACAGTCGCCCGGATTCGCGGGGCTGCTCCGGCTACGCAGGCGTAAGGATAGCGGAATGCCAGCTTGTTGGCTGCGGGGCGCGCCGGATCGGCGCTACGAAACGACGCCGGCTGCCGCAACGCCGCCGGCCGCGGCCAAGACGCGTCAGGCCAAGGCCTTCATCGGCCGGCGCGGCCATGCGCGCAAAACACCCGGCGGCACAGGTCTAGACTCGGCCGTGGAGGTAGGCCGCCAGCGTCAACGCGACGATGATGGCAAGCAGCACGACGGCGCCGAATTTGTGCTGTAGATGGTCGAGACGGGCAAACTCGTCCCAGCGATCGGCATGCGCCGCTGCAGCACGTCGAAAGACGAGCCACACGCAGTAGATGTTGGCGACGATGGCCGATATCCCGAAACCGATCTTTACGAGAAACGGCTGAGCGATATCCGCTCCGGCGACCATGAACGCGCCGGTGACGAGCACGATCGTAAAGGCCGGAATTTCGACGCAGAGGTCGACGCGCTTGTGCAAGGTCACGAGGATCAATTCTTGCGGCTTCCCCTTGCCCAGAAGTGCCCGTTCAAACAGCGCTTCCGTGACGACGCAGCCGGTCCAGATGCCGACGGCCGCAATATGCGTTAGCAAGAGTATCGACTTCATCGTAGGGATCGCAGCATCGGTTGACCGGCATGACGGCGCTGCAGAACGAGCCGGCTCGGACCGCATTCTGTCGCAAGCCCATCGGAATATCAAGGCGCCCCGAGTCTGAGCCGCGGCATCACCGCTCGCGCGAGCTTGGGCACCACTATGGGCGAGGCAGGGAAGGACTCCCTGGCAAAGGCAAGACAAGCGCGTGGGGGCAAAGCAACCGCCGATGCGGGAAGCGGCGCGACAGCGGTCGCACCAGCGACGAGTTCGCGCGGCGACACCACTCAACCATTGAGCGGAAGCGCAATCCCCTTTATGATGCTGCGACATCCGGCACGCGCAGGGCAAAACCCAAGTCATGCCCGCTTGAGGATGAAGAGGCATCAGGGGAAACCCGAAGCGGAGGAGACATGAGCAAGCTCTATTTGGTGCTGTGGCCGTCGTTCTGGGTCGCAGCCCTGGCGGAATTCCTGTTCATTACGATCATCGATCCGAAGGATCTTTACCTGTTCGGGCAGCCGGTGCATTTTTCGAACCTTGCGACGAATTCCTTCGGCTTCATAGCCTTCTGGGCGATCTGTGCGGCGTCCAGCTACGCCACGCTGTTTTTCCTGCGCAACGATGCCGTCATCAACCGGGTTGCAACGAGCAATCCGCCGAATAACATGTCCGATAGCCATACCGTACAACCTTGAGCCACGATACCGAAAACATATTGCCGGCACCCCTCCTCGAAATTCCCGACGCCGTTTCCCGCCAATTGGCCCGAGCCTGGCTGTGGCTGGGCGTCGCCTCGCTGATCGGCTCGGGCCTGCTCGCGATCCTGCTCGTGCTTTCGCGCACGCCGGGCATCCAGGATGCCTTCCCGCTGCTGGACTTCTTCCGCGCCGCGCTGGTCGTGCATGTGGATCTGTCGGTGCTGGTCTGGTTCATGGCTTTCGCCGCCGTCCTGTGGAGCATGACGGGCAGCGGCCAGGCGGCCGCTCTCGGCCGCGGCGGATTTCTGCTGGCGGCAATCGGCACCGCACTGATCACGATATCGCCGTTCGCACCGGATAGTCACCCGCTGCTCAACAACTACATTCCGATGCTGCGGCATCCGCTGTTCGTGGCGGGACTGCTCATCGCCGGCAGCGGCTTCGGTCTGGCCATCGTGCGGGCGCTGCTGACGATACCGGTCGGCGCGCAAACGAGCACACAGGCGACGCTGCGCCTCGGCAGCTTCCTCGCCGCTCTCGCCGGTGCGATCGCGCTGGCGGCTTTCGTCACGTCTTGGGCGACAGGGCCCGATTACGAGGGACAGGCCTACTACGAGGCGATCTACTGGGGCGGCGGACATGCTCTGCAATTCCAGCACACGCTGCTGCTGCTGGTCGCCTGGTTGTGGCTCGGCCTGCAGCTCGGCGCCAAGCTGCCGGTATCATCGCAAACGGTGGCGACGCTACTCGTCGTCGCAGCGCTGCCGCTTGTCGCGGTACCGCTCATCTACGCCTTCTGGCCGGTGGGCACGCCGCTGCACATCGTCAAGTTCGTCAGCCTGATGCAGTGGGGACACCTGGCAATGTTCCCGCTGATTCTCCTGGCCGCGGCAGCCATCTGGCAGAGCCGCGGCAAGGCGGAACCGGCGCGTTCGGCGCTGCTCGCTTCGTTTTCGCTCTTCGCGGTCGGCGGCATACTGGCGTTCATGATCCAGGGCGTCAATGTGGTGATTCCGGCCCACTATCACGGCTCCATCGTCGGCGTCACCCTGGCCTTCATGGGCTTGACCTACGTGGTGCTGCCGCAGTTGGGATTCCGTCCGGTCGCGGGGCGCCTCGCCCGATGGCAGCCCTACATATATGGCGGCGGCCAGTTGTTGCACATTCTGGGGCTGGCTTGGTCCGGCGGTTACGGTGTCCAGCGCAAGGTCGCCGGCGCCGAACAGGCGCTGACGACACTGCCGCAAAAAATCGGCATGGGCATGATGGGCCTGGGCGGCCTGATCGCCATCATCGGCGGCCTGATCTTCGTCCTGATCTGCCTCAAATCGATGACGCCGTCGCGTTCTAGCGAGTGATGGTGAGGTAGTCCGCGGCGACCAGCTTCGGATCGTGGGGGTAGGAAAACACGGCCTTGAGCCTGCCCTGGGGATCGACGAGGTAGATGGCTCCCGTATGGTCGACAGCGTACGGCTTGCCGTCCCCCTTGTCGTGGCGCTGGTAAAACACGCCCAAATGCTTGACCAGCGCAGCGATCTCCTCGTCGTTGCCGGTGGCCCCTCGGAACGAGGCGTCGAAATAACGGGTAAAGGTGCCCAATTGTTCGGGCGTATCGCGCTTGGGGTCCACCGAAACGAAGAGAACTTCGGGTGCGGCCACACCCTGTCGTATCAGTTCCTGCTTGACCTGAGCCATTACCGTCAAGGACGTCGGGCAGATATCGGGACAATACGTGTAGCCGAAGAATAGGAAAGTCCAGTGCCCCTTGAGGTCGGCATTGGAGAGTTTGCCGCCCGCTCCCGCCAGGGAAAACGGCGCCAGCGGCTGCTCGTCGTTGATCAGCGTCGCCGACGGCAAACGGCCCGACGGCGGTAGTGCCGGAGCGGGGCCATCGCGCAGCGAGCGCAACGCCACGTAGGCCCCGAGCAGCGTCAGGGTGAGTCCGATCAGCAGCAGCCAGCGCAAACGGTTCATTTGGCGGCCGGGGTCATCTGTGCCGGGAGTCCCATCAGCGATGCCCATTCGCTCGGATGCGACATGCCGACCGGCGGGTCCAGGTCTTTCTGCTTCTTGCCAGGACCGCCGCGCGGTTTCGGCGGCGGCGGCGGTGTCTCCAGTTCGGCGGCGGTCTTGGGCCCGAGATAGGGCGCATAACAGCCCTCGGCGCGCCCTTTTTCATCGCGCTTAACGTTGGGCCAAACGGTATTGGCGCAGAAAGAGTGGATGGGCATGCACCGTTGGCCGTTGGCGGCACACATGTAAATATCCCAATGATCGTTCGCTTGCACGACGACCTGGGTTCCGGCCGAGGGGATGTACTTGGTCCCGCTCAGAAAATACAGCCCCTTCTCGGTCTGCACGACAGTCAGGGAATTGCGCCACTCGTCGCGCACCTCGACCGGCGTAGCCGTCTGCGGCTCGGAGACTCTCACCACCGGGCGACGCGCTTGCCACCAGGCGGTGTTGTAATAGCGCTGTTCGCCGAAGAACTTGAAGCCTAGCCAAACCGCAATGACGATGCCTAACGTCGCCAGCGCCCAGTAGAACGGACGGGAATCGATTTTCTTTGCTTGATCACTCATATTTGATTAGCCAACGTAAATAAATAGATAGGGCGCCAGAGGCGCCCTATTGTATTACTTGATTAGAAGCTCAGGAATCAAGCACGCTTGCCATAAGCGTACGGCGACCAGTCTTCCGAAACGACCGGCGGCGTCGGCCAATTGCCATGGGGCGGCGGAGAAACGGTGGTCCACTCGAGAGACTGGGAACCCCACGGGTTATCGCCTGCCTTCTTACCCGAAATGGCGCCGAAGACCCAGTTCAGAACGGTGATCGCGAATCCGAGAGCAAGGATCACGGAACCTATCGTCATGAACATCTGGTCGTCAGCGACCTGCGGGAACTGCGCCCAATCGTAATAGCGACGCGGCAGACCTTCCCGGACGCCAACTTCCATCATCCGCCAGAAAATCATGTTGGCGCCGATGAAGTTGAGCAGGAAGCCAAGCTTGGCCCAGGTTTCGTTGCACATCTTGCCCGTGATCTTCGGGAACCAGTAATAGACGCCGGCAAAGATGGACAAGGTACCCGTCAGCGCCATCACGTAGTGGAAGTGCCCCACCACATAATAGGTTTCGCCCAGGTTGACCGTGAGCGAGGTCACGGCGAGCGGAATCCCGGTCAGGCCGCCGATCAGGAACAGGAAGAACGTTCCCAAGGCGTACACCATCGGCGACTCGAACGTGATCGATCCCTTGTACAGGGTGCCAATCAGACTGATGGTCATCAGGCCGACGGGGACGGAGATCAGCAGCGTCGTCACCATTTGTCCGATACGCAGCCAATCCGGCATGCCCGTGACGTACAGGTGGTGAATCCAAACCTCGCCGGAAACCAGCACGATGCCCCAGATGCCGCCGTAGACCGCCACCTTGTAATTGAAGATGGGATTCTTGGCGAAGGTCGCGAAGATTTCCATGATGATGGCGAAGAAGGGCACGAAGATCACGTACACCGCCGGATGCGAGTAGAACCAGAACAGGTTCTGGTAGGTCAGCACGTCGCCACCGTTGGTCGGGTCGAAGAAACTGGTCCCCAGATACTTGTCGAAGCTGATCAACAGCACCGCGGTACCCAGCACCGGAACATAGATCAGCTGCATGACGAACGAGCCGGCCGTGCCCCAAACGAAGATGTTGAGCTTGTTCCAGGTCATGCCGGGCGCGCGCATGTAGGCGATCGTGGTCAAGAAGTTCACGCCGGCAATAATGGATGCAAACCCGATCAACAGCACGGTCAAGGTATAGAAGGCCGTGTTGCCCGAGGTGATCGTCGAATAGGGCGGATAACCGGTCCAAAGGACATCAGGCGGATCCGGCATGACGAAGGTCAGCAGTGCCAGAATCACACCCATATAGAACAGCCAGACGGAAAAGGCGTTGACGCGCGGGAACGCCACGTCCTTGGCGCCAATCATCAGCGGAATCGCGTAGTTGGCGGCAAAACCCGTCAGCGCCGGTATCTGGAAGCCCAGAAGGATAACCGCGCCGTGGGCATAAAGCCAAACGTTGTAGGTGGTCGGATTGGCGGTAAGCGTCGGCCCGAGAGTTGTCAGCTCGACCCGCATCAGCAAGGCCATGATGCCGGCCACAATGAAGGCCGCAACCGAACCGATTAGGTAAAGTACGCCGACCCGCTTGTGATCGGTGGTGAAAACCCATTCTTTGAGACTCATGCTGATTTCCTCCTTATACCGGCTTCTGATTTTGGTCGGGAGACCGGGCGGCCTTATCAGCCGGTGCCGCTGGTGCTGCGCCCGCAGGCGCAGCCTCCGCCGGAGCAGCCGCCTTCTTCAACTTGTCGCCCTCCTGCACGTACCAGGCTTGATATTCCTGCGGCGGCAGCACGATCACCTTTCCTGACATGTACGAGTGATTGACGCCGCAATATTCGTTGCAGGTTACAAGGTGCTGTCCGGGCTTCTTCGGATAAAACCAGAGGTAGGTGACACGACCGGGCATCGAGTCTTCCTTGATGCGGAAGTCGGGCAGGTAATGGTTATGGATCGTATCGCGACTGGTCATGCGCAACAGCACGGGCTTGCCTGCCGGCACTTTCAACTCGTTCTGCGTTTGCACGCCGTTGGGGTACGTGTAGTCCCAGCTATACATGCCCGACTCGAGCTTGACCTCGAGTCGATCGGCAGGAACCTCACGCTGCATATTCCACAGATTCCAGCCATTGGCAGCAATGTAGAAGTCGTCGGCCATGAAGATAAAAGCCGGGATGACCGACCACCCCAGAACGGCCCCCATGGACAAGACGGGCGGGTTGCTTTCCGGGTTCCCTGGGTGACGTCGATATGTCCAGATCAGCCAAGCGCACAGCAGCGCAAACGCGATGCCGAGCAGGGTGATGTCCTCCAAAACGATGCCCCAGAGTCGATCCCAGCCGGCGGCAGGATCAACTACCCTGTCGGTCGTCGGGATATATTTCTCGGCCATGGCCGACCCCGCTCCGGTTAACGCAGCGAAGCCCGCCCACAACTTTCTTTGCTTATGCATTTGCCGCCCTCCTCCTTCCGTAAACCCATAAACCAAACCCCATCAGGCTAACCCCCAACAGGAACGAGCCTACCCCAATCAAAAAAGCATAATTCAGTTGATATTTTCCCGCCGTGTAGTTGTAGCTAAAACACGCGCCGGTAACAATATCGAATACCGCAGCAGATTCGGAAATGCGCTCCCAGTCGGCATCGGTTAATGCCAGTTCGACCGTCTTCGCATCCATGCGGGTGCCGTAGATGTAGCGCGCCACCCTCCCCTGCGGAGTCAAGAACACCAATACATTCGGATGCAGGAAGGCCTTCGCCGCATCCGACCAGAAAAAATTGAAACCGACGCTCCCGGCAAACTCCTTCACGTTGCGGTCCTTGATAACGGCATGTCGCCAACCGTTACGCATCGAATCCGGAACCGAGTCGGTCTTCTCGAGAAATTCCGCCGCAGTCTTGTCGCTATCTCTAGCATCGAAAGATGCGGTCAGAACCCGATAATCCTCCCCGATCTTGAACCTCTGCACCTTTGCCAGTACCCGCGCCAGCTCTGCGTTCATCGATGGACAGGTACCGTCGCAACCGTAGTAAGACAGCAGCAGTATTACGGGTTTGCCGAACATTTCCCCAACGGCAAAGTCCTTCCCCTGGCTATCGGTAAGCACCGTGTCGCCACGCAGACGAGCGCCCAGGTACCGGGACTCGTCGATCTGCATGACCGACGTGTCCGCGGTACTGGTAACAGTAGGCGCACTGACGGCGTGAGCCGACACGGCGACTATTACCAGAAGTAGACTTGTGAAACGACGAAGAACCAAATGATGTCCACGAAGTGCCAGTACAGGCCCGCAGTGCGCCAGAAACCGGGGGAAAGATTACCCTTGATTGCAGGAAACAGACCAGCGATGAAGATCGCCAGACCAACCAGTACGTGCGACCCGTGCAAGCCGGTGACCGAGTAGAAGACCGTGCCGAAGATATTGGTCTTGATGGTGAAGCCTTCACCGATCAGGTGCGCCCATTCAAAGCCCGACATACCGAGGAACGCCAGCCCAAGAACGATGGTCAGCAGCAGCCAATTGACGAATCCGCTGCGATTGCCCGCATGAAGATACTGCTCGGCCTTATGAATGGTCAGCGATGAAGAAACCAGCGTAATGGTCATGATCACGGGAATCAGCTTCGGCAACTCTATGCTTCCGGCGGGCGGCCAATCCGGAGCATTCAACCTGGCAGCCCAGTAGGCGGCAAAGCAGGAGAGGAAAATCATGGCCTCGGCCAAGATGAACCAGCCCATCGATGCGAAGGAGAGCCCCTCCCCCTTGCCCATCGCCTCGCTGGTCCAACCCGCGATGCCACCCAGAATGAGCGGTAGACCCAAACCCAGGGCGATGATCGCGGCGAACGAACTGTGATAAACAAACTGAAACGTAAAAGCAACACCCAAGCCCAGAATACCGAAACTTATAACGAACGGCCAAATGCTGGTATCCCAATGGGCATGTACTGCATCAGCGTGTGCTTCGTGTGCCATGTCTCCTCCCTGTGTTCGCGGATGCTGCGGTCAATTCCCCATCCGCAGTGAGCTAAAATTAGCAACCCAATCCCCAACGGCTGCGTACTGATTCCGACCAAACGGGCAAAAGCATACCTCTCAATGTGGCAATTTGTCACACCATAAAAAAAAATGATCTTCATCAATTTTTTTCTAAAAGTGTGTTGCCAAGAATCGAAAAATCCCACATCCTATTGTGGCAATTTGTCGCATCATAGAAAAATATATTCTGGTGCTGTCCGCTCTTCCGGACAGCACATTGTGGGGAGCTTGCGTGGCAGTGAGGATGTCTGCTTGCGTTTCGCTGCCAGCCTGATTTCGGTGCCAACTTAGGAGGAAAAAGTGCAGAACATGGTTAAGATCTCATGCCTGATTGCCGTCGCCCTGGCGGGCGCATCCAGCATTTCCTTTGCAGCCGGGAATCCTGAACTTGGGAAACAGAAAGCCGCTGCGTGCATGGCATGCCACGGCCCCGACGGCAACAGCCCGGCTTTGCCTGCGCCAACCGAACAATGGCCGAAGCTTGCCGGCCAAGTGCCCGAATATTTTGCCAAGCAGCTTCACGACTTCAAGGCCGGCAAGCGCTCGAATGCCCAGATGTCACCCCAAGCGCAGAACGTCGCAGAAGCTGACATCGCCAACATTGCCGCCTATTTTGCGACGCAGAAGGTCGCCGCGAACGAAGCAGGCGACAAGGCACTGGTGGCGCAAGGCGAGAAGATTTTCCACAAGGGCAAGGGTGCGCGCGCCGAGTTCGTTGCCGCTTGCGCCGGATGCCATGGGCCGAAAGGAGCGGGACAGCACGACTGGGCCAAGACCTATTCCGCCGCCCCGGTAGTATTGGCTCCTGCAATTGGCGGACAGCACGCCTCGTACGTCGTCAAGCAGCTCAAATCGTTCAAGGACGGTTCGCGTACCAACGAGGCTTCCAACGCAATGCGTGACATCGCCCAGCGTTTGAGCGAAGGCGAAATCAAGGCAGTGGCGGCGTATGTCGCCAGTATCAGCCGCTGATCCGGTGCGTTAGTCACGTCCGGAAACGCTTGGTTGGATCATTCAATCGAATGAGGAGTCGCCTGTGTCTGTCGCTAGCACTCGCCCGTTGACGTTGGCGCAACGGCTTGCCGATTTTTTCGAACTCTGCAAGCCGCGCGTCAACACGCTGATCGTCTTTACCGCCATGATCGGCATGTGCCTGGCTTCGCCGGGCTTCCCGCCGCTGGCGCGCTTCCTTGCCGCATCGATAGGAATCGCGTTGGTGGCAGGAGCCGCGGCGGCCATCAACTGCTTGGTCGAACGTACCGTCGACGCGCGCATGGCTCGCACCCAGGCCCGCGCCACGGCACGTGGCGAAATATCCGCGACCGAGACCCTGACCCTCGCCACGCTGCTGGGAGGGTTAGGGCTTTGGTTGCTGACAACCTTCGTCAACGACCTGACGATGTGGCTGACGTTGGCCACGTTTTTCGGCTATGCGGTCATCTACACGGTGATTCTTAAGCCTGCGACCCCCATGAACATCGTGATTGGCGGCGCCTCGGGCGCGATGCCCCCGGTGTTGGGCTGGGCGGCGATCACGGGAAATGTCAGCATTGAGCCGCTAACGCTGTTTCTCATCATTTTCCTCTGGACGCCGCCGCACTTTTGGGCGTTAGCATGCTATCGCCGCGCCGAATATGCGAAATCCGGCCTGCCGATGCTGCCGGTCACTCACGGTATCGAAGTGACCTGCCGCCATATACTGGTGTACACGGTGTTGCTGACCGCAGCCAGTTTTATCCCGGTCTATCTCAAGACCAGCGGCTGGGTATATTTGGCGATCGTCGCGGCACTAGACATCGGCTTCTTGGGACTGGTCTTGAAGCTTTGTCGCCAATATAGCGACGCTTTGGCCAAACGAACCTTCGCGTACTCCATCCTCTACTTGACGTTGCTCTTCGCGGCATTGTTTCTTGATCGGATGATCTGACCGCGACCGAGAGGCTCGCTGGCTAGGCCTCTTGCTGTGCTGATGTGAAGGAAACACTAAGGCCGAACGCCAACCCCGTTCGGCCTTAGTGTTTCTGGCCCGATGCAAACCGGTGAGCGTCACGCCGTTCACAGCGGCTTGACCATATTCCTCAGCGCCTTCCGGCTGTTCCAGGGCAGCCGACGAACGGCAGAGCCGTCCTGCCCTGACTCGGCGTAGGTATGGCCGACTGGCATGAGGTTCTCCGGGGTACCGTCACACAACTTCAGTATTCTTCAGCCAAAGGCCTGTTCCCGTTCAGTTCGCTTCTGGCCGCCGGCGACCGCAGCGTCTTCCGGTGCTGATGCAATCGGCGTCGGGCGGCGGCACACCTTGGGCGGTTATAATGCCGCATTACATGCATCGACGAGCCCGCCATGGAAGCCGAACGCCTGAATGCCCAAGCCAACCGCATCGCCGACCTGAAGTCGCGCGAGCTGGAACTGCGGAGGTATCTTTGACTATGATGCCAAGGCATCGCGCTTAGAAGAAGTCGCCAAGCTGCTCGAAGATCCCGGCATCTGGAACGATGCCGAGAAACCTTTCTCGCCGTCGAGGCCGACGTCGGCGCGGTGGAAGCGAAGGTCGCCGACCTCGAATTCCGCCGCATGTTCGCCAACCCGGCCGATCCCATCAACTGCTTCATCGACATCCAGGCCGACGCCGGCGGCACCGAGGCCTGCGACTGGGCGTCGATGCTGCTGCGCCAGTACCTCAAGTACTGTGAGCGCAAGGGGTTCAAGGCCGAGGTGCTGGAGCAGACCGACGGCGACGTCGCCGGCATCCGCAGCGCCACGCTCAAGGTAGAGGGCGACTACGCCTACGGCTACCTGCGCACCGAAACCGGCGTGCACCGCCTGGTGCGCAAAAGCCCCTTCGACTCCTCGGGCGGCCGCCACACCTCGTTCGCCAGCCTCTACGTCTATCCCGAGATCGACGATTCGATCGAAGTCGAGATCAACCCGGCGGACCTGCGCGTCGACACCTTCCGCGCCTCGGGCGCCGGCGGCCAGCACATCAATAAGACCGACTCGGCGATCCGCATCACCCACAACCCGACCGGCATCGTCGTCCAGTGCCAGAACGACCGCTCGCAGCACCGCAACCGCGCCGAGGCGATGGCGATGCTCAAGTCCCGCCTCTACGAGCTCGAACTGCGCAAGCGCCAGGCCGAGGCCGACAAGCTCGAAGCCGGCAAGACCGATGTCGGCTGGGGCCACCAGATCCGCAGCTACGTACTCGACAATTCGCGCATCAAGGATTTGCGCACCAACGTCGAAATCTCGAACACGCAGAAAGTGCTCGACGGCGATCTCGACCAATTCATCGAGGCCAGCCTCAAGCAAGGCGTCTAACCCTCATCAGGGACAACACCATGACCGACCAGAGCCCGATCCCGCAGGACGAAAACCAACTCATCGCCGAGCGCCGCGAGAAGCTGAAGAAATGGCGCGAGTCCGGCCGCGCCTATCCGAACGACTTTCAGCGCGAGAACACCGCGGCCAAGCTCGACGAGCACTACGGCGAGAAGTCGCGCGAGGAACTGGAGGCGACGCCGATCGCGGTCAAGGTCGCCGGCCGCGTCATGCTGCGGCGGATCATGGGCAAGGCTTGCTTCGCGACGATCCAGGACCTCTCGGGGCGCATCCAGATCTACGTCACGCTCGACGGCGTCGGCGCCGAGACGCTCGACGAATTCAAGCACTGGGACTTGGGCGACATCGTCGGTGCCGTCGGCACGCTGATGAAGACCAAGACCGGCGAACTCACGGTCAATTGCTCGGAGATCCGCCTGCTCTCCAAGGCGCTGCGGCCGCTGCCGGAGAAATTCCACGGCCTCACCGACGTCGAGCAGAAATACCGCCAGCGCTATCTCGACCTCATCACCAACGAGCAGACGCGCTTCACCTTCGTCGCCCGCAGCCGCATCGTCGCCTCGATCCGCAACTACATGACCGGCCACGGCTTCCTCGAAGTCGAAACGCCGATGATGCACCCGATCCCCGGCGGCGCTTCGGCCAAGCCTTTCGTCACCCATCACAACGCGCTCGACATGCAGCTCTTCCTGCGCATCGCGCCCGAGCTGTACCTCAAGCGCCTGGTGGTCGGCGGCTTCGAGAAGGTGTTCGAGATCAACCGCAACTTCCGCAACGAAGGCCTGTCGCCGCGCCACAATCCCGAATTCACGATGATGGAGTTCTACGAGGCCTACGCGAACTACCAGAGCCTGATGAACTTCACCGAAGGCGTAATCCGCCAATGCGCCCGTGAGGCGCTCGGCACAGAGATCTTCGAGTACCAGGGTCGCACGCTGGACTTGTCGAAGCCCTTCCGCCGCCTGACCACGGTGCAGGCGATCAACGCCCACCATCCGGGCTTCTCGATCGAACAGCTCAACGACGTCGCCTGGCTGAAGCAGAAGCTGCACGACCTCAAGGTCGAAGTGCATTCGACCTCCGGCCTCGGCACGCTGCAAATGCAGTTGTTCGAGGAAACCACCGAAGCCGAGCTGTGGGAGCCGACCTACATCATCGACTACCCGACCGAGGTTTCGCCGCTGGCGCGCCGTTCCGACGCCAACCCCGACGTCACCGAGCGCTCCGAGCTGTTCATCGTCGGCCGCGTTTCTCGGAACTCAACGATCCCGAAGACCAGGCGGCGCGCTTCCAGGAGCAGATGAAGGCCAAGGATGCCGGCGACGAGGAAGCGATGTACTACGACGCCGACTTCATCCGCGCCCTCGAATACGGCCTGCCGCCCACCGGCGGCTGCGGCATCGGCATCGACCGCCTGGTGATGCTGCTGACCGATTCGCCGGCGATCCGCGACGTCATCCTGTTCCCGCAAATGCGCAAAGAGTGAGTCGCGGCGCGGCGCTCGACGCGGCGCAAATCGATTTCGGCGCGGACGGCCTGCCCCATGCCCCCGCCTACGGCGACCACTACCACAACGACACCGGCGGGCTCGGCCAGGCGCGCCATGTCTTTCTCGGCGGCTGCGGCCTGCCCGCGGCCTGGGCGGGCCGCGAGCGCTACGCGATCTTCGAGACCGGCTTCGGCCTCGGGCTCAATTTTCTCGCCACCTGGCAGGCCTGGCGCGACGATCCGCAGCGGCCGGCGCAACTGCATTTCTTCTCGGTCGAAAAACATCCGCCGGCGCCGGCCGATCTCGAACGCGCACTGCGCGCCTATCCCGAACTCGCCGGCCTCGCGGCGCAACTGCAGCAGGCCTGGCCACCGCGGCTGGCGGGCTTCCATCGGCTGCACTTCGACGGCGGGCGCGTCCACCTGACGCTGCTCTTCGGCGATGCGCGCCGCGTCGTCGGCCAAGTCACAGGACGCTTCGACGCCTTCTACCTCGACGGCTTCGCGCCCAGCTGCAATCCCGAACTCTGGTCCGCCGAACTGATGGCCGACCTCGCCTGGCTCGCCGCGCCCGGCGCGCACTGCGCCACCTACACGATTGCCCGCACCGTGCGCGACGCGCTCGCCGCTGCCGGCTTCGCCGTCGAGAAACAGCCCGGCTACGGCGACAAGCGCGACATGCTGAGCGGACGCTACCTCGGGCCTTGCGAGGCGCCCGTCATCGCGCCCGCGCCTGCCGGCACCATCGCCGTGATCGGCGCCGGCGTCAGTGGCATCAGCGTCGCCGAGCGCCTGGCGGCGCGCGGCCGCGACGTGCTGCTGCTCGAAGCGCAAGCCGAGGTCGCGCTAGGCGCGACGGGCAACCGCCTCGCCGTCATGCTGCCGGTGCTGGCGCTCGACGAGACGCGCCTGGCGCGCCTCAATCGCGCCGCCTTCCTCTACGCGCTGCGCCGCCTCGCCGAGCTCGATGCGGCTGGCCACGAGGTCGCTTGGTCGCCTTGCGGCGTGCTGCAGATTCCGCGCTCCGACGAACTCGGCGCGCGCCAGCAACGCATCGTCGACGAGCACGGCATGCCGGCAGACTTCGTGCGCATGATCGATGCCGCCGAAGCGGCCCAGAACGCCGGCGCACGCACCGCAGGCGGCGGCTGGTGGTTCCCGGCGGCCGGCTGGATCTCGCCGGTGTCGCTGAGCCACGCCCTGCTGGCGGCGGCCGGCGAGCGCGTGCGCCTGGTCCGGAATGCCGCGCTGGCGGAGCAGGAAGCCGTCGCCGACGGCTGGCGGCTGCGCGGCGCCGACGGTCGCGAATTGGGCGTCGCATCGGCGGTCGTGTTGGCGCATTCGCACGGCATGCTGGGCCTGCCGCAGGCGGCGCAACTGCCGCTGCGCTGCTTTCGCGGCCAGGTCACGCATATTCCTTCGGACGCCGCCGCGCCGCCGCGCTGCGTGGTCTGCCGCGACGGCTATGCGACGCCGCCGGTGGCCGGCTGGCGCTGCGTCGGCGCGAGTTTCCAGCGCAGCCGCGATACCGCGGTGCTCGCAGCAGATCACGCCGCGAACCTGGCGCGGCTCGACGACATGCTGCCGGGACTCGTTGCCGACATCGATCCGGCGACGCTGGCCGGACGCACGGGCCTGCGTCCCGTCTCGCCCGACAAGCTGCCGCTCTTGGGCGCCCTGCCCGTGGCTTCCGAGCGCGCTGCGAGTATCGAAGAATGGCCGCGGCACCCCGGCCTCTACGTCGCCAGCGGCTACGGCGCGCGCGGCCTCGTCTGGTCGCATCTGATGGCGGAGCTGCTGGCGAGCCGGTTGTGCGGCGAACCGCTGCCGATCGAAGCCGATCTCGCCATCGCCGTCGATCCCGCGCGCTTCGCCTGGAAAGGCATTGTCTAAGGCTGCTGCCGAAACAGGCAGTTCAGCACGTCCAGGTCGGCAGCGTCAGGCGCCGCCGTCGAATCGATGCCGCGGAAATGACGCCGGAATGCCGCCAGCGCAGCGGACGCATCGGTTACGTCGTAGCCAAGCAACCGCAGTCCGAGGCTCGCATCTTCGACGCGGTCAGTCCCGACGAACGGCTGCTTGCACCAGAGCCCGTATCCGGCCGCCGCGAGGCGTTGCCAGGGAAACAACGCACTCGGATCGACCTTGCGTCCCGGCGCGACGTCGCTATGGCCGAGGAAGTTTGGCGGCGGAATCCCATAGCGCTCCTTCAGTTCGTCCAGCAATTGCAGCAGGCGCGCGATCTGGGCCTCGGCAAAGGGCTCGGCGCCGTTGTTGTCGAGCTCGATGCCGATCGACGCCGAATTCATGTCGGTATTGCCGCCCCAGTACGAAGCGCCGGCATGCCAGGCGCGCAGGTTTTCGGCAACGAGCTGGTAGAGCGTGCCGTCGCGCCCGACCAGGTAATGCGCGCTGACCTTGCGCTCGGGATCCGTCAGCGTCGCCAGCGCCTGCTCCACGGTGTCGTTCGACGTCTGGTGGAGGATCACGTAGTTCGGACGCCGCTCGCCGTAGTTGGGCGACGGCACCTGCACAACCTCATCACCGGCAGGCACAGGCGGCAGCCTGGCGCAGGACGCCGCCAGCAGGCAGGCCGCAAGGACGGGCAGCGCCCTCATGCGGCGTGCTACAGCATGGCGTCGAGCCGCTTCAGCGTCTCCGCGCGGCCCAGTACTTCGACCACGGCGTCGATCGCCGGCGACTGCGGCAGGCCGAGCAGCACCACACGCAGCGGGATCGCCACCTGCGGCATCTTGAGGCCGTGCTCGGTGCAGGTGTCCTTGATCGCGGGACCGAGCACGATCTTCTTCCACTCGGCGGCGGCTGCGAATCGCGCGCGCAAGGACTTCAGCGCCGCGCGCGCAGTGTCGGTCAGGTGCTGCGCCAGCAGTTCGGGCGCGGCATGCACGAAGACGACCAGCGGCTCGATGGCGTCGGCGAGTTCGTTGAGGTTGGCGGCGCGATCCTTGTAAAGCGCGACGGCCTGTTCCAGCGCCGGCCCCGCCTCGGGATCGACGCCGCGCCGCGCCAGCCGGTTGGCGACTTCGGCGGCGAGGCGCTTGTCGTCGGCCTGCTTGATGTAGTGGGCGTTGAGCCAGTCGAGCTTCTCGGTGTTGAACTGGGCGGCCGAAGCGGTGATGTGGTCGAGGTCGAACCATGCGACGAACTGCGCCATCGAGAACACCTCGTCGTCGCCGTGCGACCAACCCAGCCGCGCCAGATAATTGAGCACCGCTTCCGGCAGATAGCCGCGTTCATCGTAGTCGGTGACCGCCACTGAGTTGCGGCGCTTCGAGAGCTTCTGGCCGTCGTCGCCGAGGATCATCGACAGGTGCGCGTAGAGCGGCACGGTCGCCCGCAATGCCTGCAGCACGTTGATCTGGCGCGGCGTGTTGTTCACGTGGTCGTCGCCGCGGAT
>JACRPB010000353.1 GCA_016214175.1 Rhodocyclales bacterium
ACTGGGCGCTCGCCAACGAGCGGACCGCGACCCACTTCCTGCGCCGGGGCATCGTCGGCGCCGCCAGCCAGTACCTGCGCGACGCCTGCGACGGCTACCGCCGCTGGGGAGCGGGCGCCTTGGCGCAAGCCATCGAAGCCGGCCACGCCGACATCATCGCGCGCAGCGCCGGCAGCGGACCGTCACAGGAAGCGATGCCGATCGACATCGCCGCGGTCGTCAAGGCGTCGCAGGCGCTCTCCGGCGAAATCGAATTCGGCGGGCTGCTGCGCCGCCTCATGGAGGCACTGGCGACCCACGCCGGTGCGGCACGCGTCGTGTTCATCCTCAAGCGCCCGACCGGCTTCCAGATCGAGGACGAATGGCGCGCCGGCGAGGAGCCGCCGCAGTGCGCCGGGCCGATGCCGCTCGAACGCTGCACTGAAATCGCCCATTCCGTCATCCAGTACGCGGCGCGTACCCAGGCCGACGTCGTCATCGACGACGCGGCGCGCGACGCCGCCTGCGCCGCCGATCCCTATCTGGCGGGAGGGCGCCAGAAGTCGCTGCTGTGCCTGCCCGTGGTCCGCCAGGGCAGCCTGCTCGGCCTGATCTACATGGAAAACCCGCTGCTGCGCGGCGCCTTCCATCGCGAACGCCTGCGCGTGCTGCACCTGATCGCGGCGCAATTGGCGATTTCCATCGAGAACGTCGGCCTCTACGAGCGCCTGAAACAAGCGTCGCAACACCTTGAAGAAGCGAACCGCGGACTGGAGGAAAAAGTCGCGGCGCGCACGCGCGAACTCTCCGACGAAATCGGCGAACGCAAGCGCATCGAAACGGCGCTGCGCGAAGCGACGGCGGCAGCCGAGGCCGCCAACCGCGCCAAGAGCTCCTTCCTCGCCAACATGAGCCACGAGATCCGCACGCCGATGAACGCCATTATCGGCCTGTCGCAACTCGCCCTGCGCACCGAGCTGACGGCCAAGCAGTACGGCTACCTGAAGAAGATCGACGGCGCCGCCGAACTGCTGCTCGGCCTCATCAACGACATCCTCGACATGGCCAAGATCGAGGCCGGCAAGATGAGCCTGGACGCCATCCCCTTCAACATCGACGAAGTGATCAACCGCGTCGCCGACACCATGGAAATGGCGGCCCACGAAAAAGGGCTCGAACTCGTCGTGCACCGGGCGCACGAAATCCCCTGCATGCTGGTGGGCGACCCGCTGCGCCTGGGCCAGGTGCTGCTCAATCTGGCCAGCAACGCGGTCAAGTTCACCGCCAGCGGCGAAATTTCGCTCGAAGCGGAACGCGAGCGCTACGACGAGGCGAGCGGCGACATCGTGCTGCGCTTCTCCATCACCGATACCGGCATCGGCATCAGCAACGAGCAACTGGACAAGCTGTTCCAGCCCTTCAGTCAGGCCGACACTTCGGTCACTCGCAACTACGGCGGCACCGGCCTCGGCCTCACCATCGTCAAGCAACTGGTGCAGCTCATGGGCGGCAGCGTCGAAGTCGCCAGCGCCCCCGGCGTCGGCAGCGACTTCTCGTTCACCGCGCGCTTCCGCGTCGCCGCGGCTGCGGTCAGCGTCGATGCCGGCGCTTCGCCCGACTACTCGGCGCTGCGCGTCCTCATCGTCGACGACAACGACAGCGCACGCATCGCCTTGCAGGATCTTCTCGAAACGACCGGGTGCCGGGTGACCGCCGCCTCGGGCGGCAGCGAAGCGATCGCCGCGCTGCGCGCCGCCGGCAGCGCCGCACCCTACCAACTGGTGCTGATGGACTGGAACATGCCGGGCATGGACGGCATCGAGACCGCGCAGCGGATCAAGCGCGACGCCGCCATTCCGGAGCAACCCGTGGTGGTCATGGTGACCGCCTACAGCCGCGAGGAAGTCGCGGCGCGCGCCGCGCGCCTCGAAACGGCCATCGACGCCTACCTGCTGAAACCGGTGAAACCGACCCTGCTGTTCGACACCATCGCCGGCATTTTCGGACTCGAACGCGCCGCTGCGGCTCCGCTCGCCGCGTCGCCGCGACGCGAGCCGGAGCCGGTCAAGCTGGCCGGCCGCCGCATTCTCGTCGTCGAAGACAACGCCTACAACCAGCTCGTCGCGCGCGAACTGCTTGAGAGCGCAGGACTCGCGGTAGACGTCGCCGAGAACGGCCGCGACGGCATCGACCGCGTGCTGGCCGCGGCGACGCCCTATGACGCCGTCTTCATGGACGTCCAGATGCCGGTCATGGACGGCTGGGCCGCCACCCGCGAATTGCGGCAGCACGACAGCTACCGCGCGCTGCCCATCATCGGCATGACCGCATACACGATGAACGAGGATCTCGACCGCTGCCGCGATGCCGGCATGGACGACGTCGTGACCAAGCCGGTGCGGCTCGACAAGCTGCTGAGCGTACTCGCCGCGCGCTTGCGGCCCGGTGCGGCACCGCTCGCGGCACCGCTCGCGGCACCGCTCGCGGCGCCGGGCGCGACGTCGGGCGCCGTCGCAGCGTCGGTCGCCGCGACGGCCTCAGAAACCAGCGTCATCGACGAAGCGGGGGCCTTGAGCCGCCTCGGCAACAACCGCGACCTGCTCTACCGCCTGTTGCGCGAGTTCCGCAACAAGGAAGGCGGCGCCGCGCAGAATCTCAAGCAGTTGATCGCCGACGGCAAGATGGAAGACGCCGCCCGGCTCGTCCACACCGTCAAGGGCACCGCCATGATTCTCGGCCTGCGCCGCTTCACCGCCGTGGCGGAAGAAGTCGAAAGGGCGCTGCGCAAAGGCAATGCCAAGGGCTATGCGGCGCTGCTCGCTCCCTTCGCGCACGAACTCGCCGAGTCGATCGGCGCCTGTTCGCAACTGCTCGCGTCGCAACCGCCGCCGGCAGCCGCGACGACGCCGCCCCAAACGGACATGCCGCCGCCGGAAACCCTGCAGCCGCTGCTGGAAGAATTCTCCGGCCTGCTCGACCGCAACCACATGGCGGCGCTGAAGCTGATGCCGCGCCTGCACGACCTGCTGCACGGCACCCCGCACGGCGCAGCCGTCGCCGAAATTCGCGTCTGCCTCGACGGCCTGGATTTCAACGGCGCACGCCAGCACTTCGACAAGCTGGCGGAGTTAAGGCGCTTGCAGTGACCGCAGACGCTGCGCGGGCGCCACATCGGCGCCCGCGCAGTCCCAGTAGCCGGGGCTGCCGTAGGTGTGCTTGAGCAGGTCGATGAACAGTCGGACCCGCAGCGGCAATTGGCGGCGCTGCGGGAACACCGCATAAATTCCCAGGGGCGGCGCGGCGTAGTCGTCGAGCACCGACACCAGGCGTCCGGCGCGCACGTCCTGCCCGACTTCCCACACCGAACGCCACGCCAGGCCGCGGCCGGCGAGCGCCCAGTCGTGCAGCACCGCACCGTCGTTGCACTCGAAGCGGCCGGAGACCTTGATGGTCGTGCTTTTCCCCGCCTGGCCGGGATCGCGAAAGGTCCAGCCGCGCTGCTGGCCTAGCGACAGGCAGGCGTGCCGCGCCAGATCGGCCAGGGTCTGCGGCGCGCCGTGGGCGTCCAGGTAGCGCGGGCTGGCGACGACCAGGCGCCGCATGTCGCCGAGGCGCACGCCGACGAGGCTGGAATCGGCCAGCTCGCCGATGCGCACCGCGCAGTCGATGCCTTCGTTGACGAGGTCCACCAGGCGGTCCGACAAATCGAGGTTCACCGTGACGTCCGGATTGGCATCGAGAAATTCCGCCACATGGGGCGCGACGTGCGTGCGGCCGAAGCCGGCCGGCGCCGACAGTTTCAAGTGCCCGCTCGCCTTGACGCCGCCGAGACTGACCGACGCCTCGGCGTTGGCGAGGTCGTTCAAGAGGCGCTGGCAGTCTTCGAGAAAGGCCTGGCCTTCGAAGGTCAGGGTCAGCTTGCGCGTCGTGCGCGTGAGCAAGCGCACGCCGAGGCGCGCTTCGAGCGCATCGAGGCGGCGGCCGATGATCGCCGGCGTTACACCCTCGGCGCGCGCTGCCGCCGACAGGCTGCCGCGCGTCGCCGCCTCGACGAAGGCTCCGATTTGCTTGAACTGATCCATTTATTACTTTGAGTAAATAATCTATTGCCAGAATCGTAGCTACTCGCGCCAATAAAGCAAGAATACGATAGCGCTCATGACCATCCGCGCCCTCCTCTTCGACGCCTACGGCACCCTGTTCGACGTCCATTCCGTCGCCCTGATGGCCGAGCAATTGTTTCCCGGCCGGGGCGCGGAGATTTCCGCCCTGTGGCGCGCCAAGCAGATCGAATACACCCACCTGCGCACGCTTTCCGGCCGCTACAAGAACTTCTGGGACGTCACGCGCGACGCGCTGGCCTTCGCCCTCGACCGCCTCGCGCCGGAAGCGACCGACGCCCAGGCCGAGCGCCTGCTGAGCCAGTACGCCTGCCTCAGCGCCTTCCCCGAAAACCTCGGCGCCCTGAAGCAGTTGAAGCAGCTCGGACTGCCGCTGGGCATCCTTTCCAACGGCACGCCGGAAATGCTCGCCATCGCCGTCAAAAGCGCCGGCATGGGCGGGATTTTCGACCACCTGCTGTCGGTCGAAGCCGTATGCCAGTACAAGACCGCCCCCGCCGCCTACCAGTTGGGCCCCAGCGCGCTGGACCTGCCGGCGCGCGACATTCTCTTCGTCTCGGCGAACGGCTGGGACGCCGTCGGCGCGGCCTGGTTCGGGCTCACGACATTCTGGATCAACCGCGGCGGCCATCCCGCCGAACGTCTCGACGTCCAGCCCGCGGCGAGCGGTCGGCTGCTGACCGACGTCGTCGACTACGTCGCGTCAAACCTCGCATAGAAGGAGTGCAACCATGAACCCCAAGTTTCCTGCCGGCGTGCAGATCAACGCGCCGCTGCATCCGCGTTTCGACGAAATCCTCACCACCGATGCGCTGGCCCTGGTCGCCAAGCTGCACCGCGCCTTCGAACCGCGCCGCCGCGAACTGCTGCAGAAACGCGTCGAGCGCCAGGCGCGCATCGATGCCGGCGAAATGCCCGATTTTCTGGCCGAGACGCGGCACGTCCGCGACGGCGCGTGGAAGATCGCGCCGCTGCCGCCGGCGCTCGTCTGTCGCCGCACCGAAATCACCGGTCCCGTCGAACGCAAGATGATCATCAATGCCTTCAATTCGGGCGCCGACTCCTACATGACCGACTTCGAGGATTCCAACAGCCCGAACTGGTTCAACCAGATCAACGGCCAGGTGAACGTCAAGGATGCCGTGCGCCGCAGCATCAGCTTCGAGCAGGGCGGCAAGACCTACCGCCTCAACGACAAGATCGCCACGCTGCAGATCCGCCCGCGCGGCTGGCATCTCGACGAAAAGCACGTGCTCATCGACGGCCAGCGCGTTTCCGGCGGCATTTTCGACTTTGCCCTTTCGTTCTTCCACAACGCCAAGGAGCAGATCGCACGCGGCGCCGGCCCGTTCTACTACCTGCCGAAAATGGAAAGCCACCTCGAAGCGCGCCTGTGGAACGACGTCTTCGTCATGGCACAAGACGCGCTCGGCATCCCCCAAGGCACGATTAAGGCGACCGTGCTGATCGAAACCATCCTCGCCGCCTTCGAGATGGAAGAGATCCTCTATGAGCTGCGCGACCATTCGGCGGGCCTCAACGCCGGCCGCTGGGACTACATCTTCTCCTGCATCAAGAAGTTCAAGAAGAACCGCGACTTCTGCCTGGCCAACCGCGGCAGCATCACCATGACGGTGCCCTTCATGCGCGCCTACGCGCTGCTGCTCCTGAAGACCTGCCACAAGCGCGGCGCCCCGGCCATCGGCGGCATGAGCGCGCTGATCCCGATCAAGAACGACCCCGCCGCCAACGACAAGGCGCTCGCCGGCATCCGCGCCGACAAGACGCGCGATGCCAACGACGGCTACGACGGCGGCTGGGTGGCCCACCCCGGCCTCGTCGCCATCGCCATGGAGGAATTCGTCAAGGTCCTCGGCGACAAGCCCAACCAGTGGGACAAACAGCGCGACGACGTCAGCGTCGGCGCCGCCGACCTCCTCGAATTCAAGCCCGAGCAGCCCATTACCGAAAGCGGCCTGCGCAACAACATCAACGTCGGCATCCATTACCTCGGCTCCTGGCTCGCCGGCAACGGCTGCGTGCCCATCCACAACCTGATGGAAGACGCCGCCACCGCCGAGATCAGCCGCTCGCAGGTGTGGCAATGGGTGGTCTCGCCCAAGGGCAGGCTCGACGACGGCCGCAAGGTCACGGCCGACATGGTGCGCGCGCTGATTCCCGAGGAGTTGGCGCAGGTCAAAGCCACCGTCGGCGCCGCCGGCGAAGCCACCGCCAGCTACGACCGCGCTGCAAATATCTTCGCGGAGATGTCGCTCGCCGAGGATTACCCGGAGTTCCTGACCTTGCCGCTCTACGAAGCGATGGAATAGGGTTCGAGGTTCCCCGCTCCAACGGCGCCCGCGGGCGCCGTTCGTGCTTTGCGGCGCGGAGACCGGGCCACGCGCTGCTGGGCTGGTTGCCCCGAATTGTCGCCGCGGCGCCAATGTGCGCCATTACCGCGTGATACATTGGGGCAGCAGAGACCATGGAAGGAGGAGAAGGAAATGCTTTACACCGTCACCGTTGCGTTCGGCGCCAATGCCGAATTCGAGTACCACTTCCACGAAGCGGAGGTAAAGCCGGTTTCCCGCGACGAAGCCAGCGCCTGGCTGCATGGCGAGTATCAGGCGCTCGAATGCGCGCCGCGCAACCCGATCGGCAAAATCCTCCTGCTCGACGTGATCCTCGACGTCGCCAAGTACGGCGGCGAAGATCGTTTTGCCAAAGGCGGCGACTGGGCCAAGCGTTTCGCGCTCAGTTGCGCAGCGGCGTTGGGGCGCGACAGCGTCCGCGTCGACGTCCCCAATCTGACCATCGGCTAGGCTCCGGCACACTTCGTCGCAGCGGTTCGCCCGGCGCCGCGCGATGCCCGTGGAATATAAGCAATCAGTGCGAAAAGCCGCCTTGATCTAACAATCACAATAATTGAATTTCGGGCCAGACTCCGCCTGCAATAATCGGCCCCAAAAGACTAATACGGTCAGGGGCATTGCGCCCTTTGGAGGAGATGCGTGAGGCAGGGGCAAGGATCAGTCGATCTGCGCCGGCGGGGCAAGGCGAAACCATCGCTTGCGGACGCAGCCCGTTACCTTGATCGCCATATCCGTTTATCCGACCCGATTTTGCCGGCCGCGGCCGGCATGCAGCGCATAGGATCAGAAATGGCAGAAGTGCAACAAAGCAGCGCCCCGCCGACGGCCAAGGGCATCATCGGCAGACTGAAAAACCCTCCCCGGTGTTCGATGCTGCGCATGATCGTCGTCGGCGTCGTCGGCGGCATCCTCATCTGGGGCGGTCTCAACACCGGCATGGAATTGACCAACCATACCGAGTTCTGCATTTCCTGCCATGAGATGAGCATTCCCTTCGAAGACCTGAAGAAGACCGTTCATTACACCAACCGCAGCGGCACTACGGTCGCCTGCGCCGACTGCCACGTCGCCAGCAGCAAGAATCCGATCGACTACGGCCGCAAATTCACCATGAAACTGCTGGCCGCCAGCGACGTCATCGGCCACATCACCGGCGTCGTCGATACGCCGGAAAAGTTCGAGGCGCACCGCCTGGTCATGGCCAAGCGCGTCTGGAAGAAAATGAAGGAGGCGGACTCGAAGGAGTGCCGCAACTGTCATAATTTCGATACCATGGACAAGTCGAAGCAGAAGGACCGCTCGGTGGTCAAGCATGAAGGCGCCGTCGAGGACGGCAAGACCTGCATCGATTGCCACAAGGGCATCGCCCACAAGGCGGTGCACACCAACCTGAGCCCCGAGGAATTGGCGAAGGAAGGTCTCTAGGATTCGGCCGCAGCCCGCGCTGCGGCCTTTTGCACTCCGCTCCCGGCGAGCGGCTGTTGAAGGAGTCTCGTAATGCAGAAGAAGATTGCTGTTGCGGTCATGGGTGCGTGCCTTGCCGGCGCGGCCTGCGCGGCCCCGGACTGGAGCAAGGTGCCGGTACGCAAGGTCACCCTGTTCTATCCGGGCCAGGCCAGTCTGGAATGGGTGATGAACGTCACCGACCACTCGGCCGTCCCCGACATCACCAACAAGAAGCGCTTCTGCGCCAAGTGCCACGAGGGCGACGCCAGCGAAATCGGCGACAAGATCGTCACCGGCAAGCCGGTCGGCAGTTCCAAGTCGGTGCTCGAACCCGCCCCCATCGCCGGCAAGGCCGGCTCCGTACCGGCGACGGTGCAGGTCGCCCGCGACGACGCCAAGATCTATTTCCGCATCGAGTGGGAAAGCCCGAAGGCGGCCGGCGGCAAGAAGATGGACGCCAAGAACGAGGCCAAGCTGACCCTGATGTTCGACGGCGGCGGCACGGTCGAAGGCTCCGAAATCAACGGCTGCTGGGCCACCTGCCACAGCGACCTGCGCACCATGAAGGACGCCAAGGACGACAAGAAAACCAAGCACATCAAGGGCGCCGACCTCGCCGGCGGCAAGTTCATGGACCTCATCCAGTGGAAGAGCGGCAAGGGCGAGAAACCGGTTGACGGTTACGTCGCCGATTCGCGGCAGATGGAAGGCGGCAAGAGCCTGGTCAAGGCCGAGGGCAAGAAGGAGGGCGGCAAGTGGATCGTCACCTTCGAGCGCGACCTGGCCGGCAAGGGCAAGGGCGATCAAAGCATCGTCGCCGGCAAGATCTACAACTTCGGCTTCGCGGTGCACGAGGATTATGCCAACGCGCGCTATCACTACGTGTCGCTCGGCTACCAGTTCGGCCTCGACAAGGCGCAACCGGACGTGAAGAACTATATCAACGTACAGAAATAACCCACAGCAGTTCCATCAACGAAGGAGGAGTCGATAATGACAATGAAGTGGAGTCAATGGGCCCTGGTCGCCGGCGCTCTCGCCATACCGGCCATGGTCAACGCCATGCCGCCGACGCCGGCCATGCTGTCGAACGCCTGCGCCGGCTGCCACGGTGTCCACGGCGCCAGCGCCGGTCCGAGCATGCCGAGCCTGTCCAACCAGTCGAAGGTCGCGATCGTCGAAGCAATGAAGAAGTTCAAGAGCGGCGAACGCCCGTCCACCGTCATGGGTCGCCTGGCCAAGGGCTACAGCGACGCGGATTTCGAGGCCATGGGCGAGTTCTTCGCCAAGCAGAAGATCCACTTCACGCAACAAACGCTCGACGCCGCCAAGGTCGCCAAGGGCGCCGCGCTGCAGGAAAAGAATTGCCAGCGCTGCCATCTCGAAGACGGCAAGGAAGGCAAGGATGACAGCCCGGTGATGGCCAGCCAGTGGCTGCCCTATATGCAGATCCAGATGGACCAGTACTTGTCGGGCAAGCGCAAGATGCCCGAGAAGATGGCCGAGAAAGTGAAGCCGCTGTCCAAGGAAGAGTTGGACGCCCTGTTGCACTTCTACGCCAGCGTTAAGAAATAAGGAGACGAGAACATGACACTGGATCGCAGAAGTTTCATCAAAATGATCGGCGGCGCCTCTACCGCCGCGCTTGCCGGCTGCGCCGGCGCTCCCGCCGTTTCCTCCGGCGCCGCTGCCGAACTGATGCCCAAGAGCAGTGGCCGCCGCGTCGTCGTCGTCGGTGGCGGCTATGGCGGCACCATCGCCGCCAGATACGTGCGCATGCTCGATGCGTCGATCGAAGTGGTGCTGATCGAGCGCAACAAGGAGTACGTCTCCTGCCCGTTCAGCAACTACTACCTCGGCGGTCTCATCAAGGACTTGTCGCCGCTGACCATCGGCTACGACAAGCTCGCCGCCAATCACGGCATCAAGATGGTGTACGCCGAAGTCACCGGCATCGACCCGGCGGCCAAGGTCGTCACCACCAACAGCGGCACCCTCACCTACGACCGCCTGATCCTCTCGCCCGGCATCGATTTCCGCAACGAGGAAATCGAGGGCTACACCGAGGAAGCCTCGCACGTCATGCCGCACGCCTGGAAGGCCGGCCCGCAGACCATCGCCCTGCGCAAGCAACTGCTCGACATGCGCGACGGCGGCAACGTCATCATCAGCATGCCGCTGGTGCCCTACCGCTGCCCGCCCGGCCCCTACGAGCGCACCTGCATGATCGCCCACTACCTGAAGCAGCACAAGCCGAAGTCCAAGCTGTTCCTGCTCGACGCCAACCCCGACGTCGTGGCGAAAAAGCCGCTGTTCATGAAGGCCTGGAACACCTATTACAAGGACATCGTCTCCTATGTACCGGCGAAGAAGGTGACCAAGGTCGACGCCGCCACCAAGACGCTGTTCGTCGAGGGCATCGAGGACCACAAGGCCGACGTGGTGAACTTCATTCCGCCGCAACGCGCCGGCCATATCGCCGTCGCCGCCGGCCTCGTCGGCGAGGACAAGAAGTGGTGCCCGGTGAATGCCACAACCTTCGAGTCGACGCTGCACAAGGGCATCCACGTCATCGGCGACGCTTCGATCGCCGGTGCCATGCCGAAGTCCGGCTACTCGGCCAACTCCGAAGCCAAGGTCTGCGCGACCAACGTCGTCGCGCTGATGAACGGCAAGGAAACCGTCGAACTGTCGGGCATCAACGTCTGCTACAGCGCCATCAACGACCACGAGTCGATCAGCGTGGCCGGCGTGTACAAGGTGGCCGACGGCAAGATCATCGGCGTGCCCAACTCCGGCGGCATTTCCCCGGTGGATTTCTCGCAGACCAAGCTCGAGCACATCTATGCCGAGAGCTGGCTGAAGAACATCCTCACCGAAATGTCGACCTGATCCGGTCCGGCGTAAACGCACAAACCCCGCCGCGGCGGGGTTTGTTTTTTTCCGGTTGCCGCAGCGCTACTGGTGGCCGGTGCTGCCGAAGCCGCCGTCGCCGCGATGGCTTTCTTCGAAACTATCGACGACGTTGAACGCCACCTGCACCACGGGCACCACCACGAGTTGGGCCAGGCGGTCGAGCGGATTGAGGACGAAGACCTGATTGCCGCGGTTCCAGGTCGAAATGAAAATCTCGCCCTGATAGTCGGAATCGATCAGCCCGACCAGATTGCCGAGCACGATGCCGTTCTTGTGGCCGAGGCCCGAGCGCGGCAGGATCATCGCCGCCAGCCCCGGATCGGCGAGATGGATGGCGATGCCGGCCGGCACCAGCGTCGTTTCGCCCGGATGCAGGCGCAGCGGCCCCTCGATGCAGGCGCGCAGATCGAGGCCGGCGGCGCCAGGCGTCGCGTAATGGGGCGGATTGTCGCGCAGGCGCGGGTCGAGGATCTTGACGTCTATACGGTGCATGGATCGATCATCCGAGCAATGTGGGAAACGATGTCGCGGGCGACGGCGAGCTTGTCGCCGGGCGGCAGCGGGTGCGCGCCCTTGTCGTCGAACAGGGTGACGGCGTTGGTATCGCCGCCGAGTCCGTCCTGTACCAGATTGCCGACCACCAGCGGCAGTTTCTTGGCCTTGCGCTTGCCCTCGGCGTACTCGGCGAGGTTGCGGCTTTCCGCCGCGAAGCCGACGCAGAACGGCGCCGCGGCGAGCGCGGCGACTTCCGCCAGGATGTCGGGATTCGGCTCCAGTTCCAGCGTCAGGTGCGCGGTGGACTTCTTGATCTTGTGCTCGGCGGCGACCGCCGGCCGGTAGTCGGCGACGGCGGCAACGCCGACGAACACCTGCTGCCCCGGCAGCGCTTGCAGCACCGCGGTGCGCATTTCCAGCGCGCTCGTCACATCGACGCGCGTGACGCCGCGCGGCGTCGCCTGCGCGGTCGGCCCCGCCACCAGGATCACCGCGGCACCCGCATCGCGGAAGGCGCGCGCCAGCGCAAAGCCCATGCGGCCGGAACTGGAGTTGGTCAGTCCGCGCACCGGATCGAGCGCCTCGAAGGTCGGCCCGGCCGTGAGCAGGACGCGCCGCCCGGCCAGCGTCTTCGGCTGCAAGTGGGAAACCGTCTCCTCGAATATCTCGGCGGCCTCCAGCATGCGGCCCTCGCCGCTCTCGCCGCAGGCCTGTTCGCCGCTTGCCGGCCCGAGTATGCCGATGCCGTCGGCGCGCAATTGCGCCACGTTGCGCCGCGTCGCCGGGTTGTCCCACATCTGGCGATTCATCGCCGGGGCCACCAGCAGCGGGCAGTCGCGCGCCAGGCACAGCGTAGACAGCAAGTCTTCGGCGAGGCCGTGGGCGAGCTTGGCGATGAAGTCGGCGGTGGCCGGCGCAACGACGCAGGCATCGGCGCCGCGCGTCAGTTCGATGTGCGCCATGCCGTTGTCGGGACGCGCGTCCCAGAGGTCGGTCCATACCGGCCGGCCGGACAGCGCCTGGAAGGTCACGGCGCTGACGAAGCGGCTGCCGGCCGCCGTCAGCACGACGTCGACGGCGGCGCCGGCCTTGACCAGCAAGCGCACCAGCTCCGCCGCCTTGTAGGCCGCGACGCCGCCGGTGACGCCGAGCACGATGCGCTTGCCTGAAAGCTCTGCCATGACGTTAGAATAGTAGGTATCCAGAAGACCCCGGAGATTCTAACCCCAATGTCGATCTGCGACTGGCCGGCCGGCGAACGCCCGCGCGAGCGGCTATTGACACAAGGCGCCGCGGCGCTTTCCGATGCCGAACTGCTGGCGATCTTCCTGCGCGTCGGCACGCCCGGCAAGAGCGCGGTCGACCTTGCCCGCGAGTTGCTCGCCCAATTCGACGGCAGCCTCGCCCACTTGGCGCACGCTTCGCCGGACAATCTCGCGCGCCAGCCCGGGATGGGACCGGCCAAATCGGCACAACTGGCCGCCGTGCTCGAATTGGCGCGCCGGGCGCTGGCCGAGGAGATCCGCGCCCGCGACCTGCTCACCTCGCCCGCCGCGGTGCGCGACTGGCTGCGCCTGCAACTGGCGGCCCTGCCCCACGAGGTGTTCTGCGCCCTCTGGCTCGACAGCCAGAATCGTCTCATCGCGTTCGAAGAACTGTTCCGCGGCTCGCTGGCGCAGACGAGCGTCTATCCGCGCGAAGTCGTCAAGCGCGCACTGGCCTGCAACGCGGCCGCCGCGGTGTTCGCCCACAATCACCCCTCGGGCGCCGCCGAAGCTTCGCGCGCCGACGAAATGCTCACCCAGTCGCTGAAGCAGGCCCTGGCCTTGGTCGATGTGAAAGTCCTCGATCACTTCGTGGTCGCCGGGCAGGTCACGCCGCTGTCCTTCGCCGAACGCGGACTGCTCTAAAACTGCCGTAAAAAGTCTTGAATCCTCGGCGCCTTTTCCGGTAGAATGCGCGGCTTTCCGGCAATCGCCCCCTGACGTTGGCGTAGCCTTCTTCGAATTCTTTCGCATTCCGAATCGGAATAACTGGAGTTACACCATGTCCCGCGTCTGCCAAGTGACGGGCAAGGCCCCGATGGTTGGGAACAACGTTTCCCACGCCAACAACAAGACCAAGCGCCGCTTCCTGCCCAACCTGCAATCCCGCAAGTTCTGGCTCGAGTCCGAGAACCGCTGGGTGCGCCTGCGCGTATCCAATGCCGGTCTGCGTACCATCGACAAGAAGGGCATTGAAGTCGTCCTCACCGAGCTGCGCGCGCGCGGCGAGGCCGTTTAAGGAGAATCACCATGGCCAAAGGCGGTCGCGAAAAAATCAAGCTCGAGTCCACAGCCGGCACCGGGCATTTCTACACCACTTCGAAGAACAAGCGCACCACGCCCGAGAAGCTGGAGTTCATGAAGTACGATCCGAAGGCGCGCAAGCATGTCGCCTACAAGGAAGTGAAGCTCAAGTAATACCGCTGCGCTCCCGCACCAAAGCCCGCCTCGGCGGGCTTTTTGTTTGGGCGTTCAGAGCGCGTACTGGCGCAGCCGCAACGAAAACTCCTCCAGTTGCCGGATGCCGCTGGCTTCGGCGCGCGCGATCCAGTCGCGCAACTGCGCCACCAACTGCTCGCGGCTGGCCGTCTGCCGCGCCCACAGGGCTTCGAGTTCGCCGCGCATGGCATAGACCCTGGTCAGCGGTTCGCTCCGCGCCAGCAGACGGTCCAGCTTCTCCCGCTGCGACCGCGGCAGCGATGCCGCGTCCTGCCGCAGCAGCCGCTGCAACAGACGCCCCTCGCGCGCATCCAGCCGCAGGCGCTCCCGCTCCTCGGCGGCAAGCCGCTGCAGGGACTTCAGGAATTTCGCCAGGACATCGTAGCGATGGGTCATCACCGCCAGCAGGGTGTCGCGGTCGACCGCCGGTCGCGCCACGAAGCGCAACGCCGGCGCCAGCTTCGTCACGCGCGCCAGATGCAGCGCCGCCAGGATGCGGATGTAGAGCCAGCCGATATCGAACTCGTACCATCTGTTCGAGAGCCGCGCCGACGCCGCATAGGCGTGGTGATTGTTGTGCAGTTCCTCGCCGCCGATCAGGATGCCCCAGGGCACGATGTTGGTCGAGGCGTCCTGGCACGCGAAATTGCGGTAGCCCCAGAAATGCCCGACGCCGTTGATGACGCCGGCCGCCCAGAACGGTATCCAGATCATTTGCACGCCCCAGACCAGCGCTCCCGTACCCGCGCCGAAGAGCGCCAGATCGACGGCCAGCATCAGAAAGATGCCGAACTTGTGCAGCGGCGCATACAGCCGGCGTTCGAGCCAGTCGTCGGGGGTGCCGTGGCCGTAGCGGGCGATGGTCGCGGGCCGGTGCGCTTCCTGCTCGTAGAGGAAGACGCCGCCGAACAGGACGCGCGGCAGGCCGTGGATCTGCGGGCTGTGCGGATCCTCGGCCGTGTCGACCTTGGCGTGGTGCTTGCGGTGGATCGCCACCCATTCCTTGGTCACCATCCCCGTGGTCAGCCACAGCCAGCAACGGAAGAAATGCGACGGCAGCGGGCCGAGTTCCAGCGCGCGGTGCGCCTGGTGGCGATGCAGGAAAATGGTGACGGCGGCGATGGTGACGTGGGTCAATGCCAGGACGACCAGGATGACGCCCCACCACGGCAGGTCGAAATAGCCAGCAAACATACGGAAAACGCCTTTAGCGCAGAGGAAAACGAGTCCACTCTACTGGCGCCGCGCCGGGAAAAAAACTGCAAATTGAAGAGGGGGATCGCTACGCCGAAATGCCGCCGCCGACGAGGCGCACCTCGCGCTGCGGGAACGGAATCTCTATGCCTGCGGCCTTGAAGGCCTTCCACACGGCGAGGTTGATCTCCGAGCGCACAGTGCCGATGCCGTTGGCGGGATCGGCGATCCAGAAGCCGAGTTCAAGATCGATGCCCGACTCGGCGAAGGCGACGACCAGGGCGGCCGGCGCCGGATCGCTCAACACCCGCGGCTGCGCCGTGGCTGCCGCCACCAGGATCGAGAGCGCCCGTTCCAGGTCCGCGGCGTAGCTGACTTGCACCGGCAGCGAGACGCGCACTTTCGGGTCGGTGTAGGACTCGTTCTGCACCACGCTGGAGACCAGCACCTCGTTGGGCACGATGGCCTCGACGCCGGTGAAGCCCTTGAGCACCGTATAGCGCGTGGTGATCTGGGTCACCTGGCCCTTGTTGCCGTCGACGGCGATGAGGTCGCCGATGCGGATCGAACGGTCGAGCAGGATGATGAAGCCCGACACGTAATTCGCCGCGATCTTCTGCAGGCCGAAGCCGAGGCCGACGCCGAGCGCGCCGCCGAATACCGACAGCATGGTGAGGTCGATGCCGACCAGCGGCAGGCCGATCAGCACCGCCAGCACCATGAGCGCCGCCTTGGCCAGGCGCGTCAACACGACGCGCAGGTTGTTGTCCAGTCCTTGCGCCGCCAGCAGTCGCGCCTCGACCAGGCCGCCGCCCCACAGCGCCAGCAAGAGCGTCGCCAGCACCGAGGCGATGCCCTGCAGGATCAGCCACAAATTGAGCTTCTGCCGGCCGGCGGCGAAGCTCACACTTTCGAGCAGATCGATCAGCGGCGCCAGCAGGCCGGTGATGTGGAGGGCGACGACACCCCAGGCCAGCAAGGCGAAACTGCGCTCGAACGTCGCCAGCCAGGCGGCTTCGGCAAAGCTGTGCCGCAGCACGAAGAAGACGCTGCGGATCACCGCCAGGGACGCCAGGAGCGGCACCGCGACCGACAGCAGATTGACGTGGTGCCACTGGCTCAGGATCAGTCGCGCCAGCAGCACCAGCAGCAGCGAGGCGACCGGGAACACCAGGCGCCGCAAGCCGCGCTGGCCGAGCCGCAACGCCTGGCCGCGCAGGCCCGCCGTCGTCTCGTCGACGGCACGGCCGCGCACCAGGCGATCGGCGCTCCAGCCCAGCCACAGGCACAGCGCCAGCGCGCCGACCTGCCACAGCGCCATCGGCTGCTGCAAGTCGCGCCACAGTTCCACCAGCAGGCGGCCGAATTCGTCTTGCATGTTCACCTCGCGTAGGGCACGGCTTCCTGGCGGTGGCGCTGCCAGTTGTCCAGGTAGGCGCGCGCCAGCGCCTTGTTGCCGCGCAGGAACAGCAGGTTTTCGGCGTTGCGCGCCTGGGCCGAGTAGGTGAAATTGTAGCTGCCGGTGACGACCACGGGATCGGCGCTTTCGGCGTCGATGAGCATGATCTTGTTATGGGCGTTGGCGTAGCGCACCTCGAACCAGATCGGTATGCCGCTGTCGTGGA
>JACRPB010000354.1 GCA_016214175.1 Rhodocyclales bacterium
GACAGAATCTCGCGCATGCCGGTTTCGACGATCTGGTGACGGTCGAGCGCGCCGACATCCTCGATCGCGCCGCGCCGGCGGCCGAGGGTATCCTCGTGGCCAATCCGCCTTATGGCGAGCGCCTCGGCAACGGCGAAGCGCTGGCGGAGTTCTACCCGAAACTGGGTGATGCCCTGAAGAAGAATTTCCCCGGCTGGCGCTGCTACCTGCTGTCGGCCGACACCCAATTGCCGAAGCGGATCGGCCTCAAGCCCTCGAAGAAGACGCCGCTGTTCAACGGTCCGCTCGAATGCCGCCTCTACGAATTCGTCGTCGTCGCCGGCAGCCACCGGCGCCGTCTATAATCCACTCATGCCTCTCTCCACGCTGATTCCCGCCATTATCGGCAGCATCATCGAAGCGGTCTCCGACCAGCCGGCGCCGAAGCCGGTGGTCGCCGCGCCGGCGGCGGTGAGCGTCGGCCGCAGCATTCCCGCCGACGCGCTGTTCGGCGAAATGCAGCCGCCGGCTGCGGGCGTGGTGTACATCGACGGCCGCCCGCTGTCGTTGGCCATGGCGGCCCAGTTCTTCAACGAACAGAACAACTTCGTCGTGGCGGGAGCGATACGGCAGCCGGTCGCCGTGCGCTACCTGGTGGATAGCACGGGCACGGTGTACCGCGTCTGGCTGCTCTCGCCCGCGGAACTGGCGGCCGCCGGCGCGCGCTGAACATGGCAGAGAAACTGTTCATCCGCACCTTCGGGTGCCAGATGAACGAGTACGATTCCGACAAGATGGTCGACGTGCTCGTTTCCGGCTGCGGCGCCGTCAGGACCGACAATCCGGAAGAGGCCGACATCATTCTCTTCAACACCTGCTCGGTGCGCGAAAAGGCGCAGGAAAAGGTGTTTCACGAGCTCGGCCGCGTACGTCCGTTCAAGGAGAGGAACCCGCGGCTGCTGATCGGCGTCGGCGGCTGCGTCGCCAGCCAGGAGGGGGCGGCCATCGTCGCCCGCGCGCCCTACGTCGATATCGTCTTCGGGCCGCAGACTCTGCACCGGCTGCCGCAACTGATCGCGGCGCGGCGCGCCTCGGGCCGGCCCCAGGTCGACGTCTCCTTTCCCGAGATGGAGAAGTTCGACCAGATGCCGCAGGCGCAGGTCGATGGTGCGGCGGCCTTCGTTTCGGTGATGGAGGGCTGCTCGAAGTTCTGCACCTATTGCATCGTGCCCTACACGCGCGGCGACGAAGTGTCGCGGCCGCTCGCCGACGTCCTCGCCGAGGTGGCGCGGCTGGCGGCTCAGGGCGTCAAGGAAGTGACCCTGCTCGGCCAGAACGTGAACGCCTATCGCGGCGAGGCCGCGGACGACACCGTCGATCTCGCCTTTCTCATCGAGACCATCGCCGCGATGCCCGGCATCGAGCGCATCCGCTACACGACCTCCCATCCGCGCGAGATGACCCAGCGCCTGTTCGACGTCTATGCGAGAGTGCCCAAGCTGGTGTCGCATCTGCACCTGCCGGTGCAGTCGGGTTCCGACCGCGTGCTGGCGGCGATGAAGCGCGGCTACACGACGCTCGAATACAAGTCCGCGCTGCGCAAGCTGCGCGCGGCGCGCCCCGGCATTTCGATCTCGTCCGACTTCATCGTCGGCTTCCCCGGCGAGACCGACGACGATTTCGAGAAGACCATGAAGCTGATCGACGAGGTCGGCTTCGACGCCAGCTTCTCCTTCGTTTTCAGCCCGCGCCCCGGCACGCCGGCGGCCGAGATGACCGACGCGACGCCGGCGGCGACCAAGTCGGCGCGCTTGGCGCGCTTGCAGAAACGCATCGAGGAACAGGCCGCCGTCATTTCGCAGGCCATGGTCGGGACGACCCAGCGCGTGCTGGTCGAGGGCCATGCCAAGAAGGACAAGGCGGAACTTTCCGGACGCACCGACAACAACCGCGTCGTCAATTTCGCCGGCCATGCGCGGCTGATCGGCCATTTCGTCGACGTGCGCATCACCACAGCGTTCCCCCACAGCCTGCGCGGCGAAATCGCCATCAAGGAATCATGAATCCGAGCGTCCGCACGAAACCTCATGAAGTCGCCTTGCATCCGCTCGACAACGAGCGCCTCGCCAATCTCTGCGGCCCGCTCGACGAGAACCTGCGCCAAATCGAGACCGCCTACGACGTGACCATCGCGCGGCGCGGCGAACGCTGCCGCGTCTCCGGCGATACGGCGCAGGCGCGGCTGGCCGGCCAGGCCTTGCAGTACTTCTACGAAACGGCGAAGGCGCCGCTCACGGTCGACGACATCCAGCTCGGCCTCGTCGAATTGCGCGGCCAGACCATGCAGTCGGCGGCGGGGCTGCTCACGCGCAAGTCCGACCTGCACGGCCGCACGCCGCACCAGGTGCAGTACCTGCGGCAGATTCAGGAGCACGACATCACCTTCGCCGTCGGCCCGGCCGGCACCGGCAAGACTTATCTCGCCGTCGCCTCGGCCGTCGATGCCTTCGAGCGCGATCAGGTGCAGCGCATCGTGCTCACGCGGCCGGCCGTGGAGGCCGGCGAGCGCCTGGGCTTCCTGCCCGGCGATCTGGCGCAGAAGGTCGATCCCTATTTGCGCCCGCTGTACGACGCGCTCTACGACCTGATGGGCTTCGACAAGGTGTCGCGCCTGTTCGAAAAGCAGAGCATCGAAGTCGCGCAGCTCGCCTACATGCGCGGGCGCACGCTCAATCACGCCTTCATCATTCTCGACGAGGCGCAGAACACGACGCCGGAGAAAATGAAAATGTGCCTCACGCGCATCGGCATCGGCGCCAAGGCCGTCGTCACCGGCGACGTGACGCAGACCGATCTGCCCAAGGGCCAGAAGTCCGGCTTGATCGAGGCGCGGCGGATCCTCGCCGGCGTGCGCGGGCTCGCCTTCACCGACTTCGACGCCACCGACGTGGTGCGCCATCCCCTGGTGGCACGCATCGTCGCCGCCTACGAGGAACATGGACAGGAGCGCTAAACGCCTTTCGCTGTCGGTGCAATATGCGTGTAACGATGCGGCGTTACCGTCGCGCCCTCAGGTGCGGCGCTGGGTGCGCGCGAGTTGCGAACGCTCGGCGCAGGTGACGGTGCGTTTCGTCGACGCCGCCGAAAGCCGCAGCCTCAACGCCGCCTATCGCGGCAAGGACTATGCGACCAACGTGCTTTCCTTTCCCTACGCGCTCGAGCCCGTCGTCAGCGGCGATCTTGCCGTCTGCCTGCCGGTGGTGCTGCAGGAGGCGGCGGCACAAGGCAAGACGACCGCGGCGCATTTTGCCCACATGATCGTGCATGGTATGCTGCATCTGCAGGGGTATGACCACGAAACCGGTGCGGAGGATGCCGTGCGCATGGAGGCGAAAGAGCGCGCAATCCTCGGCCGTCTCGGCTACCCCGACCCCTATTGATTCTTCCGAGCCGCATGGACCCTGCCCCGAGTCGACCGAGTTTGCTGGAACGCCTGTCGGCGTTGCTGATCCGCGAACCCGAGGATCGCGAACAACTCCTGGACCTGCTGCGCGGCGCCTTCGAGCGCAACCTGCTCGACGGCGATGCCTTGTCCATCATCGAGGGTGCGCTGCAAGTTTCCGACATGCAGGTGCGCGACATCATGGTGCCGCGCGCCCAGATGGACGTCATCGACATCGCCGACGCTCCCGAGAAGATCGTCGACATCGTCATCGATGCCGCCCACTCGCGCTTTCCGGTGATCGGCGAGAATCGCGACGACGTCATCGGCATTCTGCTGGCGAAGGAGCTGCTGCGCTACTTTGCCGGGCGCGAGTTCGACCTCAGGGACACCTTGCGCCCGGCGGTGTTCGTGCCGGAGTCGAAGCGTCTCAACGTGCTGCTGCGCGAGTTCCGCGCCTCGCGCAACCACATGGCGATCGTCGTCGACGAATACGGCGGCATCGCCGGGCTGGTCACCATCGAGGACGTGCTCGAACAGATCGTCGGCGACATCGAGGACGAGTACGACTTCGACGAGGCGGCCGACAACATCGTGCTCGACAATGCCGGCCGCTACCGCGTCAAGGCGACCACGGAGATCGGCGATTTCAATGCGGCCTTCGCGACCGATTTCGCGGATGAGGATTTCGACACGGTCGGCGGTCTCGTCATCCATCACCTCGGCCGCATGCCCAAGCGCAACGAAACGCTGCAACTCGGCACGCTGCGCGTTCAGGTGCTGCGCGCCGATAGCCGGCGCGTGCATACCCTGTTGGTCGATCCGCAACGCGGCTTGAATCTCGCCGCGGAATGAGGCGCCTGCCGTACCTCGCCTTTCTGTCGGGTGCGGCGACCGTGGCGGGTTTCGCGCCCCTGGAGTGGTTTCCGCTGCCGCTGCTGACGCTGGCCTGGCTGTTCCACGCCTGGCGGCAGGCGCCGACGGCGCTGGTTGCGGCGCGCATCGGCTACTTCTGGGGCCTGGGATGCTTTCTTGCCGGCGTCTCCTGGATCTACGTCAGCCTGCATGAGTTTGGCGCCATGGCGATGCCGCTGGCGGCGCTGGCGACCTTGCTGTTTTGCGCTTTCCTGGCCTTGTTTCCGGCGCTCGCGGGCTTCGCTTTCCGGCGCGCGCAGAGCGGCGGCAGCGGCTGCGACGCGCTGCTGGCGGCCGGGCTGTGGACGACGGCCGAATGGGCGCGCGGCTGGGTATTCACCGGCTTTCCTTGGCTGTCGCTCGGCTACTCGCAGACGCCGCCCAGCCCGCTCGCCGGGTACGCGCAAGTGCTCGGCGTGTACGGCATCAGTTTCGTTCTCGCCCTGATGGCGGCCTGGCTCGTCTTCGATCCGAAAAGGCTGCGCGGGGTGCTGGTGCTGGCGGTGCTCGGCGGCGGCGGCCTGCTGCTGCGCGACGTGTCCTGGGTCAAGCCCGTCGGTGCGCCGGTGACGATCAGCCTGTTGCAGGGCAATATTCCGCAAAGCATCAAGTGGGATCCGCGCCGCGCCGTGCTGTCGCTCGAGACCTATGTGCGCCTGGCCCGCAGCCATCCGGCGGCGCTGACGGTGCTGCCGGAAACGGCGCTGCCGCTGTTCTTCGACGAGGTGCCGCGCGAACTGCTGACCGACCTGACCCGGCACGGTGCAGTGCTGATCGGCGTGCCGGTGCGCACGCGCGAAGACGGGCGCATCAGCGGCTACACCAACTCGGCCGTCGTCGTTAGCCGCGCCGGCGGCGACTTCGAGGTGGCCGCCTACGCCAAGCGGCACCTCGTGCCTTTCGGCGAATACGTGCCGCCGGGCTTCGCCTGGTTTTTCGGCCTGGTGAACATTCCGCTCGCCGATTTCACGGCCGGGCCGGTCCGGCAGAAGCCCCTCGCCGTTGCCGGCCAACTGCTGGCGCCCAACATCTGCTACGAAGATTTGTTCGGCGAGGAAATCATCCAGGCGCTGCCGGCGGCCACCGTGCTCGTGAACCTCTCCAATACGGCCTGGTTCGGCGACTCGCTGGCGCAGCCGCAACACTTGCAGATTTCGCGCATGCGTGCGCTGGAGACCGGGCGCCCGATGCTGCGCGCGACCAATACCGGCATGACGGCGGCGATCGCGCCGAACGGCGCTGTGACGGCCATGCTGAAGCCTTTCAGCACCGGGGCGCTCGTCGTCGCGGTGCAGGGCTACGCCGGGGCGACGCCGTTCGTGCGCCATGGCAATGCCGGCGCGATGCTGATGGTTTTGCTGGCCTGCCTGCCGGCGCTGATGTGGCGCCGCAAGGCCTGAAGTCTTCTGCGCCCGAGCGCCGCATTCGATGATATTGTGCCGACTCAGCCTCGACATCGCTACCGGAACGAGACGTTTATGGGATCAACGCAAATCGCCTGGTCGGAGGCCATGGAAATCGGCCACCCGCGCATCGACCAGCAGCACAAGAAGCTGTTCGCCATCGCCGACATGCTGGTGAACGACGGCGACCACATGCGCGTGATGGCCATCCTGGCTTCCCTGAGCGAGTACGTGCAAGTGCATTTCAGGGAAGAGGAGACTTTGCTCGCGGAACTCGGCTACCCGGATCTGGCCGCGCACAAGCAAGCCCACGATGCCTTCCGCACGCGCCTGGCGAAACTTTACGCCAATGCCGGTGGCATGCTGCTCGGTCGCATCGCCGACGAGGTCCGCGTTCTGGTCAACGATTGGCTGGCGAACCACATTCTCGTCACCGACCGCGACTACGCGAAGTACCTGAAGCCGCCCGCGAAAGAGTGACGGCGGCCTGCTGATTCGCCGCAAAAGCCTGTAAAATCGCGGTTTTGCGATTTTCAGGTCTTCCCATGCCCGTAACGAACTCGACACATGAGTCGTCGCCGAAACCCGGCCAGGGGCCGAGTTTTCAAGAGGTCATTCTCCGCTTGCAGACCTTCTGGAGCCAGCAGGGCTGCGTGCTGCTGCAGCCCTACGACATCGAAGTCGGTGCCGGCACTTTCCACACCGCCACCTTCCTGCGCGCGATCGGCCCCGAGCCCTGGCGCGCCGCCTACGTGCAGCCCTCGCGCCGCCCCAAGGACGGCCGCTACGGCGAGAATCCCAACCGCTTGCAGCATTACTACCAGTACCAGGTGGTGCTGAAGCCTTCTCCCGACAACATCCAGGAGCTCTACATCGAGTCCCTGCGCGCGCTTGGCATCGACACCGCGCTTCACGACATCCGCTTCGTCGAGGACGACTGGGAGTCGCCGACGCTGGGCGCCTGGGGCCTGGGCTGGGAGGTCTGGCTCGACGGCATGGAAGTCACCCAGTTCACCTATTTCCAGGAAGTCGGTTCGCTCGCCTGCCGGCCGGTGCTGGGCGAAATCACCTACGGCATCGAGCGCCTGGCGATGTATCTGCAAGGCGTCGAGAACGTCTTCGACCTGGTCTGGGCGCCGGGCGTCACCTACGGCGACGTCTATCACCAGAACGAGGTCGAACAATCGAAATACAACTTCGAGCACTCCGACGTCGACTGGCTGTTCGCGCAGTTTTCCAAGTTCGAGTCCGAGGCCAAGCGCCTGATGGGCCTGGGCCTGCCGCTGCCCGGCTTCGAGATGGTGATGAAGGCGTCGCACAGCTTCAACCTGCTCGACGCGCGCGGCGCGATTTCGGTGACCGAACGCGCCGCCTACATCGGCCGCGTGCGCGCCCTGGCGCGCGAAGTGGCGCAGGCCTATTACGATTCGCGCGAACGGCTCGGTTTCCCGATGTGCAAGAAGGAGGGCCAGTAACATGCAGAACACCCTCCTCATCGAACTCCTGACCGAGGAACTGCCGCCGAAGTCGCTGGCGAAGCTCGGACTCGCCTTCCGCGAGAACGTGCAAAAGGCGCTGGCCGAGGCCGGCTTCATCGCCGCCGGCAACGAAGGCCGCTGGTTCGCGACGCCGCGCCGCCTGGCGCTGCAGTTCGAGCATTGCCTGGAAACCCAGCCCGATCGCGTCATCGAAAAGAAGGGGCCGGCGGTGACGAGCGGCCTCGGTGCCGACGGCAAGCCGACCAAGGCGCTCGAAGGCTTCATGCGCTCGGCCGGCGTCGAGTTCGCGCAACTGGAGAAGCTCAACGACGGCAAGGCCGAGTATTTCGTCGTGCGCATCGCCAGGAGCGGCGAGAGCATCGACCGTCATCTCGCCGCCATCGTCGAAGCGGCGCTGAAGAAGCTGCCGGTGGCGAAACTCATGCGCTGGGGCGCCGGCGAGGCGCAGTTCGTGCGGCCGGTGCATGGCCTGATCATGCTGCTGGGCAGCCGCATCGTGCCCGGCACGGTGCTCGGCCAGGAGGCGGGGCGGACCACGCTCGGCCACCGCTTCATGAGCCACGGCACGATCGCCGTCGCCGAGGCGACTGGCTATGAAGCGACCCTCGAAGCCTACGGCCGCGTCGTCGCCGGTTTCGACAAGCGCCGCGCCATGATCCGCGCTCAACTCGACGCGGCCGCCGCGGCGCGCAATCTGCAGTGGCTGCAAGACGAGGCGCTGGTGGACGAGGTAACGGCGCTGGTCGAATTCCCCGCGGTCTATGAAGCCGAGTTCGAGCCTGCGTTCCTCGCCGTGCCGCAGGAATGCCTGATCCTGACCATGAAGGCGAACCAGAAGTACTTTCCGCTGATGGACGGCGCGAAGCTGACCAACCGCTTCCTCGTCGTTTCCAACATGCAGGTCGCCGACCCGAGCAATATCGTCGGCGGCAACGCGCGCGTCGTGCGGCCGCGCCTGGCCGACGCCAAGTTCTTTTTCGAGACCGACCGCAAGACGCCGCTGGCGCAGCGCGTCGACAAGCTGGCGCGCGTCGTCTACCACAACAAGCTGGGCTCGCAGGGCGAGCGCGTCGCGCGCCTGGTCAAGCTGGCCGGCGCCATCGCCCGGCGCCTGCACGCCGACGCGACCCAGGCCGAGCGCGCCGCGCTGCTGGCGAAGGCCGATCTCGTCAGCGACATGGTCGGCGAGTTTCCGGAACTGCAAGGCATCATGGGCCGCTACTACGCGCAGCACGACGGCGAGCCGGCGGCGGTGGCCGATGCGGTGGCGGCCCACTACCATCCGCGCTTCAACGGCGACACGCTGCCGCAGGGCAACGTCGCCTGCGCCGTGGCGCTGGCCGACAAGCTCGATGCCATGGCCGGCTTCTTCGGCATCGGCGACAAGCCCACCGGCGACAAGGATCCGTTCGGCCTGCGCCGCGCGGCGCTGGGCGTCTTGCGCATCCTCATGGAAACGCCGTTGCCGCTCGACCTGATCGACTTGATCGACGATGCCGCGGACGGCTTCAAGGCGGGTCTCGTCGGCGGCGAGGCCAAGGCCCAGTTGTTCGACTTCATGCAGGAGCGCCTGCGCAACCTGCTGCGCGACCAGGGCCACGAGCAGCGGCTGGTCGATGCGGTGCTGGCGCTGAAGCCGACGCGCATTGACAAGGTGGCCGCCAAGCTCGCCGCGGCAAAGGCCTTCGTCGCGCTGCCCGAAGCCGAGGCGCTGGCCGCGGCCAACAAGCGCATCGTCAATATTCTCAAGAAGGCCGACGGCGCCGCCGGCGAGGTGGACGTGACGCTGTTGCAGGAAGCGGCCGAGAAGGCTCTCTTCGCCAGCGTGAACGCCATCGCGCCGACCATCCGTTCCTTCGTCGCCAACGAGGATTACGCCGACGCGCTGAAAGCGCTGGCCGCCTTGCGCAGCGAAGTCGACGCCTTCTTCGACGGCGTCATGGTCATGGCCGAGGAGCCGCTGACGCGCGCCAACCGCATCGCCCTGCTGCGGCAACTGGCGGCGCTGATGAACCAGGTTGCGGACATATCGAGACTGTCGGCGTGAAGCTGATCGTCCTCGACCGCGACGGCGTCATCAACTTCGACTCCGACCAGTACATCAAGTCGCCGGAAGAGTGGCGGGCGATTCCCGGCAGCCTCGACGCCATCGCCCGACTCAACCAGTGGGGCTATCGCGTCGTCGTCGCCACCAACCAGTCGGGCGTCGGCCAGGGCCTGTTCGAGATGGACACGCTGAACGCGATACACGAGAAGATGATGAAGGCGGTGGCCCAGGTCGGCGGCCGCATCGACGCGATCTTCTTCTGTCCCCACACCAACGCCGACGACTGCGCCTGCCGCAAGCCGAAGCCGGGCATGCTGAAGGAGATCGCGATGCGCTACAACACCGATCTCGCCGGCGTGCCGGTCGTCGGCGACGCGCTGCGCGACTTGCAGGCCGCCGCCGCGGTCAATGCCCAGCCGATCCTCGTCCTCACCGGCAAGGGCAAGCTGACCGCCGAAGATCCGGCGTTGCCGCCCGGCACCCCGATCTATGCCGATCTCGCCGCGGCCGTGACGAAACTGCTGGCGCCATGATCGCCCTGCGCTCGGCCCTGTTCATGGCGCTGCTGGTGCTGACGACGCCGCCGTTCGTCCTGCTGCTGCTGTGCTTCTTCTGGCTGCCGGCGCGCCGCCGCCGGCTGTTCGTCATGGCCTGGGTCGATCCGGTGGTCTGGCTGGTGCGCAAGCTGCTGGGCATCGAGCATCGCGTCATCGGCGCCGACAACATTCCGGCCGTGCCGTGCGTCGTGCTATGCAAGCACCAGTCGGCCTGGGAGACGCTGGCGCTGCAACAGATC
>JACRPB010000324.1:0-2502 GCA_016214175.1 Rhodocyclales bacterium
CGCGCCGAGACGAACAGGATCGGAATCAGGTGGCCTTCGCGCATCGCCTTCTCGAAGGCGGCGTGCAGCTCGTCCGCGGTCGGGTCCTTGCCTTCTTCGAGATAGCGCGCCATCAGGTCTTCGTCTTCTTCGACCAACTGGTCGATGAGTTCGCGATGGGCGTGGGCGACGTCGTCGATGTCGCTCGTCGCGCCATCCGGGCCGGCATCGTGTTCGAGCACTTCGACGACTTCATGGCGATCATGGATAGGCAGATCGAGGAACATGCAGGCCTTGCCGAAGCGTTCGCGGATGTCGGCGACGAGGCCCGCCAGGTCGACGTTGTCGGCATCGATCTTGTTGATGACGATCATGCGGCACAGACCGCGCTCCTTGGCCCAGCGCATCATGCGTTCGGTCATGAGTTCGACGCCGGTCTGGGCGTTGATGGTGATCAGCGCCGTGTCGACGCCCGCCAGCGCCGAGATGGCCTGGCCGGCGAAATCGGGGTAGCCCGGCGTGTCGATGAGGTGAACGTGCATGCCTTCGACGGCGAAATTGACGAGGGCCGAATTCAGCGAGTGCCCGGCGGTCTTCTCCTGCGCATCGAAGTCGCAGACGGTGTTGCCCTTCTCGACGCTGCCCCTGGCCGGTATCGCACCCGTCTTGTGCAGCAGGGCCTCGGCCAGCGTGGTCTTGCCGGCGCCGCCGTGGCCAACCAGGGCGACGGCACGGATGGCGGAGGTCTCGTACTTCGGCATGTTCTTCCCCTTTTCTTGGTTAATCGCGTCGGATGTCTCGCATTTCTGCTGGTGCAACATGGAACGCGGAGACGGGCGCGATCGATTTTACGCCTGTCCCGCGGCGAACAAAGGCATCCCCGAAACGCCCAAAACGGCGCAAACTATCGGGCCGCCCGAACGACCCCGGGCGCGATCCAAACCAGAGGAGAACAACAACATGAATTTCGACGACGCCATTGCAGCTCACATCAAATGGAAGGTTCGCCTGACGCAATTCATCGACGGCACCGGCACCGAGAAGCTGCAAAGCGCCAACGTCTGTAAGGACAACTTGTGCGATCTCGGCAAGTGGATCTACGGCGACGGCGCCAAATACAAGGCCGCAGCGCACTACCAGGACCTGGTGAAGAAGCACGCCAACTTCCATGTCTGCGCCGGGGATGTGGTCAAGAAGGTCGAAGGCGGCGACAAGGCCGGCGCCAAGGCGGCGCTCGGCGGACCTTTTGCGACGGCCTCGAAGGAAACCGTCACCGCCATCATGGCGCTGAAGAAGGAAGCCGCACAAGGCTGACTTCCTTCCGGGGGAGCGCTACTCGACGGTGACCGACTTGGCGAGATTGCGCGGCTTGTCCACGTCGGTCCCTTTGACCAGGGCGACGTGGTAGGCGAGCAGTTGCAAGGGTACGACGTGGAGTATCGGCGAGAGCGGGCCGTAGTGTTCCGGCAGGCGCAGGACGTGCAGGCCGGGCGCTGCGTGCACCTCGGAGTCGGCGTCGGCGAAGACGTAGAGTTCGCCGCCGCGCGCGCGGACTTCCTGCAAGTTGGACTTTAGCTTTTCCAGCAGCGCATCATTCGGCGCCACGGCGATCACCGGCATGTCCTTGTCGACCAGCGCCAGCGGGCCGTGCTTGAGTTCGCCGGCCGGATAGGCTTCGGCGTGGATGTAGGAGATTTCCTTGAGCTTGAGCGCGCCTTCCAGGGCGATCGGGTAGTGGTGGCCGCGGCCGAGGAACAGCGCGTGCTGCTTGCCGGCGAAGCCCTGCGCCCACTCTGCAATCTCCGGTTCCAGCGCCAGCACTTTCTGCACGGCGGCCGGCAGGTGGCGCAGGGCGACGAGATGGCCGTTTTCCTGCGCCGCGTCGAGGCGGCCGCGCAGCTTGGCCAGCACCAGGGTGAGCAGGAAGAGCGCGGCGAGCTGCGTCGTGAACGCCTTGGTCGAGGCGACGCCGATTTCGGGACCGGCACGGGTGATGAAGCGCAGCAGCGACTCGCGTACGATGGCCGATTCGGGGACGTTGCAAATGGCCAGCGTCTTGTTCTGGCCGAGCTCGCGCGCATAGCGCAGGGCGGCCAGCGTATCGGCGGTTTCGCCCGACTGGGACATGGCGACGACCAGTTGCTCGGCGCGCGGTACCGAGACGCGGTAGCGGTATTCGCTGGCGATTTCCACCGTGCAGGGAATGCCGGCAATCGCTTCGAGCCAGTAGCGCGCCACCAGGCCCGAGTGGTAACTGGTGCCGCAGGCGAGGATAAGCACCGAGTCGACGCGGCGCAGGCATTCTTCGGCGTCGGCTCCGAACAGCCCCGGCTGCACGCTTTTCGCCGCGCCGGCCATTTCCAGCGTATTGGCCAGTGCGTCGGGCTGCTCGAAGATTTCCTTCTGCATGTAGTGGCGGAAGCGGCCGAGTTCGACCGCGTCGGCCGAGAGTTGCGACAGCGCCACCGGGCGCTCGACCGGGGTGCCGTCGCTGCGCGCTACGCGCCAGGTGTCTGGCGTCAG
>JACRPB010000324.1:2530-7155 GCA_016214175.1 Rhodocyclales bacterium
CTCGGCGACGTCGCCGTTTTCGAGATAGACCATGCGGCGCGTCACTTGCAGCAGGGCCGAGGCGTCCGACGCGGCGTAATGCCCATGTTCGCCCAGCCCCAGCAGCAGCGGTGCGCCTTCGCGCGCGACGACCACGGTGGTGGGATCTTCGACGCGGATGACGGCGATCGCATAGGCGCCCTTCAGGCGCTGCAGGGTGCGGCACACCGCGGCCATCAGATTCGTTTCCGTCCGCAGGGTGTTCTCGATCAGGTGGGCGATGACTTCGGTGTCTGTGTCGGAACAGAATTCGTAGCCGGCTGCGATCAGTTCGGCGCGCAACTCGGCGAAGTTTTCGATGATGCCGTTATGGACGACGGCGAGTCCGCTCGACACGTGAGGATGGGCGTTGCGCTCGGTCGGCGCGCCGTGGGTCGCCCAGCGCGTGTGGGCGATGCCGGTGACGCCGGCGATCCCCGTCGCAATGCTCTGCGCTTCGAGTTCGGCGACGCGGCCGACGCTGCGCAGGCGCTTGAGGCCGTCGCCGTTGACCACGGCCAGACCGGCCGAATCGTAGCCGCGGTATTCGAGTTTCTTGAGGCCTTCAAGCAGGACGCCGACGATGTTCCGTCCGGCGGCGGGCGCTTCGGCGCCGGCGACGATTCCGCACATGCTCAGTCCTTTTTCTGTTTAACGGGGCGCTGCCAACCGGGCACGGTGACCTGCTTCGCCCGCGATAGCGTGAGTTGCTCGGGCGGCGCGTCGCGCGTCAACGTGGTGCCGGCGCCGAGCGTGGCGCCGCGGCCGACGGTGACCGGCGCGACGAGCTGGGTGTCGGAACCGATGAAGACGTCGTCCTCGATCACGGTGCGGTGCTTGTTGGCGCCGTCGTAGTTGCAGGTGATGGTGCCGGCGCCGATGTTCACGCGGCTGCCGACCGTGGCGTCGCCGACGTAGGCGAGGTGGTTGGCCTTGCTGTGGGCGGCGACGGTCGAGTTCTTCACTTCGACGAAGTTGCCGATATGCACGTCGTCGGCCAGCGTCGTGCCGGGGCGCAGGCGCGCATAGGGGCCGATCGCGTTGTCGGCGCCGACCGTGGCGCCGTCGAGGTGGCAATAGGCGTTGAGGCGGGTGCCGGCGCCGATGGTCACGTCCTTCAGCACGCAATGGGGGCCGACGCTGACCTCGTCGCCGAGTTCGACGCGGCCTTCGAAAACGCAGCCGACGTCGATGCTGACGTCCATGCCGCAGACGAGTTCGCCGCGCACGTCGATACGCGCCGGATCGGCCAGGGTCACGCCTTGCTCCATCAACGCGTCGGCGCAGCGGTGCTGGTGGATGCGTTCGAGTTGCGCCAGTTGCGACTTGCTATTGACGCCCTCGACTTCCCAGATGGCGGCCGGATGCGCCGAGCGTAGCGCAAGTTTTTCGGCGACGGCGAGGGCGACGATGTCGGTCAGGTAGTACTCGCCCTGGGCGTTGCGGTTGCCAAGCGTCGGCAACCAGCGCGCCAGTGCGGCGGTCGGAGCGACGAGGATGCCGGTGTTGATTTCGCGGATGGCACGTTCGGCAGCGTCGGCATCCTTCTCTTCGACGATGCGCTGGATCGCGCCGTCGTGCCGGACGATGCGGCCATAGCCGGTCGGATCGGCGAGTTCGACGGTGAGCAGGGCCATGCCCGTATCGGCGATGGCGACGAGATTGGCCAGCGTCGCGCCGCGCGTCAGCGGCACGTCGCCGTAGAGCACCAGCGTCGGCAGGGCCGGGTCGAGATGGGGCAGTGCCTGCAAGACGGCGTGGCCGGTGCCGAGCTGCGGTTCCTGCTTGGCCCAGACGACGTCGGCCGCGGCGAGCGTTTCGCGCACGGTCTCGCCGCCATGGCCATAGACGACGACGATGTGCGCCGGCAGAAGGGCGCGCGCCTTGTCGATGACGTGCGCCAGCATGGGTTTGCCGGCGATCGGATGCAGCACCTTGGGCAGGCGCGAGCGCATGCGCTTGCCTTGGCCGGCGGCGAGGATGACGACGTTGAGTGATGTCATGGGCTTAAATGGGAAGGGCGCGGAGGAATTTTAACGTCATTCCTCGGCGCCCTTTGCGATCATGTTGGCGTGGTGTCTCAGCGCGGCAGGGTCGAACTGCCCATCAGGAACTCGTCGACCGCGCGCGCGCACTGGCGGCCTTCGCGGATCGCCCACACCACGAGCGACTGGCCGCGGCGGACGTCGCCGGCGGCGAAGACCTTGCTTACGCTGGTGGCATAGCTGCCCTGGCCGTCGGTCGTCGCCTGGGCGTTGCCGCGGTTGTCCTTGGCGACGCCGAAAGCGTCGAGCATCGAAGCCACCGGATTGGTGAAGCCCATGGCGAGGAAGACGAGGTCGGCCTTGATCTCGAATTCGGAGCCGGGCACTTCGCGCATCTTGCCGTTGCTCCAGTCGAGGCGCACGCACTTCAGCGCTTCGAGCTTGCCGTTGGCGCCGACGAATTCCTTGGTCGCCACCGACCAGTCGCGTGTGCAACCCTCTTCATGCGACGACGAACTGCGCATCTTGGTCGGCCAGTAGGGCCACACCAGCGGCTTGTTCTCCTGCTCCGGCGGGCGCGGCAGCAGTTCGAATTGCGTGATCGAGGCGGCGCCGTGGCGGTTGCTGGTGCCGACGCAGTCGGAACCGGTGTCGCCGCCGCCGATGACGACGACTTTCTTGCCGGCGGCGGAGATCGGGTTCTTCAGGTCGCCGGCCACGGCCTTGTTTTGCGGGATCAGGAACTCCAGCGCGTAATGCACGCCGGAAAGTTCGCGGCCGGGGATCGGCAGGTCGCGCGGCGTTTCGGAACCGCCGGCGAGCACGACGGCGTCGAAGTCCTTGAGCAGCTTGGCCGGTGCGACGACCTTGACGGCGTCGCTGGCGACGCCTTTGGGCAAGTCGGTGCCGATCAGGGTCTTGGTCTGGAACTTGACGCCCTCGGCCTTCAGTTGCGCCAGGCGCCAGTCGATCAGGCGCTTGTCGAGCTTGAAGTCGGGAATGCCGTAGCGCAACAGGCCGCCGATGCGATCGTTCTTCTCGAAGACGGTGACGTCGTGACCGGCACGCGCCAGTTGTTGCGCGGCAGCCAGGCCGGCGGGACCGGAGCCGACGACGGCGACCTGCTTGCCGGTCTTCGCGCTCGCGGGCTGGGGCAGGACCCAGCCGTTTTCGCCGGCCTTGTCGATGATGGCGCGTTCGATCGACTTGATGCCGACCGGGTCGGCATTGATGCCGAGCGTGCATGCGGCTTCGCAGGGCGCCGGGCAGATGCGGCTCGTCATCTCGGGGAAGTTGTTGGTCGAGTGCAGGGTGACGATGGCTTCCTGCCATTTGCCCTTGTACACAAGATCGTTCCAGTCCGGGATCAGGTTGTTCACCGGACAGCCGCTATTGCAGAACGGGATGCCGCAATCCATGAAGCGCGCGCCCTGGGTCTTCGCTTCGCTGTCCTTGAGGCGACCGACGAACTCGCGATAGCTCTTGATGCGCTCGGCGACGGGCTCGTAGCTTTCCGATTGGCGCTCGAATTCGAGGAATCCTGTGGGCTTGCCCATTACGCAGCCTCCTTCAACTGCCCCGCCGCGATTTCCTTGAGGGCACGGCGGTATTCATGCGGGAACACCTTGACGAACTTGGCGCGGTAATTGGCCCAATCGGCAAGGATGGCCGTGGCGATTTCGCTGCCGGTTTGTTCGGCGTGGCGCGCGATCATGGCCTGCAACTGCGTCTCGTCGGCTTCGTGACGATGGCGGGTGCCGTCGTCGGGTTGCTCGGCGGCCGGCAGCACTGGCTCCAGCGTCACCATGGCCAGGTTGCAGCGCTTGGCGAAACTGCCGTCGGCATCCAGCACGTAGGCGACGCCGCCCGACATGCCGGCGCCGAAGTTGCGGCCGGTGTTGCCGAGTACGACGACGGTGCCGCCGGTCATGTATTCGCAGCCGTGGTCGCCGGTGCCCTCGACGACGGCGGTGGCGCCGGAGTTGCGCACGCAGAAGCGCTCGCCGGCGACGCCGCGGAAAAAGACTTCGCCTTCGGTGGCGCCGTAGAGCACGGTGTTGCCGACGATGATGTTCTCGCTGGGCCGTCCCTTGAACTCCTTCGGCGGCTTGACGACGATCTTGCCGCCGCACAGGCCCTTGCCGACGTAGTCGTTGGCTTCGCCGGTCAGTTCCAGGGTGATGCCGCGCGCCAGGAAGGCGCCGAAGCTCTGGCCGGCGGAGCCGCTGAACTTGATGTGGATCGTGTCGTCCGGGAGGCCGTTGAAGCCGTACTTGCGGGTGAGTTCGCTGCCGATGATGGTGCCGACGGTCCGGTTGGTGTTGCGGATCGGCAGATCCAGGGCGACCTTTTCGCCCCGTTCGAGGGCGGGAGCCACGAGTGGCAGGATCTCCTGGTCCAGGGCGTGGGCGAGGCCGTGGTCCTGGGCGGTGACGCAGCGGGTTGCGACTTCCGGCCCGACCTCGGGGCGATAGAGGATCGCCGAGAAGTCGAGGCCCTGGGCCTTCCAGTGGTTGACGGCGCGGCGCATGTCGAGGAGGTCGCTGCGGCCGATCATCTCGTCGAGGCTGCGGAAGCCGAGCTGGGCCAGCAGTTCGCGCACTTCCTCCGCAACGAAGCGGA
>JACRPB010000325.1 GCA_016214175.1 Rhodocyclales bacterium
GACGGTAAAGCCGGCGAGATCGTATTCGCCTTCCGGGTACATGCCCGGCATCTCGGCGGTCTCGCCACCGATCAGCGCGCAGCCCGCAAGTTCGCAACCTTTGGCGATGCCTTCGACGACGGTCGCCGCGGTGGCGACGTCGAGCTTGCCGCAGGCGAAATAGTCGAGGAAGAACAGCGGTTCGGCGCCCTGCACGAGGATGTCGTTCACGCTCATGGCGACGAGATCCTGGCCGACGGTGTCGTGCTTGTTCAGATGGAAGGCGAGCTTCAACTTGGTGCCGCCGCCGTCGGTGCCGGAGACCAGCACCGGCTCCTTGAACTTCTTCGAGATTTCGAACAGCGCGCCGAAGCCGCTGATACCGCCGAGAACTTCCGGGCGCATGGTGCGTTTGGCGGCGGGCTTGATGCGCTCGACGAGGGCATCGCCGGCATCGATATCGACGCCGGCATCGCGGTAAGTCAAATTGGAACTGGTGGACACGGCTGGATTCCCGGCGGAATGGTAAAGTTGCGCCTTCTCGGCGATCGCCGGATTTTACCGGAAATGCTTCCCCAAGACCGTGTGCAAACGGCGCTCTGGATCGGCGCCGGCCTCTTGCTGCTCTGGCTGCTGGCGCGGCTGAGCCCCATCCTCGCGCCCTTTTTCCTGGCGGCGATCCTTGCCTACATCTGCAATCCGCTGGTGGATCGCTGGCAGCGGCTCGGCTTGCCGCGCAGCGCTGGCGTGCTGGCGGTACTGGCGCTGCTCGTCGGCATCGCGGCGGCGCTGGCGCTGATCCTGCTGCCGTTGCTCGTCGACGAAGCGCGCATCGTCGCCACGCGCCTGCCCGAAGCCGCAACCCTGGCCAACGAAAAGCTGCTGCCCTGGCTGCGCGAGAACTACGGCATCCGCATCAAGCTCGACGCCAACTTCCTGCGCCAATTCGCCGCCGACAATCGCGACGGCCTTCACGCCCTGGCGCAAAAGCTGATCGAATCGCTGGCGATCGGTGGCGTGGCGCTGTTCGGCATCGCCGCCACGCTGTTGCTGACGCCGGTGGTGATGTTCTATCTGCTGCTGGACTGGCAGCGGCTGCTCGGCCGCCTGGAAAACGCCGTCCCGCGCGCCTGGCATGCGACGACGCTGCGCCTGGCCGCCGACGTCGACGCCGTCCTCGCCCAGTTCCTGCGCGGCCAGATTCTGGTGATGTTGAGCCTCGCCGTCTATTACAGCCTGGCGCTGTGGCTCGCCGGGCTGCCGTCGGCGATCTCCCTGGGCCTGCTCACGGGGCTGCTGATCTTCATTCCCTACCTCGGCTTTGCGCTCGGCCTGATACTCGCCCTGCTGGTCGCCGCGCTCCAGTTCCAGGGCGCCGAACCCGTCGTCGCCGTGCTGATCGTCTATGGCATCGGCCAGGTCCTCGAAAGCTTCCTGCTCACGCCTTTCCTCGTCGGCGAGCGCATCGGCCTGCATCCGCTGGCGGTGATTTTCGCCCTCATGGCCTTCGGCCAGTTGTTCGGCTTCGTCGGCGTGCTGCTCGCCTTGCCGGCTTCGGCGGCGCTGCTGGTCGGCTTGCGCGAAGTGCGGACGCTGTATCTCGACAGCGCTCTCTATAAGAGCGACGCATGAGCCAGTTGCTGCTCGACCTCAAACCGGCGCAGAAGCCGACGCTGGACAATTTCGTCGCCGGCATCAATGCCGAGCTGATCGGCCGCCTGCGCGCGCTCGCCGACCCGCGCGGCTTCGACATGATCTATCTGTGGGGAAAGCCAGGCAGCGGACGCTCGCACTTGCTGACGGCGACGGCCGAACTCGCCGCCGACCGGCGCCCGGTCGCCCTGCTGGCCGGCGCCGCGGTCGGTGGCGAACTGCCCATCGCACCGGGCGGCTTGCTGGTCGTCGACGACGTCGACGCACTGGCGCCGGCGGCACGGATCGAGCTTTTCCGCGCCTTCAACTCGGCACGACTGATCGGTCTTTCCATCCTGCTTTCCGGCCCGGTGCCGCCGCTGGCGCTCGACCTGCGCGAGGACTTGCGCACGCGCATCGGCCAGACCTTGATCTACGAACTGAAGCCGCTCAGCGATGAGGAAAAGTCCGCCGCCCTGAGCCACCACGCCCTGCTACGCGGCATGCGCATGGACGACAGCCTGGTGCAATACCTGCTGCGCCACGGCCGCCGCGACCTGCCCTCGCTGATGGCCGTGCTCGACGGCCTCGACCAGGTCTCGCTCGAACAGCAGCGGCCGGCGACGCTGCCGCTGCTGAAGGAAGTCATGCAATTGCAACTGGAAACCGACGACAAATGAAACTGGTCCTCTTCGATCTCGACAACACTCTCCTCGCCGGCGACTCCGACTTCGAGTGGGCGCAATTCCTGATCGCCAAAGGCGTACTCGACGGCGAGGTGCATGAAGCGAAGAACCTCGAGTTCTACGAGCATTACAAAGCCGGCACGCTCGATATCCAGGCCTTCCTCGACTTCCAGTTGGCGCCGCTGGCGCGCCATGCGCGCCATGAGCTCGACGCCTGGCGCGAAGAATTCGTCGCCACACGTATCAAGCCCATCATCGGCGCCCCCGCGCGCGCGCTGGTGCAGCGCCACAGCGACGACGACGCCGTGGTCGCCATCGTCACCGCCACCAACAGCTTCGTCACCGGCCCGATCGCGCGCGAGTTCGGCATCCCGCACTTGATCGCCACCGTGCCGGAATGGAACGGCGCGCGCTTCAGCGGCAAGGCGCGCGGCACGCCCGCCTTCAAGGCCGGCAAGATAGAACGCGTCGAAGCGTGGCTGGAATCCTTGGGCTATTGGTGGGGCTCGTTCGAGCAGAGCTGGTTCTACAGCGACTCGCACAACGACCTGCCGCTGCTGGCGAAAGTCAGCGATCCGGTCGCGGTCGACCCCGACGACACGTTGCGCGCCCACGCGCGCGAAATGGGCTGGCCGGTGATCAGCCTGCGGTAGGGTCGTCGCCTACACCAACTCCCAGCCAGTAAAGGCTTCGTTCTTGAGGTGCTCGTTCCCTTCGCGCGTGAGATGCGGGTCCAGAGCTTCTGGACGAGGGTGGATGCGTTCATTCGAGTTCGGCCAAGAGGCGCAGCTTGTCTTCAAGGTCGGGCAGCCGGGCTTGGCTGGCGGCGTCACCGGGAAGGTGGCCGGGCAAAGCGTCGCGAAATTCAGGCGTCGCGAGAAAATCGCGGAAGCGCTCGCGCAAGTATTTCTTCAGAATCGCGTCTTGCGCGAAGCATTCCGCGATGAGCTGGTCACGCCCGTCGATCACCGAAATCAGATCGCCGAGATCGTGGCTGAACAGATAGTCGTTCTGGCCGCGGTGTGCAAAAGCTTCCAGCTTCGTCCCGACGAAGACGGGCGCCGTCACCAGGCGAATTTGCGTGCCGCTCGGCAACGATACCTTGTCCGCCGTCTCCAGGGCCAACGGGTACCACCGATTGGAAAAGCCAAGAATGTCCTCCAGGGTCGGCATGACGTCGACCGTCACCGCGCCGACACGCCACCGGCATATGGGCGCGTCGGCGCTCATGTCATTGACGAATCCCCGGCGGCGCAGCACGTCTTCGACTCGCTGATAATCCGCGCGAGTCGCGGCATGGACGATCAGGTCGACATCCTCGGTCGGGCGTATGGTCGGATGCGCAGGATCGGTAATGAGGAGCCCGGCAACCGCGCCGCCGACAAACACCAATTCTTCGCGTAACGCCTCCCCTAGCCGCTCGGCAACCAACTCCATCATCGCGACATTGGGGTCGTTGGGATTCACGAAGCCAGCCGTTCGTCGAGGAGTTGCAGGGCAAGGGCGCGCTCGCGCTGACTTCCGCCGCGCACGGCATCGAAAAGAACCAGCAACTCATAAAGTGCCGGATTGCGCGTCGCGGCTTCCGGTACAGTCGGATACAAGGGATGGAAAGCTTCGCCGCGAACGGTTCCCCCCTTGTAGGGCCACACCGGCGGAGGCTCGTTCGACTGCACGATCTTGTCCTTCAGAGGCGCTGCGGCATAGCCCGTCGGTATGCCGCGGGTCACTTCCCCACGTGTCGCCGGAAACGAATAACGCGCGCCGTGCTGCAAGTAGAGCCGCAAGGCGTCCCGTACCAGCGATGCCTTGCCCGCCTTATCCTTGCGTGCCAGTTGCGCGAGCGTCGCCCTTTCCAGACCGGCATGAACCTCGGATGCAGTCAGTCCAAGTTCGGCGCCGAGGACCGCATAGGTCGGAGGCAGCCCGCTTTCCAACGACAATCGCAGCAGGACGACCAGATCCTGCGGACGCAGAACAACCTGAGGATTCGACTTGGAACGATACATCTCGGCACCGCCATTCGCTATTTGCAAATGGCGAATATACGTAAAATATCCATGCAAAGCAATGCACTGAGAACTATTTAAGGTATTCGCCAAGTGCGAATACTTCAAAACTTGAAGGCTAGCCGAGCTTCTTGGCCGGCTTTCCAATGCCCGATAGAACCCCTGGCTTGTTGTTCGGGCTGCACCACGCCTTTGGATGTCAGTCGCGTAAGGCGCGCATCTGCTCACAAACCCCGAGCAACCGGGCACTTCCGGTATCATGGGCGCCCTTTTCCGCCTCAGCCTTCCAATGATCCGCAAGCTGCTGCGCCGCGTGTTCCGGCGCGATGCTCCCAGCCGCCACGCGCCGGCCACGATTCCCCATTCCCGCCACGGCATCGACCCGGCGCTCGTGCCCGCGAACGCGCGGCGCGTATGCGAGACGCTGCAAGGCGCCGGTCATTGCGCCTACATCGTCGGCGGCGCGGTGCGCGATCTCATCGCCGGCATCGAGCCGAAGGATTTCGACGTCGCCACCGACGCCACGCCGGACCAGGTGCGCGTGCAATTCCGCCGC
>JACRPB010000326.1 GCA_016214175.1 Rhodocyclales bacterium
CGCCGATCGGCGTGGCGTCGTTGCCGGCGATGACCTTGAAGCCGGCCGGCAGTTCGGTGACCTTGTCGCCGTGGCTCATCCAGACGTCGAGCAGGCCGTGGCCTTCGGCATTGACGCTGTCCTGGATGTCCTTCAACAGCGCCGAATGGCCGCGGGCGCGGATTTCGGCATAGCCGAACTCGCGCTTCTTGGCGCCTTCAACCTTGCCGCCGAGCTGGGCGGCCATGGTCTGCATGCCGTAGCAGATGCCCAGCACCGGCACGCCGAGTTCGAATACCGCTTGCGGGGCGCGCGGCGTTTCGTCCTCATACACGGAGTTCGGGCCGCCGGACAGGATGACGCCTTGCGGGTTGAACTCGCGGATGAAGGCGTCGGAGACGTCGTTCGGATGCAGTTCGCAATAGACCTGCTGTTCGCGCACGCGGCGCGCAATGAGCTGGGTGTACTGCGATCCGAAATCGAGGATGAGGATCTTCTGGTGGGACATCGCTGTTGCCTCCAAAATAAAGAAAGGCGGCCGGGGCCGCCTTTCCTGTGTCGTTACGGATTACTCGACGTGGTAGTTCGGCGCTTCCTTGGTGATCTGGACGTCATGGACGTGCGACTCGCGGATGCCGGCCGAGGTAATCTCGACGAACTCCGCCTTGGCGCGCATCTCTTCGATGGTGCGGCAGCCGACATAACCCATCGACGAGCGCAGACCACCCATCAACTGGTGGATGACGGCGGTGACCGGCCCCTTGTAGGGCACACGGCCTTCGATGCCTTCGGGCACGAGCTTCTCGACGTTGGCTTCGTTGTCCTGGAAATAGCGGTCGGAGGAGCCCTGCTTCATCGCCGCCAGCGAACCCATGCCGCGATAGGCCTTGTAGGAACGGCCCTGATAAAGCACGGTCTCGCCCGGCGCTTCCTCGGTGCCGGCGAACAGGCCGCCGAGCATGACGACGTGGGCACCGGCGGCGAGCGCCTTGGAGATGTCGCCCGAATAGCGGATGCCGCCGTCGGCGATCAGCGGCACGTCGGTGTTCGCCAGCGCCTTGGCGACGTTGTCGACGGCGGTGATTTGCGGCACGCCGACGCCGGCGACGATGCGCGTGGTGCAGATCGAGCCGGGACCGATGCCGACCTTGACGCCGTCGGCGCCGTGGTCGACCAGGGCCTTGGCGGCGGCACCGGTGGCGATGTTGCCGCCGATGACTTCGATGTTGGGGAAATTCTTCTTGACCCATTCGACGCGCTTCAGCACGCCCTGGGAATGGCCGTGAGCGGTATCGACGACCAGCACGTCGACGCCGGCCTCGGCCAGCAGCGCCGCACGCTCTTCGGTGCCTTCGCCGACGCCGATGGCGGCGCCGACGCGCAGGCGGCCGAAGCCGTCCTTGCAGGCTTCCGGATGTTCGGAGGACTTGAGGATGTCTTTCACCGTCATCAGCCCGCGCAGCGCGAAACGCTCGTCGATGACGAGCACGCGTTCGAGGCGGTTCTTGTGCATCAAGGCCTTGGCTTCTTCGAGCGAAGCGCCTTCCTTGACGGTGATCAGCCGCTCTTTCGGCGTCATGATGTTGCGCACCGGCTGGTCGAGATTGGTCTCGAAGCGCAGGTCGCGGTTGGTGACGATGCCGACGACGAAGCCGCCCTCGACCACGGGCAGGCCGGAGATCTTGTGGGCGCGGGTCAGGATCATGACCTCGCGCACCGTCATGGTCGGCGGGATGGTGATCGGGTCCTTGAGCACGCCGGACTCGAAACGCTTGACCCTGGCGACTTCCGCCGCCTGGGATTTTGCGTCGAGATTCTTGTGCAGGATGCCGATGCCGCCTTCCTGCGCCAGCGCGATGGCGAGACGGGATTCGGTCACGGTATCCATCGCCGCGGCGACGAGCGGCAGGTTCAGCTCGATCTTGCGGGTGAGGCGGGTCGCCAGGGAAACGTCGCGGGGAAGGATCGCCGAATGGGCGGGAACCAGGAGGACGTCGTCAAACGTCAGCGCCTTCTGGAGGAGTCTCATGCTTTTATCCTCTGTGCCAAAAACGTATTATACGCGGGTCGCCCGGCACGGGCAAACGAAGGCCCATCCTCATGCGCATGCGCTTCCTCGTCACGCTCGCACTCTCACTCTGCTCCCTCGGCGCCGCCGCCCAACTGTATTCGTGGAAGGACGCCAACGGCAAGATCCAGTACTCGGATCAGCCGCCGCCCGCCGACGCGAAGGTGCGCAAGGTGGCGCCGCCGGCGGCGCAGCCGACCGATCCGGAAGGCGTCCGCAAGAAGCTCGCCGAACAGGAACTGACTTCGCGCAAGAAACAGAAGGAGGCCAAGGAGAACTCGGCCAAGGCCGAGAGCGCCAAGGCCGAAGCGGAAGAGCGCCGCAGCAACTGCGAGAGTGCCCAGGGCAGCCTGCGCGCCGTCGAATCCGGTCAGACCCGCTTCACGACCGACGCCCAGGGCAATCGCGTCGCACTGGACGGCGCGGTGCGCGAGGCCGAACTGGCCAGAGCCCGCAAGGCCGTGGCCGACTGGTGCAAATAGCCCGGCGGACTATTCCGCCGCCGCGCCGCCGCCCTTCTTCATGACCTTGCCTTCGGCGGCGCGCTGTTTGCGCACTTCCTTGGGATCGGCGATCAGCGGACGATAAATCTCGACGCGGTCCTTGTCGCGCAGGCCGGCGTCGAGTTTGACGAGTTTGCCGTAGATGCCGACCTTGACCTTGGCGAGCTCGATCTCGGGGTAGCGCTGCAACAGGCCCGAGGCCTCGATGGCCTGCTGGACCGTGCTGCCTTGGCTCAGCTTGAGTTCGATGAGTTCCTGCCGCGCCGGCTTGGCGTAGGCGATTTCGACCTGTATGGATTCAGCCATAAATCTGGTTTGCCCGTTTGACGAAGGAGTCGACGAAAGTGCCGACGATATGGTTGAACACCGGCCCAAGCGCTTTGTCCAGAACTTTACTGGAAAACTCGTAATTGAGCCGGAACTCGACCTTGCAGCCGGCGTCGCCGAGCGCGGTGAAGCGCCAGCCGCCGTCCAGCCTGCGGAAAGGTCCGTCGCGCAGACGGATGTCCATGCGATGGGGAGCGTCCTTGGGATTTTCCGTCGCGAAGTGGGCCGTGATGCCGCGATAGTTGATGTGGATGCGCGCGGCCGTGACGTTGGCATCGCGTTGCAGCAGTTCGGTACCGCCGCACCAGGGCAGGAACTTCGGATAGTCCTCGACGCCATCCACCAGGTCGAACATCTGCTGGGCGGTGCGTGCGATCAGTACCGATTTTTCGACCAGGGCCATGGCGGTTCGCTTGTAGAATGCGCGATTCTAGCAAGCACCTCCGGCCATGAGCATCGCCGACAACAAGAAAGCCTTCCACGACTACTTCATCGAAGAACGCCTTGAGGCGGGACTCGTCCTGGAGGGATGGGAAGCCAAGGCGATCCGCGCCGGCCGCGCCCAGATCAAGGAAGCCTACGTCGTGCTGAAGAACGGCGAGGTGTTTCTGATCGGCGCCCACATCAGCCCTTTGCCGACCGCCTCGAAGCACGTCACGCCCGATCCGGTGCGGACGCGCAAGCTCCTGCTCCACGAGCGCGAGATCGCCATGCTGATCGGCAAGGTGGAACGCGCCGGCTACGCGCTGGTGCCGCTCGACCTGCACTTCAACAAGGGCCGCATCAAGGCGCTGATCGGACTGGCCAAAGGCAAGAAGCAGTTCGACAAGCGCGAAGCGGAAAAGAAGAAGGATTGGGACAAAGAGAAGGCTCGCCTGATGCGGGACAAGTCCTGAACCCGCGCCACGAAGAGAAGCGATGTCCCCCAACACCCTGATCTGGCTGATTTCCGGCTGCCTGATGCTACAGCCGCTGTCCACCGACCTCTACCTGGCTTCGCTGCCGCATCTGGCCGGGTATTTCGCGGTGTCGCCGGCGGCGGTGCAGCAGACGCTATCGCTGTTCGTGATCGGTTTCGGCACCGCGCAACTGATCAGCGGCCCGCTCTCCGACCGCTACGGTCGCCGGCCGGTCGTCCTGTGGGGGCTGGGCGTCTATACCCTGGCGAGCTTCGGATGCGCCTTGGCGCCGTCGCTGCCCATCCTCGTCGTCGGCCGCTTCGTCCAGGCCATCGGCTGCTGCACGGCGGTGGTCGTCGCCCGCGCCATCATCCGCGACGCCTACACGCCCGGCGAGGGCGCCCGCATCATCGCCAAGGCCAGTTCGCTGATGGCGCTGGCGCCGATCTTCGGTCCCATCGCCGGCGGCTACCTGCAAGTCGCATTCGGCTGGCGCGCCGCTTTCGTAGTGCTCGCGGGATTTTGCTGCCTGCTGGCGGTCGCCGCGATATTCAAGCTCAAGGAGACCAACGACAGCCCGAATCCGCAGGCGACACGCCTGCGCGGCCTGCTCGGCATCTACGGCCAGATCCTGCGCGCCCCGACGTTCTGGGCCTACACCCTGCCCGGCGCGCTCTCCTACGCCTCGATTTTCGTCTTCATTTCCGGATCGTCCTTCGCCCTCATCCAGGTGCTCGGCGTCGCCACCGAATACTACGGCTACTGCTATGCGTTCGGCGTTTCCGGCTATCTTTCCGGCACGCTGGTGTGCCGTCGCCTGCTGACCAAAATAGGCCTCGCCAGAACCCTCAGCGTCGGCGCGACCGGATCGTTGCTGTCGGGACTGGCGTTTGCCGGCCTGGTCGCCGCAGGCATCCATCAATGGTGGGTGGTGGTGCTCTGCCAGTTTCTCACCATGTGCGCCCATGGCATCAACTTCCCCTGCTCCCAGGCCGGTGCGGTGGCGCCCTTTCCCCAGCAGGCGGGATCGGCGGCCGGACTGCTCGGCTTCTTCACCATGATGGGCGCCCTGCTCGCCGGGACCTGGGTCGGCGCCAGCCATGACGGCACGCTGCGACCGCTGGCGGTGATCACCGTCGCCATGACGCTGTCGCTGTTCCTGGCGGCGCGCTTCTCGGTCCGCTATCGGGAAGTCTGACGCCGCTGGCGCACGGCTTCGAAAAGACAGACCGCGGCTGCGGCGGCGACGTTGAGGGATTCGCTGCCGCCGGCCATGGGAATCGTGATGCGGGCCGTGGCCAGCGCTGCCAGTTCGGCCGCCACGCCGGTGCCCTCGTTGCCGAAGATCCAGGCCACGGGTCCCGAAAGGTCCGCGTCGTAAAGGGACGTCCCCCCTGCCGCCACGGCGGCGACACTGAGTTGCCCGTAGCGCGCGACGACCTGCGCCAAGTCCGCCGCCGGGCGTATGCGCAGGCCGAAATGCGCGCCCTGCGCGGCGCGCAGGACGCGCGGCGACCAGGCGCCGGCGCAGCCCGGTCCGAGGACGACGTCTCGCACGCCCGCAGCGGCGGCCGTGCGCATGATGGTGCCGACGTTGCCGGCGTCCTGAACCGCGTCGAGCAGGATGCAGGATTCCGTGAGCGCTTCGGTTGGCGCCGGCGGAATGGCGATCCGCGCCAGCAGCCCGACCGCGCTGGAAACGCCGCTGATTTCGCCGAACAGGGAATCGCGCAGGCGCAGGATTTCGACGCCCTGGTGCCGGGCCAGGAGTTCCTGCACTTCGGCATTGCGCTCGCCGCTTTCGCTGACGACCAGCAGTTCCGGCGCGCCGACGCGCTGCCGGTATTCGGCGACGAGATGCAGGCCATCGACGACGGTGCGCCCTTGCCGCTCCTGCTCGCGCGTATCCTTGGCCAGCAGCCGCAAGGCCTTGAACGTCGGGTTGTCCCGTGAAGTGATGGTCTTGGTTCCGCTCATGACGCCTGCACTGAAAGTCTGCTGCGCATTCTTTTCATGGCAATATTCTTCGATGCGCATCGTCATCGTAACACCCGCCGCCGCGGGCAGCCGCCAGGGCAATCGCCGCACGGCGTCGCGCTGGGCAAGGCTGCTGCGGTCACAGGGCCATCGCGTCGACGTCGCGACGGTCTGGACGCACGGCGATCAGGACGTCATGATCGCCTTGCACGCGAGGAAAAGCCGTCCTTCGCTGCTGGCCTACAAATCCGCCCACCCCGACCACCCCCTGATCCTCGCGCTGACCGGCACCGACATCTATCGCGACATCCGCATCGATGCGAACGCCGCCGCCTCGCTCGCCGTCGCCGACCGGCTGGTGGTGCTGCAGCAAGCCGCGCTTGAAGAACTCAGTGCGGCGCAGCGAGCGAAGACCCGCGTCATCCACCAGTCGGAGCCCTGCGGCGGCCCGTGGCAGCCGCCCAGGCGCTGGGTGCTCTTCTGCATGCACGGCCATCTGCGGCAGGAGAAGAATCCGTTTCTCGCGGTGGCGGCCCTGCGGCATCTCGACGAGGCCCGGCTGAGGCTGGTGCTTGCCGGCGGCGAGATGGAGCCCGGCTACGGCGCGCAGGCGCAGCGCCTGATGGAGCGCGAGACGCGCTTTCGCTGGGTCGGCAACCTGCCCCACGGCCGCGCCATGCAGTTGTTGCGACACAGCCACGCCCTGATCGTCGGTTCGGGCCTGGAGGGCGGTGCCCACGTCGTCACCGAAGCGGTCGTGCATGGCGTTCCCGTCATCGCTTCCGACATACCGGGCAACCGCGGCCTGCTCGGCGACGACTATCCCGGCTACTTTCCGGCCGGCGACGAACTCGCGCTCGCAGCGCTGATGCGGCGGGCGGCGAGCGATGCCGGGTTCCTGCTTGGCCTGGCAGCAGCGGCGGCGGCGCGGCAGGCGCTGTTCTCCGTCGCCGGCGAGAGCGCGGCGTGGCGCGCGCTGCTCGACCCGTTCAGTCCGCACGCGCCAGCGCTTCCCTGACCGGCGCAAAGCTGCGGCGGTGGAAGGCGGCGGCGCCGTGCCGGCGCAAGGCATCGAGATGCGCCGCGGTGCCGTAGCCCTTGTGGCGGTCGAGGCCGTATTGCGGCGCCGTCAGGTGCAGCCGCAGCATCTCCGCGTCGCGGGCGGTCTTGGCCAGGATCGAGGCGGCGGAGATGGCGGCGACGGTGGCATCGCCGCCGACGATTGCCCGCGCCGGCAAATCGAAAGCCGGCAGGCGGTTGCCGTCGACCAGGATCTCCGTCGGCAGCGACGACAGCGCAGCGACTGCGCGCTGCATCGCCAGCAGCGTCGCCTGGAGGATGTTGATGGCGTCGATCTCCTCGACCGTCGCGTAGGCGATGGCCCAGGCCAGCGACTTTGCCTTGATTTCGACGGCCAGGCGTTCGCGCTTCTTTTCGGACAATTTTTTCGAGTCGGCGAGACCGGCGATCGGCCGCGCCGGATCGAGAATCACCGCCGCCGCACAGACCGGCCCGGCCAGCGGCCCGCGGCCGGCTTCGTCGACGCCGCAGGGCCTCATGCCGTCTTCAAGTAGGGCAGGATCGCCGCCGCCGCTTTTTCGGCGGTGCCCTGCCTGAGTTGCGCGTGGATCTCGGCGAACTGGTTGCGGATGCGCTCCTGCACCTGGGTGTCGACGAGTATGTTGCCGAGCGCCTGCGCCAGGTTTTCCGGCGTCGCCTCGTCCTGAAGAAACTCGGGCACGACGAAACGGCCGGCGAGGATGTTCGGCAGGCCGACCCAGGGCTGATAGCGCATGCGCCGCATCAGCCGCCACGACCAGGGCGACATGCGATAGGCGACGACGAGCGGGGTCTTCAGCAAGGCCGCTTCGAGGGTGGCGGTGCCGCTGGCGACCAGGGCGCAGTCGGCGGCGGCGAGCGCATCCTGGGCGTGGCCGAACAGCATCTTCAGCGGCAGGTCCTGGGCGCCCTGCGCCCACAGGGCTTCCTCGAATTGAAGGCGCGTCTCGCGCGAGACCAGCGGCACCAGGAACAGCGCGGCGGGAAAGCGTTGGTGGAGCAATTTGGCCGTGGCGATGAACAACTCGCCCATGTACTGGAGTTCCGACTGGCGGCTGCCGGGCAGCAGGCCGAAAATCTCCTCCGCCTCCGCCAGTTCAAGGCGCTGGCGCGCCGCCGCGCGTCCGGCTTCCTGCGGCAGCACGTCGGCCAGCGGATGCCCGACATAGCTGACGGGGATGCGATTCCGTTCGTAGATTTCCGGCTCGAACGGGAACATCGCCAGCATGTGGCTGACGGAGCGTCCGATTTTCTGGATGCGCCCGCCGCGCCACGCCCAGACCGACGGGCTGACGTAATGGATGGCCGGAATGCCGTGCGCCTTGAGCTTTTCCTCGACTTCGAGATTGAAGTCGGGGGCGTCGACGCCGATGAACACGTCCGGCTTTTCGTCGATCAGGCGCGCCACCAGGCGACGCCGGATGCCGGTGATTTCGCGATAGTGGCGCAAGACTTCGGCATAACCGCGCACCGCCAGCTTTTCGGCCGGCCACCAGGCGTCGAAGCCCACGGCCTGCATCTTCGGCCCGCCGATGCCGCAGAAGCCGGCGTCGGGCAGCTTCTGTCTGAGCGCGGCGATCAGATGCGCCGCCAGCAAATCGCCGGAGGCTTCCCCGGCCACCATTGCAATGCGCACGGACATGGACGCGTGCTAGCGGACGATGCCTCTTCCCGGCCGCGCCAGGAAGTCGGTCAGCACTGCGAGTTCGGTCGCCGTCGCCTCCGCCGCGATCGCCGCCAGCGCTTCGTCGAGCTTCATCCCCGACTTGTAGATCGTCTTGTAGGCGCGCTTGATGGCCATGATGGCGGAGGAGGAAAAGCCGCGGCGCTTGAGGCCTTCGCTGTTGATGCCGTGCGGCGCGGAGGGATTGCCCGACGCCGTCACGTAGGGCGGCACGTCTTGCAGCAGAATGGTCCCCATCCCCGTCATGCTGTGAGCGCCGATGCGGACGAACTGGTGCACGACCGTAAAGCCGCCGAGTATGGCCCAGTCGCCGACATGGACGTGTCCGGCCAACTGGGCGTTGTTGGCGAATATGGTGTTGTTGCCGACCTGGCAGTCGTGCGCCAGGTGCACGTAGGCCATGATCCAGTTGTCGTTGCCGAGCCGCGTTACGCCCACGTCCTGGGCCGTGCCGCAATTGAGGGTACAGAATTCGCGAATCGTGTTGCGGTCTCCGATTTCGAGGCGCGTCGGCTCGCCGGCGTACTTCTTGTCCTGCGGCACCGCACCGATGGAACCGAACTGGAAGATGCGGTTGTCCCGGCCGATGGTGGTGTGCCCCTCGATCACCACGTGCGGCCCGACCCAGGTGCCGTCACCGATCGCGACATGCTCGCCGACGATGCTGTAGGCGCCGATGCTGACGTCCGCGCCGATTCGCGCCGCCGCATGCACGATGGCGGTGGGATGGATCATTCCAGCGGCCGTACCGTGCATATCAGTTCCGCTTCGGCGGCGACGTTGCCATCGACCTTGGCGACGCCGGAGAACTTCCACATGCCGCGCCGATTGAGGGTCAGCGCGACTTCCATGACCAATTGATCGCCGGGACCGACCGGACGTTTGAAGCGGGCGCCGTCGATGCCGACGAAATAGTAGACCGACTTGTCGTCGGGTTTGCCGCCCATGGTCTTGAAGGACAGGATCGCCGCCGCCTGCGCCAGCGCCTCGACGATCAGCACGCCGGGCATGACGGGATGGTGGGGGTAGTGACCGGGGAAGAAGGGTTCGTTGACGCTGACGTTTTTCAGTGCCGTGATGCGCTCGCCGGGAACCACCTCGACGACGCGATCCACCAGCAGGAACGGATAGCGGTGCGGCAAATACTCGAGGATCTGGTGGATGTCCATGGCGCTCATTGTCGATTCCTTTGTCGGTTCCAGCATCACGCCTGCAGTGCGGGAACTAGCCTTCCTGGGAAAGCCGGTGCGTTTCCAACTCGGCAAGCCGCGCTTCGAGGGCGCGTATTTTATCGGCCATCGCATCGAGGTGGCGCAGGCGGGCGAAATTTTTCAGCCAGGCCTCGTGTTCGAGGAAAGGCACGGTGCCGGTATAGCTGCCCGGCTTGGCGATCGACTTGGCGACCAGGGTCCCGGCGGACACGTGAACGTCGTCGGCAAGCTGGAGGTGGCCGAGAATCACGGCGCCGCCGCCGACGGTGCAGCGCCGGCCGATGCTGGCACTGCCGGCGATGCCGACGCAACCGGCGATCGCCGTATGGTCGCCGATATGCACGTTGTGCCCGACCTGGATCTGGTTGTCGAGCTTGACGCCGTCGCCGATCACGGTATCGGCGAGCGCGCCGCGATCGATGGTGGTGCCGGCCCCGATCTCGACGTCGGCGCCGATCAGCACACGGCCGGTTTGGGGAATCTTGATCCAGGCGCCCTGCTCGTCCCTGGCAAAACCGAAGCCGTCCGATCCGATCACGGCGGCGGAGTGGATGACGGCGCGCGCGCCGACCGCGCACCCGGCATAGACGGTAACGTTCGCATGCAGCCAGGACCCGGCGCCGATCGTCGCCCCGGCGCCGATGCTGCAATTGGCGCCGACGACGACGTCTTCGCCGAGGCTCACCCCTTCGCCGATCCAGGTGTTGGGACCGATGGCGACGCTGGCGGGCAGCGCGGACTCGACGACCGCCGTGGCATGAATGCCGGGCGCCGGACGCAGCGGCGCGTTGAGCCACTGCGCGACGCGAGCAAAATAGAGATACGGCTGCGCCGTGACGATGGCTGCGACCGGACACAGCGCAGCGAACTCGGGGGCGAGAATGACTGCGGTCGCCTTGGTCAGCGCGAGTTGGGAACGGTACTTGGGATTGGACAGGAAACTGAGTTGACCGGGAGCGGCGGCGGCAAGCGTGGCGATGTCGCTGACGGTCAGACCGCCGTCGCCGACGAGGCTCCCGCCGTAGCGGGCAACAATCTCGTCGAGACGAACGGACACGGAAAGAAGCTTACTTGGACGCTTCCGCCAGCGCCTTGATCACCTTGTCGGTGATGTCGATTTTCGGGCTGAAGTACACGGCTTCCTGCACGATGAGATCGAACTTGTCGGTTTCGGCGACCTTCTTGATGACCTTGTTCACGCTCTCGTAGATGGCCGCCATTTCCTCGTTCTGGCGCAGGCTCAAGTCCTCGCGCAACTCCCGCTGCTTGCGCTGGAAATCGCGGTTGAGATCGTTGAATTCGCGTTCCTTGGTGCGGCGCTCCGATTCGGCCATGGTCGTCGAGTTCTTCTCGATGTTCTCTTGCATGCCCTGGAGTTGCTTGGCCATTTTCTGCAACTCCTGATCGCGCTTCTCGAATTCCTTTTCGAGCTTCTTCTTCGCCTTGATCGCCTGCGGCGATTCGTTGATCAATCGCTGACCATTGACGAAGCCGATTCTCATCTCGGCCTCGGCCGACGCCGCCGAAGCGACCAGCACCAAAGACGTTAGCGCAACCAGAACGTTCTTCAACATAAGGTTCCCCGCATCATCCCGAATCAAAAGGCAGTCCCCATTGTAAACTGCATGTGCTGGACTTTGTCGTCGGCTTTCGCGTTAAGCGGTTTGCCGAAGCTGAATTTCAGCGGACCGAAAGGCGACGTCCAGTTCGCCGAAACGCCCATCGAGTAGCGCAAGTCGCTCAGGTTCATCTTGCTGCCGAGCCCCCACACCTGGCCGGCATCCAGAAAAGCGCCGAGACGGACCGTTTTGTCCTTCCCCATGCCCGGCATCGGGAACAGATATTCGACCGACCCCGTGAGGCGCCTGTTGCCGCCGAGACGGCCTCCCGTCGCGGTATCGACCGGCCCGAGCGATGCCGAGTCGAATCCCCGCACCGAACCGATGCCTCCCGCATAATAATTCTTGGTGAATGGCATCTCGCGACCGCTGTAACCGCCGCCGACGCCGTATTCGGCGCTGACCATGACGGCCTGATCGGTCGTCATGGGAAAGTAACGGGTGTGCTGGATGCTGGCACGAATGAAACGCATGGTGCCGCCCGGCAGGCTGACTTCCTCGGAGAGCGCCGTGGAACTGCCCTTCATCGGAAAAATCCGGCTGTCGATGGTATTTCTCGTCCACGCCCCGGATAGCAGCAGCGTCGAACTCGTTTCGCCGAATTTCGTCACGAAGTTCTGCCATGCCACCGGCGTGGTGCTGTAGGTCGTCAACCGGGTGGAGTCGAAAGACAGCCCGAAGCGCACGTAGTCGTCCTCGCTGATCGGCAGGCCCCAGCGAACGCCGGCGCCGATCGAATTCGCGTCGTACGCGCCGACGGACAGGCCATTGGTCTGAATCGTGCGGCGATAGATGTCGAAGCCGCGCGAAATGCCGTCGAGCGTGTAATACGGATCGGTATGCGACAAGGCGTAGGTCTTCGCGTACTTGCTCGTATTGATCTGGACGCCGACGTGCTTGCCGCTGCCGAAGAGGTTGTCCTGCTGCACCGATCCCGACAGCGTCACCTTTTCCGCGCTGGAGAATCCCGCGCCGATCATGACGTTTCCGGTCGCCTTTTCCCTGACCTTGAAATTCACGTCGACCTGATCGGTGGTGCCCGCCACCGCCGGCGTCTCCACCGTCACCTCGTCGAAGTAGCCCAGATTATCGACGCGCGAACGCGACTTGTTGACCTTGTCGCCCTCGTACCATGCGCCCTCGACCTGGCGCAATTCGCGGCGGATCACCACGTCGCGCGACCGGGTGTTGCCGACGACGTTGATGCGCCGGACGTTTACGCGGCGGCCGGGATCGACGTAGATCGTGAAATCGACTTGCTGCTTTTCCTTGCTCACTTCCGGGGCGGCATTGACGTTGGCGAAGGCATAGCCCTCGTTCCCCAGGCGATCGGTAATGGCTTTGGTGGTTTCCGTCAATTTCTGCCGGGAATACGTTTCACCCGGCTTGACGGACACAAGTTTCGCCAGTTCGTCCTCCGGCAAGAGCAGCTCGCCGGCGAGTTTGACCGAGGCGATCGAGTAGCGCTCTCCTTCGGTCAGGCTGATCGTGATGAAGATGTCCTGCTTGTCGGGTGATATCGAGACCTGCGTCGAATCGACGGCAAATTCGAGGTAGCCGCGATCGAGATAGAAAGACCGCAGATTTTCGAGATCGCCGGAAAGCTTCTGCTTCGAATACTGGTCGTTCTTGGTGTACCAGGACAACCAGTTCGGCGTCCGCAACGAAAACAGTTCCAGCAGATCCGACTCCGCGAACGCCTTGGCGCCGACGATGTTGATTTGCTTGATCTTGGCTTTTTCGCCTTCGTCGACCGCGAAATTGATGCCGACCCGGTTTCGCTCCAGCGGCGTCACGGTCGTCGTCACCTGGGCGGCGTAGTGCCCTTGCCCGAGATACTGGCGCTTCAATTCCTGTTCGGCGCGTTCCATCAGCGAACGATCGAAAATGCGCGATTCCGCGAGGCCGACGTCCTTTAACGACTTGAGAATGTCTTCCTTCTTGAACGACTTCATGCCGACGAAGTCGATCGCGGCAATGGCCGGGCGCTCTTCGAGAACGACCACCAGCACCTGCCCCTCGATCTCCAGGCGCCCGTCCTTGAAAAAGCCGGTGGCGAACAAGGCCTTGATGGCCTGCGCGGCGGCGTCGTCGGTGAGCTTGTCGCCCACCCGCACCGGCAGATAGTTGAATACCGTACCCGCTTCGGTGCGCTGTATCCCCTCGACGCGAATGTCCTTGACTATGAAGGGTTCGAATGCCGTGGCGGCAGTCGCAAACAAGGCTCCAACCAAACTTGCCAGGAGTTTTATTTTCATTCTTTCAGCCGGAGACGAGACGATTGATGTCGTTGTAGAAAGCAAACGCCATGAGCAACATGAGGAGGGCCAGACCAATCTGCTGACCGATTTCCATCACCCGTTCGGACAATGGCCCCCCCTTCAATATCTCCGCGAGATAATACATCAAATGCCCTCCATCCAGAACGGGAATAGGCAGTAGATTCAGCACTCCGAGGCTGATGCTGATGAGGGCAAGAAACTTCAAATAGGCCACCCATCCCATGCGTGCGGACTGGCCGGCATAGTCGGCGATGGTCACGGGTCCGGACACGTTTTTCCACGACAGGTCGCCGGTCACCATGCGCCCCATCATGCGCAAAGTGAACGACGAGGTTTCCCAGGTCTGGGTGACGGCGCGCATCAACGCATCTCCCGGACCCAGACTTACCTTGATCGTCATGTCCGCACGCGTGCCGTCGTCCCGCGCCGATATGCCGACGCGGCCGACGAGTTTCCCCTTGTCCGCGACCGCAAGCGGGACCACCGCCAGCGACAGGCGGGCGCCAGACCTGACGACTTCCAGCGTCAGGCGCTTGTCCGGGGCATGACGGATCGTCTCTGCCAATTCGTTCCACGCCCTTATCGGCTTGCCGTCGATGGCAACGACTTCGTCACCCTCGGCGATCCCCGCCGCCTCCGCCGGAGAATCCTTGGCGACGCGTCCGATGATCGGGCTCACGGGCGGCCAGTAGAGGCTGAGGCCCATTTCCTTGAGCAGATCGCCTTCGATCGCCGTCGCCGCCAGGTCGCTCAGATCGAGGAGACGAAAGGAAATCTCTCCCCGCGGATTGACCACTTCCAGCTTCACCGCCGCGCGATCGACGGCCTGGCGGGTCAGTTCCCAGCGCAAATCCTGCCATGTGGCGATGCTGCGGCCAGATACTGCGCGCACGAGTTCCTGTTCCCGCACGTCGGCACGGGCGGCAATGCTGTTGGCCGACGGGGCCGCAAGTATCGGCCGCAGTTCCTCCGTGCCGTGCATGTACACGCCCCAATAGATGACGACGGCGAGCAGGAGATTCGACAGCGGCCCGGCGACGACGATCAATGAGCGCCGCCACGGACTCTGGCGGTTGAAGGCGCGATCGACTTCCGCGGCGGGCACGGGACCTTCCCGCTCGTCGAGCATCTTGACGTAGCCGCCCAGCGGGAACGCGGCCAAGGACCATTCGGTGCCGTCCCGGCCCCAGCGGCGCGTCAGCAATGGCTTGCCGAAGCCGACGGAAAAACGCAAGACCTTGACCCGAAACCAGGCGGCGGCGGCGAAATGTCCGAGTTCGTGGACGACGATGAGGATGCCGAGCGCCAAGGCGAACGACCCCAGATACCAAAGAATACCGCCGGCGGTCATGGTCGCGGCAATGCTTCAAGCGCGGCCCGGCGCCCCCTGGCGTCGGCGTCGACGACGGCGGCGAGGTCTTCGACCGCCCCCTGCGGAACCTTGTCGAGCGCCGCAGCAATGACGTCGGCAATGCCGAGGAAAGGCAGTTGCCCGGCCAGAAATGCCGCCACCGCGACTTCGTTCGCCGCATTCAGGACCGCCGCCGCGCTACCGCCCGCGCGCAGCGCGCGATAGGCAAGACCGAGGCAAGGGAAGCGCCGCAGATCCGGCTCCTCGAAAGTCAGTTGCGCCACCTGGAACAGATCGAGCGAGGCGACGCCGGCGTCGATCCGCTCGGGATAGGCCAGCGCGTGCGCGATCGGCGTGCGCATGTCCGGATTGCCCAGTTGCGCCAGCACGGAACCGTCGATGTACTCGACCATGGAGTGAATGACGCTCTGCGGATGGATGACGACCTTGATGCGATCGGCCGCCGCCGCGAACAGCCAATGGGCCTCGATGACTTCGAGCCCCTTGTTCATCATCGTCGCCGAATCGACCGAAATCTTGCGCCCCATCACCCAGTTCGGATGGGCACAAGCCTCGTCGGGCGTCACCCGCGCCAGTTTCTCCGCCGATGCCGTGCGGAAGGGACCGCCGGAAGCCGTCAACAGTATGCGCCGCACGCCGGCGCGTTCGAAATCCCCCGCGAAGCCCGCGGGCAGAGACTGGAATACGGCGTTGTGTTCGCTGTCGATGGGCAGCAGGATCGCGCCGGAGTCGCGTACCGCCGCCATGAATATCTCGCCGGCCATGACCAGCGCTTCCTTGTTCGCCAACAGCACGCGCTTGCCGGCTCTCACCGCCGCCAGCGTCGGCTGCAGACCGGCGGCGCCGACGATTGCCGCCATGACCGAGTGCACGTCGGGATGGGCCGCCACCAGCGCCAGCGCATCGGCACCCGCCAGCACCTCCGTCGCGCCCCCCTCCCGCGTCAAGAGCGACGCCAGTCGCTTCCTGTCTTCGTCGTTGCCGACGACGGCAAAGCGCGGACGATGTTGCCGGCACTGCTCGGCCAATTTGTCGATGCGGGTCTGTCCGCTCAGTGCAAACACCTCGTAACGATCCGGATGACGGGCCAAGACCGAGAGGGTGTTGACGCCGATGGAGCCGGTGGCTCCGAGCACGGTAACGCGTTGTCTCACTTGCCGCCCCACTCCATGACCAACGCCGCGAGCGGCAGAATGGCGATTTGACTGTCGATGCGATCCAGAATTCCGCCGTGTCCCGGCAACAAGTTGCTGCTGTCCTTGATGCCGGCCTGGCGCTTCATCAGCGACTCGAACAGATCGCCGACGACGCCGAGCGCCGTCAGCAGCAGCAACAGCACGCTGCCGAGCAGCAGCGTCGCGGCCGTCGCTTGCGCCATCCAGCCGCCGGCCGTCGCGACGACGGTCGCATAGACGAGCACGCCGACGACGGCGCCGGCGACGCCTTCCCAGGTCTTGCCGGGGCTGATCGCCGGCGCCAACTTGCGGCGGCCGAAGGCGCGGCCGGCGAAGTAGGCGGCGATGTCCGAAACCCAGGCGATCGACAACACGCCGACCAGCAGCCAGGGACTGCGCACGTGCAACGCCACCATCGCCGTCCACGTCGCGCCGAGCAACAGCAGACCGAGCGCGTAGCCGAGAAAATCGTTGCCGACCAGGGTCCAGCGGAAACGCAGCCACAGGGGACCCGGCAGCAACCAGAACACCGCCGATGCGCCGCAGAACAGGAAGAAGGCGAAACTCCCCACCACGTGAATTTGCCAGCACAGCAGCAGCAGCAACCCGGCGAACATCACCCGCCCCGCGCCGTCGATACGCATCAGCCCGGCCCACTCCCAGGCGGCGAGGGCCGCGATCGACGCGAAGACCACGGCGGCGACCGCCGCCGGCAGCAGAAACAGGATGACCAGCAGGACCGAAAACAGGATCAGCGCGGTAACGACCCGCGCCTTAAGCATTTTGGTCTTGGAGGAGCGATGCCGAAGATGGGGCCCGGGGTTCCTGGCCGACGCCGAGCTGCTCGCTGGTACGGCCGAAGCGGCGCTCGCGCTTGCGGTAGGAGGCGATCGCCGCATCCAGAGCCGTCGTGTCGAATTCCGGCCACAGCAGGTCGGTGAAGTAGAACTCGGCATAAGCCAACTGCCACAACAGGAAATTGCTGATGCGCTGTTCGCCGCCGGTGCGGATGAACAGATCCGGCTCGGGCGCATAAGCCATCGCCAGAAAGGGCGCCAGATCGGTCTCGGAGAAATTGCCGATCTTCTCCGGGTGGGCGATCGCCAGCTTGTTGGTGGCCTGCAAAATGTGCCAGCGCCCGCCGTAATTGGCGGCGATGGTCAAGGTCAGCTTCGTGTTGACCGCCGTCTTGGCTTCGCCCTCCTCGATCAGCAGGCGCAGCTTGGGATCGAAGCGCGACAAGTCGCCGACCACCCGCAGGCGGATGCCGTTCGCATTGAGACGATCGACCTCCTCATTGAGCGCGACGACGAACAGGTTCATCAGGAAGGCGACTTCCTCCGGCGGACGACGCCAATTCTCGGAGCTGAAGGCGAACACCGTGAGGTACTCGATGCCGCGGGAAGCGCAAGCCTTGATCGCCTGCCGCAGCGTCTCGACACCGCGCTTGTGGCCGGCGACGCGGGGCATGAAGCGCTTGCGTGCCCAGCGACCGTTGCCGTCCATGATGATCGCGACGTGACGCGGAACGTCGCGGTCTTCGGGAATCGCCTGGGTCGAGCTGGTGAAGATCGCCACGGTGTCGGCTCGCTGATGGCCTAGACCGCCATCAGGTCCTTTTCCTTTTCGGCCAGCATGCGGTCGACTTCCGCGACATAGCGGTCGGTCAGTTTCTGGACGTCGTCCTGGGCGCGACGCTCGTCGTCTTCCGGAATCTCGTGCTTCTTCAATGCGTCCTTGAGATGGCTGATGGCGTCGCGGCGCAGGTTGCGGATCGCAATCTTGGCGTTTTCGCCCTCATGCTTGACGACCTTGATGAGTTCCCGGCGGCGTTCCTCGGTCAGCGCCGGCATCGGCACGCGGATCACCTCGCCCTGCGTCGCCGGATTGAGGCCAAGGTCGGAGTCGCGGATCGCCTTTTCCACCTTGGCGACCATGTTCTTTTCCCAAGGCTGAACGCCTATGGTGCGGGCATCGAGCAAGGTCAGGTTCGCCACCTGGGCGATCGGCACCGGCGAGCCGTAATAATCGACATGGATGTGATCGAGGAGCCCGGTATGGGCGCGCCCGGTGCGCACCTTGGCCAAGTCGTGCTTCAAGGACTCCAGGCTCTTCAGCATTTTCTGCTCGGTATTCTTCTTGATTTCAGCGATCATTGCGGACTCCTAACAATGCACCAGGGTGCCTTCGTCCTCGCCCATGACCACGGCCTTCAAGGCACCCGTCTTAAAGATGCAGAATACGTTGATCGGCAGCTTCTGGTCGCGGCACAGCGCGAAAGCCGTGGCGTCCATCACCTTGAGGTCGCGGCCGATAGCCTCGTCGAAACTGATGCGCGCGAAGCGCGTCGCCGCCGGATCCTTCTTCGGATCGGCAGTATAGATGCCGTCCACCTTGGTCGCCTTGAGGACGATTTCGGCGCCGATCTCGGTGCCGCGCAGCGCCGCCGCGGTATCGGTGGTGAAGAAGGGATTGCCGGTGCCGGCGCCGAAGACGACGACCTTGCCTTCCTCCAGATAGCGGATGGCCTTGCCGCGGATATAGGGCTCGACCACCTGCTCGATGTTCAGCGCCGACTGCACGCGCGCCTGCATGTTGGCCTGGCGCATCGCGTCGGCGAGCGCCATGGCGTTCATGACCGTGGCCAACATGCCCATGTAGTCGGCGGTCGCCCGGTCCATGCCCGTCGACGCGCCCGACATGCCGCGGAAGATGTTGCCGCCGCCGATCACCACCCCGGTTTCGACGCCCATATCGACCACCGCCTTGATCTCGGTGACGATGCGCCACAGCATTTCGCGGTTGATGCCATAAGCATCGTCGCCCATGAGGGCCTCGCCCGAAAGCTTGAGCAGGATGCGGCGATAGCGGGGGGCGGGAGCCGACATGGGCGCGCGTTACTTCTTGGCGGCAGCGGCCTGGGCGGCCACTTCGGCGGCGAAGTCGGAGACTTTCTTCTCGATGCCTTCGCCGACGATGTAGAGCGTGAAGCCGTTGACCTTGGCGCCCTTCGCCTTCAGCAACTGCTCGATGGTCTGCTTGCCGTCCTCGGCCTTGACGAAGACCTGGCCCAGCAGGGTCACGTCCTTCAGGTACTTCTGCACCGTGCCTTCGGCGATCTTCTCCAGCATCGCTTCGGGCTTGCCGGCTTCGCGCGCCTTCTCGATGGCGATGCGGCGCTCGGTGTCGAGCAGGTCGGCCGAAACGCCGGAAGCGTCGAGGGACTTCGGCTTCGACGCCGCGATATGCATCGCCAGGTCCTTGGCCAGTTGCTCGTCGCCGCCGGTGACGTCCACCAGCACGCCGATCTTGGCGCCGCCGTGCACATAGGAGGTCAGCTTGCCCTGGGCCTCGATGCGTTCGAAACGGCGGATCGACAAGTTCTCGCCGATCTTGCCGATGAGGGCGGTGCGCGTGGTTTCGACCGTAGCGCCGTTGAGTTCGAGGGCCGACAGGGCCGCCACATCGGCCGGCTTCTGCGTCGCCACGAGTTGCGCCAGACTCTTCGCCAGGGCGATGAAGTCGTCGTTCTTGGCGACGAAGTCGGTTTCGCAATTCACTTCCACCAAGCTGGCGAGCTTGCCGTCGGCGGCCAGATAGAGGCCGACGATGCCTTCGGCGGCGATGCGTGTAGCGGCCTTGGTCGCCTTGTTGCCGAGCTTGACGCGCAGGATTTCCTCGGCCTTGGCCATGTCGCCTTCGGCTTCGGTCAACGCCTTCTTGCATTCCATCATCGGCGCGTCGGTCTTCTCGCGCAGTTCCTTGACCATGCTTGCGGTGATTTCCGCCATTTCTCTACTCCAGATTCAGATATTCGTACGCCACGACGGCACGGCGCGCTTGCAGACACGCGCCGCGTCGCCGCTCATCCCTTACTCGGCGGAGCCTTCTTCGACTTCGACGAACTCGTCGTCGCCGGCCACGGCCTGAACCACGTCGGCGATCGACTGGTTCTTGCCTTCGAGGATCGCATCGGCCACGCCGCGGGCATACAAGCGGATGGCGCGCGAGGAATCGTCGTTGCCGGGGATCACGTGGCTGATGCCCTCGGGCGAATGATTGGTGTCGACGATGCCGACCACCGGGATACCCAGCTTGCCGGCCTCGGTGATGGCGATCTTGTGGTAGCCGACGTCGATGACGAAGATCGCGTCAGGCAGGCCCGGCATGTCCTTGATGCCGCCCATGCTCTTCTGCAGCTTGGCGAGTTCGCGGCTGAAGGTCAGGGCTTCCTTCTTCGACAGGCGGTCGAAGCTGCCGTCCGTCTGCATTTGTTCCAGATCCTTGAGGCGCTTGATCGACAGCTTGACCGTCTTGAAGTTGGTGAGCATGCCGCCCAGCCAGCGCTCGTCGACATAGGGCATACCGCAGCGCTGGGCCTCTTCGGCGAGGATCTCGCGCGCCTGACGCTTGGTGCCGACGAAGAGAATCGTGCCCTTCTTGGCGGACAGCTTCTTGACGAAAGTCATCGCCTCGTTGTACTTGGCGAGGGTCTTTTCAAGGTTAATGATGTGGATCTTGTTGCGATGGCCGAAAATGAAGGGGGCCATCTTGGGGTTCCAGAAACGGGTCTGGTGGCCGAAATGCACGCCGGCCTCCAGCATCTGGCGCATGGTAGTACTCATAATCTCTATCTCCGTTTGGGTTGAACCGCCGCCCGGCCGCGTCTCCCGCAGGAGCACCCAATCGGCGCCGGGCGTGTGGATTTTGCCTACCCACCCTGGGCAGGCAATCCTTGGATTATAACCTTTTCCGTGGGTTAGCCTCAAGGCCTGATAAGCCCTGGCTTTGCGACACTATTCCTCGACGCGTGCCAGAATGATCGGCCAAGCCTTGCGCAGGTAGTAAACCATCGACCACAGCGTCAGGATCGCCGCGGCGTAGATGAGCCAGGTACCGACGACGTGGGGTGCCAGCGGCCCGAGCGGATCGTGGAACAGCAGCATCGGGATCGCGATCATCTGCGCCGTCGTCTTCAGCTTGCCGAGGAAGGACACGGCCACGCTTTTCGCCGCGCCGATTTTCGCCATCCATTCGCGCAGCGCCGAAATCGTGATTTCGCGGCCGATGATGACGAAGGCGATCACGGCATCCACGCGATCCATTTGCAGCAAGACGGCCAGCGCCGCGGTCACCATCAGCTTGTCGGCGACCGGGTCGAGGAAGGCGCCGAAGGCCGAGGTCTGGTTCAGCTTGCGCGCAATCCAGCCGTCCACCAGATCGGTCAATGCGGCGATGGTGAAGAACACCGTCGCCGCGACGTTGCGTTCGGCGTAGGAAAGCCAGTGCGAAGGGACGTAGAACACCCCTACCACGAGCGGGATCATCAGAATGCGCGCCCAGGTCAGTTGGTTGGGAAGATTGAAAAGCATCGTCTCAGGATGGGGCCATCGTCTCAGTGCAAAGCGTTATAAATTTCGTCGGCAAGCTTCTTGCTGATGCCCTCGACGCGACGCAGATCTTCCACCGTCGCCGCCAGTACGCCGTCCAGCCCGCCGAAATGGGCCAGCAGCGCTCGCCGCCGCGCCGGCCCGATGCCGGGCACGTCTTCCAGCTTCGAGCGCCCGCGTGCCTTGGCGCGCCGCGCCCGATGGCCGGCGATGGCAAAACGATGCGCTTCGTCGCGGATTTCCTGGATCAGGTGAAAGCCTGCGTTGTCCGGGGTCAATTGTAGCGGCTCCGAGCGGCCATGGACGAAAAGCGTTTCCAGCCCCGGCTTCCTGCCTTCGCCCTTGGCGATGCCGACCGACGCCAGGTGTTCCAGATTGAGTTCGGTCAGCACTTCGCGCGCCACGCGGTGCTGCCCCTTGCCGCCGTCGATGAAAATCAGGTCGGGCGCCAGGCTCTCGCCCGTCGCCACCTTCTCGTAGCGCCGCGTCAGCGCCTGGCGCATCGCCGCGTAGTCGTCGCCGGGCTCGATGCCGGCGATGTTGAAGCGGCGGTAATCGCCGTGCTTCATCGCCCCTTCGACGCAGACGACGCAGGACGCCACCGTGCCTTCGCCCATGGTGTGGCTGATGTCGAAGCACTCGATGCGCGCCGGCGGCTCGGCCAGATCGAGCGCCGCACGCAGCGCGTCGAGGCGTCCGCCGGCGCGCGCGCGGGCGTGCCGGCGCGACTCGATCGCCAGTTCGGCATTCTTTTCCGGCATCGCCAGCCAGGCGCGCTCCATTTCGTTTTTCGGCAGTCCGATGCCGACCTTCTTGTTGTCGAACAACGCCGACCAGTCGTCGTCGAGGTCGAGCCCGACGATCAGACGCTCCGGCACCGGGTGATCGATGTAGTGCTGCTCGATGAAGGCCGCCAGTCCTTCGCTCGCATCGGGCTCACCCTCGCCCGCTTTGGGGAAGAAAGCGCGGTCGCCCATGTGCAGGCCGCCGCGCACCATCGCCAGATTGACGCAGAGTTCGCCGCGGACGACGACGGCGGCGAGGATATCGACGTCCTCCTCGCGCGTCGAACTCACGTACTGCCGGTGCAAGACCGCCTGCAAGGCGCGCACCTGATCGCGCAGCGCCGCCGCCGCCTCGAAATGCAGCGCCTCGGCTTCCGCCTGCATCGCATCGGTCAGGCGCTCGATCACTTCGCCGTGACGGCCGCGCAGGAACAGTTCGACCATGCGCACGTCGCGCGCGTAGTCCTCCGCCGAAATCAGTCCGACGCAGGGCGCCTTGCAGAGCTTGATCTGGTGCATCAGGCAGGGCCGCGAGCGATGCGCGAACACCGCATTCTCGCAAGTGCGCAGGAAGAAGGTTTTTTGCAGCAGTTGCAGGCTCTCGCGCACCGCCAGTCCGCTCGGGAACGGCCCGAAATAGCGCGCCTTCTTGTCGAAAGCGCCGCGATGGTAGGCCAGGCGCGGGAAGGCATCGCCGGTCAGCGCGATATACGGATAGGACTTGTCGTCGCGAAACAGGATGTTGTACTTCGGGGCCAGCTTCTTGATCAGCGTGTTTTCGAGGATCAGCGCCTCGGCCTCGGAGCGCGTCGCCGTGATGTCGACGCTCGCCACCTGTTGCAGCATCAGCACGATGCGCGGACTGTGGCCGCTCTTCTGGAAATAGCTGCCAACCCGCTTCTTCAGGTTCTTCGCCTTGCCGACGTAGAGCACGTGGCCGGCGGCATCGATGAAGCGATAGACGCCCGGCGCCTCGGTCAGCGTCTCCAGAAATCTCTTCGAATCGAAGGCCTCAGCCGAGTTCGGCGCGGAGTTGGCGGAAGACATCGTGGAAACCTTCTGCCGTCAGCCGCCGCGTCTGGGTGTTGTAGCGGCTGCAATGGTAGCTGTCGACGAGCACCCGGCCGCCGGGCAATTCGTGGCGCGCCGCATGGCCGAAGGCGCAGGCGCTCTGCTTCAGGCCCAGCGCCATCAGCACCGCCTTGTGCGCCACCAGGCCCAGGGCCAGGATCGCGCGCACGTCGGGAGACGCCTGCAACTCGGCGGCGAGATAAGGATTGCAGCGCTTGATCTCGGCCGGTTCGGGCTTGTTTTCCGGCGGCAGGCACTTCACCGCGTTTGTGATTCGGCAGTCGGTCAGTTCGAGCCCGTCGTCGCGCGCCGCCGACGCCGGGCGGTTGGAAAACCCGAAGCGATGCAGCGTTTCGTAGAGAAGTATTCCGGCATAGTCGCCGGTAAACGGACGCCCGGTCCGATTGGCGCCGTGCATGCCGGGCGCGAGCCCGACGATCAGCAGCCGCGCCTTCGCATCGCCGAAGGGAGCGACGGGCAGCGCGTGGTAGTCGGGGTGGCGGACACGGACGTCGGCGAGAAAGCCGGCCAGCCGCGGGCAGGCAGTGCAGCGGTAAAGATCGTTCATTGCGATAGGATACCGGGCGATGAAGCTCCGTTGCGACATTTTCTGCGCCGTCGTGGACAACCTCGGCGATGCCGGCGTCTGCTGGCGCCTGGCGCGTCGACTGGCACGCGAGCGCGGGTGGTCGATCAGGCTTTGGATCGATGACGTCGCCCCGTTGGCGGCGCTACGCCCCGGCATCGATCCGACGCTCACCGAGCAGGACGTCGACGGCGTTTCGATTCGGCAGTGGCGACAGCCGTTCCCCGACCTCGAACCCGGCGCCGTCGTCATCGAAGCCTTCGCCTGCGCCCTGCCCGCAAACTTCGTCGCCGCCATGGCGCGCATGCCGCGGCCGCCGGTCTGGATCAATCTCGAATACCTTTCCGCCGAAGACTGGGTCGCCGGCTGCCACGGCCTGGCCTCGCCCCACCCGACGTTGCCGCTGACCAAGCATTTCTTCTTCCCCGGCTTCACGTCCGGCAGCGGCGGCCTGATGCGCGAGCGCGACGCCGACTTCGGCGCCGCCGCCCGCGGCAGCGAACTGACGGTCTCGCTGTTCTGCTACGACAACCCAGCCCTGCCCCGCCTGCTCGACACCTGGGCACAGGGCGGCGAGCCCATCGCCTGCCTGGTCGCCGACGGCCTGCCGCGGCGACAGGTCGCGGCTTGGTGCGGCGACGCGTTTGCGGTCGGCACCGAATTCGTCCGCGGCGCCCTGCGCCTCGCCGCCGTCCCCTTCGTCGCCCAGCCCGAGTACGACCGCCGCCTGGGCAGTTGCGACCTCAACTTCGTGCGAGGCGAGGATTCCTTCGTGCGCGCCCAGTGGGCGCAGCGCCCCTTCGTCTGGCAGATCTACCCGCAGGACGACGACGTCCATCACAAGAAGCTGGACGCCTTCCTGGCGCCCTACACCGCCGAACTCGACAGCGCGTCGGCGCAAGCACTCCGTGCCTTCTGGCGCGCCTGGAACGGCGACGGCGACGCCGCGGCCGCCTGGCCCGCTTTCCGCGCCGTCCTGCCGGCGCTGGCTGCCCATGCGCCACGCTGGGCAGCCAGCGCCGCCGCCCCCGGCGAACTCGTCGACAACCTGGCTTATTTCTGCGAACAGCGGATATAATCCGCGGCTTTCAGAATTCCGCCCAGGACGCAACACATGAAAATCGCTCAGGAACTCCGCACCGGCAACGTCGTCATGGTCGGCGCCGACCCGCTGGTCGTGCAAAAGGCCGAATACAACAAGTCCGGCCGCAACGCTGCCGTGGTCAAGTTCAAGTTCCGCAACCTGCTCACCGGCACCAACTCCGAAGCCGTCTACAAGGCCGACGACAAGTTCGAGCAAGTCCTGCCCGAACGCAAGGAATGCACCTATTCCTACTTCGCCGATCCGATGTACGTCTTCATGGACGCCGACTACAACCAGTACGAAGTTGAAGCCGAAAGCATGGGCGACGCGCTCAACTACATCGAGGACGGCATGCAGATGGACGTCGTCTTCTACGAAGGCAAGGCCATTTCGGTCGAAATGCCGAACAGCGTCGTGCGCGAGGTGATCCACACCGAGCCGGCGATCAAGGGCGATACCTCGGGCAAGGTGCTGAAGCCGGCCAAGATCAACACCGGCTTCATCGTTCCGGTGCCCATTTTCGTCGCCACCGGCGACAAGATCGAAATCGACACCCGCACCGGCGAATACAAGAACCGCGTCAAGTAAGCAGGTTCGCGCAGCGCAGGGAAAGGGCAGCTTCGGCTGCCCTTCGCATTTCTACAGCGCGAGATCGGCGCTGGCCTGGCGCCGCCGCAGCGCCTGGGCATGACGGTGCCGCGCCATGAGCCGCGGGTCGGTCACCACCTTGCCGACGGTCTCGCCGCAAACCATGACCACGCCCAGCAGCGGCAGCACCAGCATCAGCCCCGAGATGCCGGCCACGGCGCCGCCGGCGAAGATCATCAGCACCGTCACCAGCGGATGCATGTGCAGACTCTTGCCGACGGTGAGCGGCATATAGACGAAGTCGTCGAGCAGACGCGCGACGATGAACAGCCCGACCGCCCAGTAGGCCATGGCCGGCGCGGCGGGAAAATCGGTGGCCGCCACCAGCACCACCAGCAGACCGCCGAGAATGGAACCGACGTAGGGGATCCACGCCAGCACGGCGCAGATCAGGCCCAGGGCCAGCGCCGCCGGGAAACCGAGCATCCAGAGCCCGGCCGCCAGCGTCAGCGTATCGAGTACCGTCAGTTTCATGAGGCCGGTGAAATAGGCGCGCAGCGTCTGGTCGACTTCGTGCAGCAGATAAAGCGTCTTCTCGAAGAAGGCGTTCGGCACCGCATGGGCGAGAAAACGCTTGAAGCGCATGCCGTCCTTGAGGAAGAAGAAGGCGAGGAAAGGCGCCAGCAGCAGCGACGGCATCCAGGCGGCGATGCCCATGGCTACCGCCTCGACGTGTTCGCTGGCATTGCCGGCGGCGTTCTGGAATTTCAGCATGGCCGACTCGGCCAGGTGCGCGTTCGCGAGCACCGGCCAGCCCGCTTCGAGCGCCCTCAGGGAGCTTTCCAGCAAGTGCAGGCCGCCGAGCAGATAGGGTTCGACCGAGGCCTGGATGTCGACCAGGTGCGTGGCGATCCACGGCACCATGAACAGCGACGCCACGGCGAGCGCCACCAGGAACAGCAACATCGTCCAGGCCGCCGCCGCATCGCGCCCCAAACCGCGATAGACGCAGTATTGCGTCAGCGGCTGCAGCACGTAGTAAAGGATCAGGGCCAGCAGGAAAGGCACCACCAGCCACAGCATCTTCTGGAACACCAGCAGCAGCAGGCAGGTGACGCCGATGATCGCCACCCAGACCACCGGTCCGGAGGCGTGGTGGGCGTGCGCGGGCGGATGCGAGCCGTTCACCAGTCAAACAACATCTTGGCTGGTGCGGAAGAACACGATCAGCTTGCAGGGCGTCGTCGCCCGCGCCTGCGCCGAGCGCGGCGCGTCGTCGAGCAGGGCCAGTTCGCCGAAGAAGGTGCCCGGTCCGAGCGTCGCGATGCGGCCGTGCGCGGCTTCGCCCTGGCGGCAGATCAGCACCTCCCCTTCCAGCACGATGTAGATCGCCTGCCCTTCCTCGCCGGCATCGAAGATGACTTCGTCCTTGAGGTAGCTACGCTCGTGCAGCCAGCCGTCGACGACCGCGAGTTCCGCGGGCGTCAGGTCGACCAGCAGCGACAGCGTGCGCAATTGCTCCAGGCGCGCCGAAGCGCCATTGCGGCGAAAAGGATTCAATTCCAAGTGGGTCCCCCGTTCGAGCCCGGATTCTAAACGATAGGCGCCGCCAACGCCCAGCGGCGCCGCACTTCGTAGCGGGAACCGGCGTCCGTGCTGCGCGACGCGACGAGGGCGAAGTCCGCGACCGGCCACGCGATCGGCGCCAACGGCGGCAGTTTGGCCGGCACCGCAACGACGTTGCGCGACAGGGTCGCATGTGCGGCGAAGGGGCGCGCCTCGAGTTCGAAGCCCGCGGCGCGCAACTTCTCGGCGAGCCTGCCGGCCAGAGCATTCAGCCCCGCCGATACCGCGGCGCTGCCGGCCCAGAGGATGCGGTTGTGTTTCCAGTAGCCCAGACGGTCGAGCTCGAAGGCGAAGCCGGCGGCCGCCACGCCCGCCACGCCCGCCGCGGCGGCCTCGGCGGCGACGACGCGATCCGCCGGCACGTCGCCGAGAAAGGCCAGCGTGACGTGCAGGCTGTCCTGCCGCATCAGGCGTCCGCAGCAGACCCCATGGAGCTCTTGCGCGGCAGCATGCAGTCGCCGGGCGACGTCCGGCGGCGGCCAGAGCGCGAAGAACAGTCGCAGCGCGGCTGCGGCGTCCGGCTCAGCCGCCATCGGCGCGTACCAGCAGCGCCACGGCCTGCGCCGCAATGCCCTCGCCGCGGCCTTCGAAGCCCAGGCGTTCCGTCGTCTTGCCCTTGATGTTGACCTGCCCCGCGGGTACTTCCAGGTCGGCGGCGATATTGGCGCACATCGCCGCGACGTAGGCGGCGATGCGCGGCGCCTGGGCGATCACCGTCGCATCGACGTTGCCGACGCGCCAGCCGACCACCTTCACCGCCGCCAGCGCACCGCGCAGCAGCACCCGGCTGTCGGCGCCGCGCCATTTCTCGTCGCTATCCGGAAACATGCGGCCGATGTCGCCCAGCCCCGCCGCACCGAGCACGGCGTCGGTAATCGCGTGCAGCAGCGCGTCGGCGTCCGAATGGCCGAGCAGGCCGCGCTCGGCTGGGATCTCGACGCCGCCGAGCAGGAGCTTGCGGCCGGGCACCAGCGGATGGACGTCGTAGCCCTGGCCGATGCGGAAGGGAAGATTCATGATTGTTTCCTGTCGCGCAGAATGATTTCCGCCAGATGCAAATCCAGCGGATAAGTGACCTTGAGGTTCGTCGCGTCGGCCGCCACCAACTGCGGTTTCAGCCCCAGCGCCTCGACCGCGCCCGCCTCGTCGGTCACCGCGGGCGCGGATGCGAGCGCGCTCAGCAGCAGACCATGGCGGAACATCTGCGGCGTCTGCGCCTGCCAGAGATTTTCGCGCGAAACGGTGCCCTCGCTGCGTCCGGCGCCGTCCGCCCGCTTCAGCGTATCGGCCACCGGCTGCGCCAGCAGGCCGCCGACCGCATCGTCGCCGAGCGCGGCGATCAACGTCTCGACCTGCGCCACCGTCAAACAAGCGCGCGCAGCATCGTGCACCAGCATCCAGTCCTCCGCGGCGACGCGGCCGAGCAAGGCCTTGAGCCCGTTGCCGACGCTGTCGGCGCGCGTCGCCCCACCGCAGCGCAGAATCTCCAAGCGGCCGGCGAACGCCGACCAGTCGTAGCGCTCCCACTCGGCATCGTCGGGCGCGAGCACGACGAACACGCGCGCGACGGCGGGCACGGCGCACAGCGTCGCCAGGGTATGCCAGATCAGGGGCCGTTCCAGCAGCGGCAGGTATTGCTTGGGGCGTCCCGCCCCCATGCGGGCGCCGCCGCCGGCGGCCGGGACCAGTGCGTAGTAGCTCATGTGCCGCATTCTATACAATGCGGCATATGAACATCTTCGCGCCGACCGCATTCGCGCACGTCCAGGCCTTCGCCATCAGCCTCGCCATCGGCCTGCTGATCGGCCTCGAACGCGAACGGCGCGTCGACCCGAAGGCCGGCCTGCGCACTTTCGCCCTGGTCGGTCTGCTCGGCTGCCTGTCGGCGCTGATCGCGCAGCAGACCGGCAGCGGCTGGATACTCGCCATCGGCATGCTGGTCGTCGGCGCCATGATGATCGCCGCCACGATTGCCGATCCCGACGACAGCGGCGATCCCGGCACCACCTCGGTGGTCGCGCTGATGGTCTGCTACGGCCTCGGCGCCGCCGTCTGGTTCGGCTATGCGACGCTGGCCATCCTGGCCGCGATCGCCACCACGGTGCTGCTCTACTTCAAGGCCCAGCTCCACGGCATCAGCACCAGCCTCACGCACAAGGACGTCATCTCGGTGCTCCAGTTCGCGGTGCTGTCCTTCGTCGTCCTGCCCATCCTGCCCGACCGCGACTTCGGTCCCTATGCGGCGCTCAACCCGCTACAGATCTGGTGGATGGTGGTGCTGATTTCCGGCATCTCGCTCACGGGCTATGCCGCGCTGCGCGTCATCGGCAGCGAGCACGGCGCGGCGGTGATCGGCTTCTTCGGCGGCTTGGCCTCGTCGACGGCGACGACCATGGTCTTCGCCCGCTATGCCCGCAGCCACGAAGATCTCGCCCGCACGGCGACGCTGGTGATCCTGCTCGCCAACGTCACGGTGGCGCTGCGTCTGGCCTTCGTCGCGGCCGTGGTCGCCCCCGGCCTGGCGCTGCCCTTGATCACCGTGCTCGGCGCCGGCTCCGTCGTCGGCCTCCTGGTCACGCTCTACGGCTGGCATACGCTCAAGGAAAGCGGCGCGCTGCCCATGCCGGAAGTAACCAACCCGACCGAAATCCGGGTGGCGCTGACCTTCGGCCTGCTCTACGGCGCCGTCCTGATTCTTTCCGCCTGGCTCCAGGACATCGCCGGCACCAAGGGGCTTTACCTCGTCGCCCTCGCCTCCGGCCTCACCGACGTGGACGCCGTCGTGCTGTCGACGCTGCGACTCTACAACATCGAAAAACTGACCCAGTTCGAGGCCGTCGCCTCCATCGTACTGGCGATCCTTTCCAACCTGTCCTTCAAGATCGGGCTGGTCGTCGCCATCGGCGGCGCCGCGCTGGCCCGACGCACGCTGCCGGGCCTGCTGGCGATCGGCGTCGGCCTTGGCGCAGGCCTCGCCGTCCTGGCTTGAAGCGCCCCGAGATCGGCCCTATCCTGGAAAAGGGAGGTGAGCATGCCAAGCTTGAGCATCCGGCCGCCCGCGGTAGCGGGCATGTTTTATCCCGGCGACGCCGGGAAGCTCGGACAGACGCTTGCCGCGCTACTGGGCGCCGTCAAGCCGCCGGCCGTGAAACCCAAGGCCTTGATCGTTCCCCATGCCGGTTACGTCTATTCCGGCCCCGTCGCCGCTAGCGCCTATGCGCTGCTCGCACCTCTGCACGATGCCATACGCCGTGTCGTACTGTTCGGCCCGACGCACCGTGTGGCCTTGCGCGGCCTCGCCGTGCCGACGGTCGACGCCTTCGCCACGCCGTTCGGCAACGTTCGACTGGACAAGGAGGCCATCGCTGCCGCATTGCAACTGCCGCAAGTACGATTCGGCGACGACGCCCACGCCCAGGAGCACTCGCTCGAAGTGCAACTGCCTTTCCTGCAGGCCGTGCTCGGAGATTTCAAGCTGGCGCCGTTCGCCGTCGGCGAAGCCTCGGGCGAAGCCGTCGCCGAAGTCATGGCGGCCCTTTGCGGCGGCGCCGAGACCCTGATCCTCGTCAGTTCCGATCTGTCTCACTACCAGAATTACGCCGCCGCCCAGCAGACCGATCGCCGCACCGCCGACGACATCCTGCACCTGCGGCCCCTTACCAGCTACGACCAGGCCTGCGGCGCGGTGCCGATCAACGGCCTGCTCGCCGCCGCGCAGCGCCTGCGCCTGAACCCGCAACTGCTCGACCTGCGCAATTCCGGCGACACCGCCGGCGACAAGTCGCGCGTCGTCGGCTATGCCGCCTTCGCCTTTACGGAGACCGCCCATGGATGAACTCGGCGCCAGCCTGCTGATCCGCGCCCGCAATGCCATCGCCGCCCAGTTCGGGGAGCCGCCGCAACCCGAGCCTGCGCATCCGCAACTCGACCAGGCCGGAGCCACTTTCGTGACCCTGACCCAGGACGGCAAGCTGCGCGGCTGCATCGGTTCGCTTGAGGCCTGGCGTCCGCTAGCGACCGACATCAGCGCCAACGCCCAGGCCGCGGCCTTCCGCGACCCGCGCTTCCCGCCGCTGGCGCAACGGGAATTGCCGGCGACGCGCGTCGAGGTCTCGCTGCTGGCGCCCGCCGAACCCATTGACTGCGCCGACGAAGCCGACGCCCTGGCCAAGCTGCGTCCCGGCGTCGACGGCGTGATTTTCGAATGCGCAGGCCGCCGCGCCACCTTCCTGCCCCAGGTTTGGGAGAGTCTGCCGGAACCAAAGATCTTTCTCGCCCATCTCAAAGAGAAGGCCGGCTTCGCGCCCGACTTCTGGGCGCCGGGCGTCAGACTCTACCGCTACGAGGTCAGGAAATGGAACGAGCAGCAGACGAACTGAGCGGCACCCCGGCCCGCTGGTGGCACGCGCTGCCCGACGGGCGCATCCAGTGCGACCTCTGCCCGCGCGACTGCAAGCTGCACGACGGCCAGCGCTCCGCCTGCTTCGTGCGCGCCAACAAGGGCGGCGAACTGATCCTCACCACCTACGGCCGCAGCTCCGGCTTCTGCATCGACCCGGTGGAGAAGAAGCCGCTCAACCACTTCTTCCCCGGCTCCGCGATCCTGTCCTTCGGCACCGCCGGCTGCAACCTCGCCTGCAAGTTCTGCCAGAACTGGGACATCTCGAAGTCGCGCGCAATGGACCGCCTGCTCGACGCAGCCACGCCGCAGGCCATCGCCGCCGCGGCCGTCCGCGTCGGGGCGAACAGCGACGCCTTCACCTACACCGCCACGGTGACATTCGCCGAATACGCGATGGACACGGCCGACGCCTGCCATGCGCTGGGCGTCAACGCCGTCGCCGTCACCGCCGGCTACATGCACCCGGCCGCGGCGCGCGAGTTCTACGCCAGGATGGATGCGGCCAACATCGACCTCAAGGCCTTCAGCGACGACTTCTACTTCAAGCTCTGCGGCGCCCGTCTGCAGCCCGTGCTCGACCTCATCGCGCTCGTGCATCACGAAACCGGCTGCTGGGTCGAACTGACCACTCTGGTGATTCCCGGCCACAACGACTCCGACCAGGAACTCGGCGAGTTGGCGAAATGGGTGGCGACCGAATTGGGGCCCGAGATGCCGCTCCATTTTTCCGCCTTCCATCCCGACTGGAAGATGGGCAACGTGCCGGCGACGCCGCCGGCAACCCTGCGCCGCGCGCGCAACATCGCCCTCGACGCCGGCCTGCACTACGTCTATACGGGCAACGTGCACGACCGCGCCGGCGACGTCACGCACTGCCCGCAATGCGGCAAGCCCGTCATCGAGCGCGACTGGTACGAAATCCTGAGCTACGACCTCGACGACGCCGGCCGCTGCCGGCACTGCGCCGCCGCCATCGCCGGCCGCTTCGGCCCATTTGCCAAGCCTTTCGGCGCCCAGCGCATACCGGTCACCATCTAATCCGCGTACCCGATCGGCGACTCGGGTTACCGGTTAACCGGTAAGCAGAATACAGGCTTCGTGGAATTCAGCCCGAGCCGCGGGTCTCCTAGCATTCGTCTGCCCAGGGACATGGCGGTTCGCAACGAGCGAGCTGCGCCGCTCGTCCCTGGGGGCCCCGGCGCCAGTGGCGCCGGACGACCGAAGACCAGGGGATCCAGGCGGGGAAACATGAATGATCTAGATGGCTACGTAGGCCGCATCGTCAGACTCAACGGCGACGCTTTGCAAACTGTCGCGCGGCGCGCTCAACGCCAGGGCGTGGCGCTCGAAAACTGCTTCGTCGTGGCCTCCGTCAGCTACGAAGTGAGCAAGCTGATCTGTTACGGCGCCAATTTTCGGGTTGCCGTCGGAATTTCCGAAGTGGCGCTGATCTAGCCGCTCCCCCACAAGACCCCGCGGGATCGATGGGCGATCCCGCACACCGGAATCGAGGACATCGACATGAAACCGCTAAGCGCACTTCGCCGCAACATCCTGCTCCCAACGCTGTGCAGCAGCCTGCTCACGCCGGCCGGAGCCTGGGCCCAGGTGGCACCCGACTCCGGCCAGATCCTCAACGAACTGGAGCGTTCGCTGCCGCCGGCGCCGCCGCAGCGCCAACGCACCCAGCCGCTGATCGACGAGCCGCTGCGGCCGCCGCCGAGCGCCCTGGCGTCGGCGCGTTTTCGCGTCAACGGCTTCCGTATCTCCCGCACCCAGACCTACACCGAAGCCGAATTGCTGCCCCTGGTCCAGGAGTTCGTCGGCCGCGAACTCAGCTTGTCCGACGTCAACCGGGCGGCCGACATCCTGACGAGCCATTACCGCGATCGCGGCCATTTCGTCGCACGTGCCTACGTTCCGGCCCAGGACGTCAAGGACGGCATGGTCGAAATCGTCGTCCTCGAAGGGAGCGCCGACAAAATCAGCGTCGTGCCGGAAGGCCGCGTCCGCCTCTCCGGCGCCTATGCGCAGAAAGTGCTGGAGAACGCGCTCGGTGCCGGTTCCGTCATCCGCCAGGAGAACCTCGAACGCGGCCTGCTGCTGCTCGACGACACCCCCGGCGTCGACGCCCGTGCCGCGATTGCGCCCGGCGCCACGGTCGGCACGTCGACGGTCATCGCCAACGTCACCGAAGGACCGCTCGTCGGCGGCAGCGTCATTCTCGACAACGCCGGCAACAAGTTCAGCGGCACCGGACGCATCGGCGCCTCGCTCAACCTCAACGATCCCTCGGGCGCCGGCGACGACGCGACGCTGCGCTTCATCCATTCCAGCGGCGTCGATTACGGGCGCATCGGCTACCAAGTTCCGATCGGCGGCAGCGGCCTCAAGCTCGGCGCCGCCTATGCCGCGTCGAAGTACGTCCTGTGCTGCGATTTCGCCGCGCTGCAAGCGCGCGGCAAGGCCAGCGTCGCAACTCTGACGGCGTCCTATCCCTTCGTCCGCAGCCGCGACTACAACCTGCGCGGCAGCCTCGGCTACGACGCACGCAAGTACTTCGACGAAACCGTCGTCGCCACCACCAGCGACCGGCGTACCGGCGTCGTGACCGCCACTCTCGCCGCAGACGGCCGCGACGGCTTCGGCAGCGGCGGCCAGACCAGCGCCGCGCTCGCCTTCTCGCGCGGCAACCTACACCTGAGCGACTGGATCAGCGACCGCAATGCCGCGCTGAACGCCCATACCGACGGCAGCTATACCAAGACGGCATGGAACCTGTTGCGCTTGCAGCGACTCGGCACCAACAGCTCGCTCTATCTCGCCCTTGCCGGACAGTTCGCGTCGAAGAACCTCGACTCGTCGGAGAAGTTCGTCCTCGGCGGCCCCCAGGGCGTGCGGGCCTATCCTCAGGGCGAAGCGACCGGCGACGAGGGCGCCTTGCTCAACCTCGAATTCCGCTACGAGTTCACCCCGGCGTTGCGCGTCGCGGCCTTCGTCGACAGCGGCAGCATTCGCGTCGCCCGCAACGAATGGGCACCCAGCGCCATTCCCAACCGCTATACGCTGTCCGCCGCCGGCTTCGGCCTGCAATGGAGCCAGCCCGGAAACTTCGCCGTCCTGATGAGCCTCGCCCGTCGCCTCGGCAGCAATCCGGGCCGCAACATCACCGGCAACGATTCCGACGGCACCCATGACGACACGCGCTTCTGGCTGCAAGCGATAAAGTTCTTCTAACCCCGACCTCGACTTCCTCCCCTTCGACCCGCGCCCGGCGCGGGTTCTTTTTTTTCTGCCGTCGCGTCGACGCTGCCGGCACAGTAGTTCCACCTACCCATTCCCACTCGGCATGCGGCTACGTCTGTAGCGCCCCACGGGGGACCGGTCCCACCGGCCGAGTGGGATTTTGCGGCGACCGATCGGGGGGTTCAGTCCATCGCCGCCCGGCCCCGCCTTGCCCAGAATTCGCTCATACCGTGACGACTGGCGTCACCGACCACCGACAAGCCTTCCTGACAGGAGCCCATCATGAGCAAGAAGCCAACCCGCAAGCCTACGAGCTTTACCGTCCGCCTCCCCGGCGGCAAGCGTCTGACCTACATCATGCGCCCGCGGCGGCTGATGAGCCGCCTGGCCGTCTGGCTGTTGTGCCTGGCCGGCGCCATGCCGGCGCACGCCCAGTTGGCCGCCAACGCGCTACCCACGGGCGGCAGCGTCGCCCCAGGCACCGGCAGCGCGACCATCGCCACGAATGCCGCCACCATGACCGTCGACCAAACCACGAGCAAGGTCGCCATCGACTGGACCACGTTCAACGTCGGTTCGGCGGCCACGGTCAACTTCGTCCAGCCCAACAGTTCCGCCGTCGCCCTCAACCGCGTCTCGGCCGCCGGCGGCGCATCCGAAATCGCGGGCGCGCTGAACGCCAACGGCCAGGTATTCCTCGTTAACCCCAACGGCGTCCTGTTCGCCGACACGGCCCAGGTCAACGTCGGCGGCATCGTCGCGTCGACCCTGAACATCACCGACGCCGACTTCCTCGCCGGCACCTATTCCTTCCTCACCACCGACCCGAACAGCGTCGCCACTGTGGACAACATGGGCACGATCAACACCGCCAGCAACGGCTATGTCGCCTTCCTAGCCCCTGGGATCAGCAATCTCGGCACCATCACGACGCCGCAAGGCACCGTCGCCCTGGTCGCCGGCGATGCCGTCACGCTCAGTTTCGCCGGCAACCGCCTGATCGGCTTCACCATCGACCAGGGCACGCTCGCCGCCTACGTGCAAAACGGCAACGCAATCATCGCCGACGACGGTCTCATCCTTCTCAGCGCCCAGGCCGCCGACGCGCTGTCGTCGGCGCAGGTCAACAACTCCGGCATCCTCCAGGCCGCCACCGTGGTGAGCGGCAACGGCTACGTTCGCCTCGAAGCCATCGGCGCTGCCGGCGGCGCACCGGCAACCGTCACCCTGGCGGCCGGCGTTCCCGGCACCCCGCCGAGCCCCTCCACCATCACCGCCGACCACGTCGCGATCAGGGCGGACGACGTCGTCGTCGGGCCGGTGGCATACGATCCCCTGTTCGACACCCTGCCTCAAGTCACGACCACCGGCAGCACAACCGACGCAATCGTCGTGACGGCCAGCAACGCGTTCACGAACAATGGCGACAACACCGTCTTCGCGACCGCCCCCGGCACACGCTGGCTCGTCTATTCCGCCAATCCCGCTCAGGACAGCCACGGCGGCACCGGACTCACGGCACTGGCTGCCGACTTCAAGCACTACAACTGCGCGGACGCAGCCGTCTGCGCGCCGACGCAAACCGGCAACGGCTTCATCTACACCGTGGCGCCCGTGCTGTCGGTGACGCCCGGCGCGCAAGCCGTCGTCTACGGCACCGGCGCAAACTTCACACCGACCTACACCGGCTTCATCGACGGCGATGCGAGCGCCACTGCCGGCATCGGCGGCACCGCCAACTACAGCATCGGCGGCATCCATTCCACGAGCGCCAACCCCGTCGTCGGCGTGCACGAAGTCAGCTACGCCAGCGGCCTGACGAGCAGCCTCGGCTACCAGTTCGCCGACAATGCCGCATCGGTCAATGAACTTGCGGTATCCGTCAAAGCCATCACCGCCACCGGCATCACCGCCGCCAGCAAGGTCTACAACGCCAACACCGTCGCCACCCTCAACGCTGCCGGCGCCGCCTTCGCCGCCGGCAGCGTCGTCGCCGGCGACAACGTCGTCCTCGGCACCGCCGCCGCCAGCGGCGCCTTCGCCGACAAGCACGCCGGCACCGCCAAGGCCGTCACCGTCTCCGGCCTCGCCCTCTCCGGCACCGATGCCGCCAACTACAGCGTCGCCGACGCCTCCGGCGCCACCGCCAACATCACCGCCAAGGCCATCACCGCCACCGGCATCACCGCCGCCAGCAAGGTCTACAACGCCAACACCGTGGCCACCCTCAACACGACCGCCGCCACGCTCGCCAGCGGCGCCACCAGCGACGCCGACAGCAAAGTC